>CAMNNM010000009.1 GCA_946545425.1 uncultured Blautia sp. | reverse complement strand
AAGCTGGACACGGAGGAATAGCCGGTCATCTCTGCAATCTGGTCCGGCGGACAGGTTCCTTCCCGAAGCAGTTCGCAGGCTCTTCGCATCTTCAGCTCCCGAATGAGCTGACCATAGCTCTTGCCGGTATAGTCATGCGCGGAGTCATCACGTCAAACCCATTGCTGATGTCCGGATGTCCGCCCTTGGTCATCAGGACGATCTTGTCGCGGATACCAAGACGGGCAATCGCGTCTCCCACGACCCGTTCACTCCGGCCGATCTCGCCGGGGATCCAGTCGGAGTATATTCTCGCCGTATCGATCAGGTTTCCGCCAAGAGAAACGAACAGGGAAATCAGGTCGTCTGCAGTTTCATAGGTGATGCCGGCTTTTACGGTGCCAAGGCCGATAGAAGGAACGGTGAGGTCTGTTTTGGGAATTCTGATCATACGCGTTGTCCTCCGATGATTATGAAATAAAACAAGGAAATTTGATGCTATTATAAATAAAATGATGTAGAAGTAAACGGAAAAAGCAGAGGCAAAAAAATATAACCCACCAGACCGATGCCATTTCATCAATCCGGGAGGCTATCCACAGAGTCATATTTTGCAGCTTTTTATTATGCGGCTTTTGCATTGTGCAGCATGTAGTCGATCATGACCATCTCATCTTCGTGTGTTGTAGCGAAGATTTCTGCATCCATGGAATCGTCTGCATTGAAAAGAGCTGCAATTCCTTTTTTGTGATCTTCCGGTGCCTTCAAATCATACTCGGTTCCATCGGGTGTAACAACAAATACTGTATTACGGCAGCGGTTGATCGCATCCTCAAATTTCTTTAATTCGTTTTCTGTTCTGATCGACATCTGGAAGACTCCTTTCTAAATCTATTATGATGATCTTTTTTTCAGATCTTTTTTTCCTTGATCATGGCTATAGTATATCCGGAAAAGAGCGGAAAAGAAAGCCGGTTGCGGACAGGAACTGTCAGGATTAAGACAGAAATAAAAGGGGAATCAGTGCCCGGATCGGGATAAATCACGGAAAATCGGGGAATTTCTTTTATTTTCCTGCAAAATAATATCAAATTTCGGACGATGCTGGCCTTTGACAGTTGAATAAGGCTCTCTGGCAGGGCATCATTTTATAGTTGATTATTTGTGCGATTTGCACTAATATAGAGGCGGAAGTGTGAAGTAATCCTTAACAATTTAACGATTTTCTGAATCTGGAAAGGAGTAAATTATGAAAAAAGGTCTCATTTTTACATTGGTTTCCTGTGCGGCGGCAATCATGTTGTCTGCATCCGCTTATGCGGAAGATGTTACATTAAATGCCCTGTTCATGAAGCAGGCGGGTTACAGCGAGGAAGATGTGACCGCCATGACGCAGGCGTTTACGGAGAGCACCGGCATTCAGGTCAATCCGACTTTTGTTGCTTATGAGGAACTGGCACCGAAGATCCTTACATCTGCCTCCAGCGGCGGTTATGATGTGATCCTGGGCGACTGCATCTGGCCGGCTCAGTTTGCAAAAGCAGGTCTTGTTCTGGACGTGACGGACCGGGTGGAAGCACTGGATGTGGACGATATCTATCAGGGAGCTTTGGATGCTACCCGTTATGAGGGCAGATATTACGGCATGCCGTGGCTGAACGACGTGAAATATATGTTCGTCAACATGGAACTGCTGAAGCAGGCTGGGATCGAAGAAATTCCCACGACCTGGGATATGCTGATCGAGGACGCAAAAGCAGTCAAGGAGCAGGGAATCTGCGAATATCCGATCGCTGCATGCTATGCGCAGGCAGAGTGCCTGATCTGCGATTACACCTGCATCGCCGGCGCGTTTGGCGGCGCATTCGTAGACGAAAACAACAATCCGACCCTGAACAGCGAAGAGAATGTTGCCGCATTGGATTTCATGGCTTCTACCCTGTCGGACGGCCTGTGCAATCCGAAGAGCCTTGAGATGATCGAGGACGATGTGCTTTCCACCTTTGCGGCCGGAAACGCTGTATTTGCCATCAACTGGACCTATCAGTATGCGGCGATGAATGACGAGAGCCAGTCCTCCGTTGCAGGGCAGGGTGAGATCATCCCGATTCCGGGAACGGATAAAGCCGCAAGCGCGACTGTCAACGGCGGTATGCCGCTGATGATCACAGCCGGATGCCAGCACCCGGATGAAGCGTGGGAATACATGGAATTCCTGGCATCCAAGGAAATGCAGGCTGAATACTGCGCAAACGCGCTTCCAATCTGGAAGAGCCTTTATACCGATGAAGGCGTCATCGAAAAAGCAGGAGCAGAGGTCGTTGCCGCTTCCCAGACTCAGTTTGAGTTTATCGTGAACCGTCCCATGGTTCCGTATTATAATGAGCTTTCCACTTCCATGCAAAGTGAGATCCAGAGAGTTCTTCTGGGTGAACTGAGCGCTCAGGAAGCTTTGGACGGTCTTCAGGAGCTTGCTCTGGAACTGGCCGAAAGCTGATCCGGCCGGAAGAGTGAAACAGTCTTCAGAAAGATCCGGTCTTTAGAAAAATGCGGCTGAGAAAAGAAGAGGAACGATATGCGCTCAAACTGATCACGCCGTCCATGATCGTGGTATTCGGGGTCATAATCGTTCCGATCATTACAACGCTGATCTACAGCATTGTCAACATTGATCCGCTCTCTTCCCACAAAGGGGAGTTTGCAGGCCTGTCTTTTTACATCAAGGCGGTCACCTCCAGGACTTTCCGGGAGGATCTGGGCCGGACGCTGTATTTTACGATCGCGTCCACTGCCATTGAGACCGTGGCAGGACTTCTGGTCGCCCTGCTTCTGAATCAGAAGTTTCCGGGGGTACGCTTTCTGCGTTCCATCATCATTATCCCGTGGGCGATTCCGACTGTGGTCAACGGCAGTCTCTGGAAGTTGATGCTGAACGGAGAATACGGGGTCATCAACGCGCTTCTTGTGCGGTTCCATCTGATCTCCGGTTACCAGTCCTGGCTGGGCAATCCGAAGACCGCCATGTGGTGCATCATCATCGCGGATACCTGGAAGATGACCCCGCTGGCAGTGATTTTCTTTATGGCAGCCCTGCAGGGAATCGACAGTTCGATCTACGAGGCAGCCAGGGTAGACGGAGCCGGAGCGTTTCGCAGCTTCTGGGCGATAACGCTCCCGGCCCTGAGGCCGACCATCATGGTCGTTGTGGTCATGAGAACGGTGGAAAAGTTCAAGGCATTCGACATTTTCTACCTCATGACAAAGGGCGGCCCTGCCAACAGCACCAAAACACTGATGTACGATACCTATCTGCAGGCCTTTACCAATCTGAAATACTCGGAGGCGGCCACCTATGCGTATCTGATCGCCTTGGTCGTGGCGCTCCTGACTCTTTTGTATGTCAGGCTGATGAAGCGGGAGGAGGCGTGATCGCATCATGAATGAAATGAAAAAAGACGATCCGGCAGCCTTCGGCGGAAAACGGAAAACCGGTCGTATGTCCTCGCGGAAAAAACGGGTCATGGGACTTCAGATGTTTCTGGGGCTTCTGGTGGCGGTCATCGTGCTGGCACCTGTCGTATGGATGTTCCTGTCCAGTATCATGCGGTCGGTCGATCTGACTGCAAAGCCGCTGAAACTGATCCCGGAGACGATCACGTTTGAACGGTATCAGAAGATCTTCCAGAGTACGAATACCAGCGATCCTGCCTATGTATTCCGGATCGCACTGAAAAACAGCTTTATCGTTGCGGTTTCCGTGACGGTACTTTCTCTGGTGCTCGGGACAATGGCAGGATATGCATTTGCACATATAAGGTTTCGCGGAAAAGGCGCATTGATGATGCTGATCCTTTTCACCTATATGCTGCCGCCCGCGGCGCTGATCATTCCGCTTTACCGTATTTATGATTCCATGCATCTTCTGGATAAGAAGTTTCCGTTGGTGATCCTGTATCTGTCTTTCATTATCCCGTTCATCATATGGATAATGCAGGACTTTTTCGGATCCATTTCCAAGTCCTTTGAGGAGGCAGCCCAGGTGGACGGTGCCACCCGGTTTCAGACGCTGCTTTATATCTTTCTGCCTATTGCAAGGCCGGGAGCCGTCGCGACCGGGATCCTCGCGTTTCTGATGAGCTGGGATGAATTCTTCTATGCGCTGATTTTTACCTCCAGTCTGAATTCGAAGACGATGACGATCGCGATCGAAGAATTCAACGGTAAATTCACAATCGATTATGGAATGATCAGCGTAGCCGGGATACTCGGCTCGCTGATCCCGGTACTTATCGCCGTCATCTTCCAGAAATATATTGTAATGGGTATGACTTCCGGAGGTGTGAAGGAATGAGCGCAGTGCGGTTTCTGGAAAGGCATGGGATGCTCGCTTCCGGGATCGACCGGAAGCGAGAACTGGTACGGTTTCTGGATGAAATGGAACGGGTCCGCGAGGGCGGAGAAGGAAGTCTGAAAATGATCCCGGCTTTTCTGGGTGGATATCATTCTCCGAAAGACCCTCAGAAGCTGACGGTCATGGACATTGGCGGGACCAATGTCCGTACCGGAATTGTTGAGATGGGACCGGAGGGAATGATCTCCTCGTTTCTTTTTACTCCCTTTCTGACGCCGGGGCTCGAAAAAGAAATGAATGCCGAAACGTTCTTCCGGATCATCGCGGAAGGAGTCAGCACTCAGCATCCCTGGGAAGAGTTCACTTCCCGGGCCGGAAGCCGGCTTGGAATCTGCTTTTCCTTTGCCCTGAATCCTCTGGAGGGAAGAGATGCCGAAGTGGCCTTTGGAGCAAAACAGATCAATGTTCCGGATCTTGTCGGCCAGAGGATCGGGAGCAGTTTTCGAAATGCTTTGCGAAGCCTTGGAAAACCGGCAGATCAGAAGATCACCGTGATCAACGATGCTGTGGCCGCCGCTCTGGGCGGCCGATCTTTCCGGGGGGAAAAGAATTACGGCGGATATCTGGGGTTTATTTACGGAACAGGAACCAATACAAGCTACTGCACCAGAGACGGAAAAGTCGTCAACGTGGAGTCCGGAGCGTATTGTTCTTTTCCGACAGGGGATATCGATGATGCCTATGACCGGAGCCTGATCGACACAGGGCAGGACCGGTTTGAGAAGATGGTGGCCGGAGGTTTTCAAAAAGGACTGGCGGACTTTGTTCTGCGGTATTCAGCGGAAGAAGGGGAGATCAGCAGCAGAACCTATGCGCTTCTTCATGAAAGAAATGCGGCTGCCCTTGAACCGTGGGAAGTACGTGCTTTTGCGGAGGATCCTCTTGGAAACGGGATGATCGCGCAGTCCTGTTCTTCTTCGGGAGACAGGAAGTTTCTTCTGGAGCTGTTTGATGAATTGACAAACCGCAGCGCGAGGCTGTGCGGCATCTCCATCACGGCAGCCATGATCATGGCAGAAGCCGGAACAGGCAGGGACAGACCCGCGTTTATCACAGCCGAGGGTTCTGCGTTTACCGGACAGAAAGGGTTCCGTGAGAAGCTGAATGCGGAGATGGAATATCTGGCATGCAGGGAGAATGGATTAAGCTATGAGTTTCACACGGTTCCGGAGGTTATCTTCAGGGGAACTGCCGTCGCGTGTTTGTCGGACAGTAGGGACATTTGAATATTTGTAATGATTCAGCACCTCTGTTACAGGGGTGCTGAATCATTGCAAATAACTTTTTGAAATTTTTTGAAATTCTTTGTAACGAACCGCTCGTTTATCCGTCTAACAGATGAGACCAAACGAAAGGAGGTGATGAAGTGACCAGAGAGCAATGCGCGAAAATGTACGAAGCCTGCTATATGAGAGTGTTTTCTTATGCCATGACCTTGTCGGGAGACAGATCGTCGGCTGAGGACCTCACACAGGAAACCTTTTTTCGTGCGTTTTCAAAACAAAGCGAATTTCGGGGTGAATCCGATGAGATCACATGGCTGTGCGCGATCGCAAAGAACCTCTTTATAGATGAAAAACGGAAGCAGGGCAGAAATGAAGCCATTTCGGAAGACATTCCGGATCCGGTGAAGAGTGTCGAAAAATCCGCGGTAGAACGGGATTCTTCCTTCCGGATCCACCTTGCGCTGCATGGCATTGAAGAACCTTATCGCGAAGTATTTGAGCTGCGGGTCTTCGGAGAGTTGAGCTTCCGGGAGATCGGGATGATCTTCGGCAAGACCGAGAACTGGGCAAGGGTCACTTATCATCGAACCAGGATCAAATTACAGGAAAGGATGGATAAAACGTGAAAATGAATTGTAATGTAGTACAGGACCTGCTTCCGCTTTATACAGACGGAGCCTGCAGCGCGGAAAGCAGGGAACTGGTGGAGGAACATCTGCAGGAGTGTCCTGCCTGCAGCGAGATGCTGCAGAAACTGAAAAGAACCGAAATCGAGAGCAGCCTGAAGAGTGAGAAAGAGTCCGTGATCCGGTATGGCGAACGGAGATTCAAACGCCGTTCCGCCCTGGTGGGAACCGTGATCTCCGGCATTTTCATGATCCCGATCCTGGTCTGCCTGATCATCAATTTTACATCACGGCGGCCGATGGGATGGTTTTTCGTCATGCTGGCTTCCCTTTGTGTGGCGGCTTCGCTGGTCATCGTTCCGTTAATGGTACCGGAAGACAAGCTTTTCTGGACCTTCTGTTCGTTCTGCGCCAGCCTGATCGTTCTTCTGGCTGCAGCCTGCCTTTATACGCATGGGAACTGGTTCTGGATCGCGTCCAGCGCCACGTTGTTCGGACTTGCCGTTGTTTTCCTGCCTTTTGTGGTAAAGGCAAGGCCTGTCCGGAAGCTGATCGGCGACAGCAGCCGCCTGCTGATCGTGCTCGGGCTGGATGCAGCGCTGTTCGTAAACATGATGAACATGATTTCGTTTCACGGACAGCTGACCATGAAGAGCTTCTTATATATCCTGGGCGTTTTATCCGGGATCGGCATCGTCATTTTTGAAATTTTAAGGAAAAGGGGAGTTGTAAAATGAGCAGAGCAGCAAGACTGACAACGGGTTTGATCATCTGCGCAGTGATACTGGTCGCTGCGGTCACACTTGGATTTGGAGGAATCTTCCAGGCAATGGGATTTACCTATGAGAATGCAAAAAAATATACCGCCGGGGAAGCGGATATCAGCGATCCGGTGAAAAATCTTGATATTGAATGGATCAACGGCACAGTCAGGATCGAGTATCACAATGAAAACACGATCCTGCTTCGGGAAGAGTCGAAGAAAAAGATCAGCAAGGATATGGAAATGCGCTGGTGGATGGACGGTGATACGCTGCGGGTACAATATGCAAAATCGGGTTTCCGCATGATGGGCTTTTGGAATCAGGAAAAGGAACTGACGGTGACGCTGCCGGAAGGAATCGGGTTTGGAGATGTTGTCATCGGAGCTACCTCCGGCGACCTTGAAATTCCGGAATTAAAGGCGGAGAACCTGTCGCTCGAAGTGACGTCCGGCGATATCAATGCATCTGCAGATGCCGCAAAGATCAGCGTCGGCGCGACTTCCGGGGACATTTCTGTGAAGACAGCGGAAGACACGGAAAAGATTTCCGTCGCGACGACCTCGGGAAATATCTCCGTTGAAGCGGAAAATGTCGATGAAGTGAAAGCCGGCTGCACCAGCGGAGGCATTTCGGTAAGGCTTGGGAAATTCGAGACTTTGAAAGTTAGCTCCACTTCCGGCGATGTGACGGCGTATCTTCCGGAAGAGCCCGGCTTTACAGCTGAGCTGGATACGACCAGCGGAGATGTGAAGTACAGTCTTCCCCTGTCTAAGGAAGGCTCGGCTTATGTCTGCGGCGACGGCAGCGGGACGGTGAAGATCGGCACGACATCCGGGGATGTCCGGATCGAAGCATTTGATGAATGAGAGCTTTCTGATATTCTGTAAATGATGAGGCGCTGCTACTTCTGCACGATAAGCTGCTAAGATCGCATCATAGGATGCGCCTGTCCATTTGACCATTTCCTAGATGCTCGGTGCTTTTCCGTAAAGATTCAGGAAGGTCCTGATACACATGCGGATTTTCTGGGTCATTTCGTTTTTCATAGTGATTACCTCCCTGTATTTTTTTTCCTGTGTTTGTTCAGGTTTTTATTCTGTGTTGTTTTGTTGAGACGAGTATAACAAAAGTTTTGTCATAAAAGTGGCACACTCGGAACCGCATATGTTTCGAAAGAAAAAAGTAACAATCCAGGCTTCCCGTGATAAAATATATTCTTGAAAAAGGCTCCAGGCATATCGTCGTGAGCGGACAGAAACAGAAATCAGAGCCATCTTTGTTCCTTCAGCGGAGAGTTCCACGACAGCGAAATGGGGGAAATGGCAGAAGAGTATCCCGACGGAACGGTGTACTGTTGTTCATTCACAGGGCAGATGTCTCTTGGAAAGCAGATCGATGAATACGCCTGCGAGATCCGGATTGACAATCTGAAACTGGATGAATCGCAGGAGAAGGAGTCCATTGACGGTGGAATCCGATATGTAAAAGCCGAAGCCTACGGTCTGAGTGAGAGCGATGTCATGCAGCTGTACCGGCCGGGAACACCGGTCAGCCTGCTTTCCGAAGATATGAAAATGTGGGCGCATCTTCTGGGCGGGGAAAATGCGGCGGCAGAGCTGGAAGACTGGTTTCTGTACAGCGAAAAGAATGAAAGCGGATTTGTGGGTTATCTGACAGATACAGGACTTGGCATGATCAATCCGTGGACAGATCTGACGGAAAAAGAACTGCAGCAGGTTTCCGGAACGGTCTTCGGCGTGCCCGAAGGCGCTGAAAACATCATATACCGCTGGCTTGACACCGAAAAACTGGCGGAAATGCAGTTTACCATCGGAAACGACGAATACTGTGCCCGTATTGAGCCGGCGGCGTTAAAAGAAGGCAAGCTGATGAACATATCCGGCATCTATTATCAATGGGAGCATGAAGAGCCTGTCAAGGTCGGACATTGTGAAGGCACGATTTCCCAGAGCCGCACGGATGGAGATAATTATGTGGAACTGTGCATGTGGTACGATGCGGCTCCGGGTCTCATGTATTCCCTGTCTGTGGGGACGACGGATCCCGATGGTCTGGATCTGACTGCAGTGGCAGAACAGGTGTATGTTCCCATGCAGGGGGAAAGCTGAACAAAAAATCAATGCTGTCAAAACAACCCTCTGTACCAGGTGAGGACCTATGCGGTGGCTGCGATGGAGCTTTTCCCGCAGCCATCGTTGAAAAAATGTCCCCGGGTGTTGGTTTCGAATGCGGTAAAAAGAAGCAGATTTTTAAAGGAGGAAATGAAGATGTATGACCGCATTTATCCCGGAAAGAAATGGCTTGATACAGCAGGCAGACCGATACAGGCTCACGGCTTTTCTGTTTTCTGGAACGAGGAGAAAGGACTGTGGTACTGGTATGGGGAAAACAAGGAAAAAACGCTTGGGGGAAAAAGAACACCGTCTGGCACTGGGGCGTACGACTGTATACATCATCCGATCTGTACAACTGGGAAGATAAAGGACTGATCATTCCGCCACAGCCGGAAGATCTGTCAAGTCCGCTGCATCCAACCTACTGTATGGACAGACCCCATATCATTTATAATAAAAAGACGGGAAAATATGTGGCGTGGCTGAAGATCATGGCCGGGGAAGTCAGTCAGTTCATGAGCGTTCTTACGGCAGACCGCTTCGAAGGCCCATATACATTTGCAAGGAAGATCTACAAGCCGCTGGATATGGACACGGGAGATTTCTGCCTGCATGTGGATAAAAAGAGCGGAAAAGCCTATATCTGGTTTGAACGGCCCCATTTCCAGCTGATCTGCGCAACGTTGACAGAGGATTATACAGCTGTTACGGATGAATACTCCGTCCACTATGATAATCTCCTTCCGCCGGATACCCGGGAAGCGCCGACGTTCTTTGAAAAGGGCGGCAGGAAATATCTGATCACCAGCGGAACATCGGGTTATTATCCCAATCCCAGCCGTGTGTGTCTTTGACGATTACCATGGCGAATACCGGGATCTCGGACTGATCTGCGAAGGGGACAAGACCGGAACGAGCTTCAGCGCCCAGTTTACAAGCGTTATACGGGTGCCTGGCACGAAAAAGTATATCGCCTGCGCGGACCGGTGGATGCCCCAGTGGTATGTCAAACCCATGGCAAAACTGATCATTTACGGAATGAAGCGGCATTTCGCAGATTACAGGCCGGATACTTCTCCGCAGGAAGCCACGCCTCTGCCGGGAAAAGAGATCCATCATAGTGAAAACACATCGGTCAGCAGATATGTATGGCTGCCCATCGGATGGAAGGGTGAGAAACCCGTGATCCGGTGGAGAAAAGAATGGTCATTCCGGTGAGAAAACTACTTCTTCTCTCCAAGCCAAGCCATAGGGCTGCATCCATGGTACTCGGAAAAGGACCGGTAAAAGCTGGACACGGAGGAATAGCCGGTCATCTCTGCAATCTGGTCCGGCGGACAGGTTCCTTCCCGAAGCAGTTCGCAGGCTCTTCGCATCTTCAGCTCCCGAATGAGCTGACCATAGCTCTTGCCGGTATAGTCATGCGCGGAGTCATCACGTCAAACCCATTGCTGATGTCCGGATGTCCGCCCTTGGTCATCAGGACGATCTTGTCGCGGATACCAAGACGGGCAATCGCGTCTCCCACGACCCGTTCACTCCGGCCGATCTCGCCGGGGATCCAGTCGGAGTATATTCTCGCCGTATCGATCAGGTTTCCGCCAAGAGAAACGAACAGGGAAATCAGGTCGTCTGCAGTTTCATAGGTGATGCCGGCTTTTACGGTGCCAAGGCCGATAGAAGGAACGGTGAGGTCTGTTTTGGGAATTCTGATCATACGCGTTGTCCTCCGATGATTATGAAATAAAACAAGGAAATTTGATGCTATTATAAATAAAATGATGTAGAAGTAAACGGAAAAAGCAGAGGCAAAAAAATATAACCCACCAGACCGATGCCATTTCATCAATCCGGGAGGCTATCCACAGAGTCATATTTTGCAGCTTTTTATTATGCGGCTTTTGCATTGTGCAGCATGTAGTCGATCATGACCATCTCATCTTCGTGTGTTGTAGCGAAGATTTCTGCATCCATGGAATCGTCTGCATTGAAAAGAGCTGCAATTCCTTTTTTGTGATCTTCCGGTGCCTTCAAATCATACTCGGTTCCATCGGGTGTAACAACAAATACTGTATTACGGCAGCGGTTGATCGCATCCTCAAATTTCTTTAATTCGTTTTCTGTTCTGATCGACATCTGGAAGACTCCTTTCTAAATCTATTATGATGATCTTTTTTTCAGATCTTTTTTTCCTTGATCATGGCTATAGTATATCCGGAAAAGAGCGGAAAAGAAAGCCGGTTGCGGACAGGAACTGTCAGGATTAAGACAGAAATAAAAGGGGAATCAGTGCCCGGATCGGGATAAATCACGGAAAATCGGGGAATTTCTTTTATTTTCCTGCAAAATAATATCAAATTTCGGACGATGCTGGCCTTTGACAGTTGAATAAGGCTCTCTGGCAGGGCATCATTTTATAGTTGATTATTTGTGCGATTTGCACTAATATAGAGGCGGAAGTGTGAAGTAATCCTTAACAATTTAACGATTTTCTGAATCTGGAAAGGAGTAAATTATGAAAAAAGGTCTCATTTTTACATTGGTTTCCTGTGCGGCGGCAATCATGTTGTCTGCATCCGCTTATGCGGAAGATGTTACATTAAATGCCCTGTTCATGAAGCAGGCGGGTTACAGCGAGGAAGATGTGACCGCCATGACGCAGGCGTTTACGGAGAGCACCGGCATTCAGGTCAATCCGACTTTTGTTGCTTATGAGGAACTGGCACCGAAGATCCTTACATCTGCCTCCAGCGGCGGTTATGATGTGATCCTGGGCGACTGCATCTGGCCGGCTCAGTTTGCAAAAGCAGGTCTTGTTCTGGACGTGACGGACCGGGTGGAAGCACTGGATGTGGACGATATCTATCAGGGAGCTTTGGATGCTACCCGTTATGAGGGCAGATATTACGGCATGCCGTGGCTGAACGACGTGAAATATATGTTCGTCAACATGGAACTGCTGAAGCAGGCTGGGATCGAAGAAATTCCCACGACCTGGGATATGCTGATCGAGGACGCAAAAGCAGTCAAGGAGCAGGGAATCTGCGAATATCCGATCGCTGCATGCTATGCGCAGGCAGAGTGCCTGATCTGCGATTACACCTGCATCGCCGGCGCGTTTGGCGGCGCATTCGTAGACGAAAACAACAATCCGACCCTGAACAGCGAAGAGAATGTTGCCGCATTGGATTTCATGGCTTCTACCCTGTCGGACGGCCTGTGCAATCCGAAGAGCCTTGAGATGATCGAGGACGATGTGCTTTCCACCTTTGCGGCCGGAAACGCTGTATTTGCCATCAACTGGACCTATCAGTATGCGGCGATGAATGACGAGAGCCAGTCCTCCGTTGCAGGGCAGGGTGAGATCATCCCGATTCCGGGAACGGATAAAGCCGCAAGCGCGACTGTCAACGGCGGTATGCCGCTGATGATCACAGCCGGATGCCAGCACCCGGATGAAGCGTGGGAATACATGGAATTCCTGGCATCCAAGGAAATGCAGGCTGAATACTGCGCAAACGCGCTTCCAATCTGGAAGAGCCTTTATACCGATGAAGGCGTCATCGAAAAAGCAGGAGCAGAGGTCGTTGCCGCTTCCCAGACTCAGTTTGAGTTTATCGTGAACCGTCCCATGGTTCCGTATTATAATGAGCTTTCCACTTCCATGCAAAGTGAGATCCAGAGAGTTCTTCTGGGTGAACTGAGCGCTCAGGAAGCTTTGGACGGTCTTCAGGAGCTTGCTCTGGAACTGGCCGAAAGCTGATCCGGCCGGAAGAGTGAAACAGTCTTCAGAAAGATCCGGTCTTTAGAAAAATGCGGCTGAGAAAAGAAGAGGAACGATATGCGCTCAAACTGATCACGCCGTCCATGATCGTGGTATTCGGGGTCATAATCGTTCCGATCATTACAACGCTGATCTACAGCATTGTCAACATTGATCCGCTCTCTTCCCACAAAGGGGAGTTTGCAGGCCTGTCTTTTTACATCAAGGCGGTCACCTCCAGGACTTTCCGGGAGGATCTGGGCCGGACGCTGTATTTTACGATCGCGTCCACTGCCATTGAGACCGTGGCAGGACTTCTGGTCGCCCTGCTTCTGAATCAGAAGTTTCCGGGGGTACGCTTTCTGCGTTCCATCATCATTATCCCGTGGGCGATTCCGACTGTGGTCAACGGCAGTCTCTGGAAGTTGATGCTGAACGGAGAATACGGGGTCATCAACGCGCTTCTTGTGCGGTTCCATCTGATCTCCGGTTACCAGTCCTGGCTGGGCAATCCGAAGACCGCCATGTGGTGCATCATCATCGCGGATACCTGGAAGATGACCCCGCTGGCAGTGATTTTCTTTATGGCAGCCCTGCAGGGAATCGACAGTTCGATCTACGAGGCAGCCAGGGTAGACGGAGCCGGAGCGTTTCGCAGCTTCTGGGCGATAACGCTCCCGGCCCTGAGGCCGACCATCATGGTCGTTGTGGTCATGAGAACGGTGGAAAAGTTCAAGGCATTCGACATTTTCTACCTCATGACAAAGGGCGGCCCTGCCAACAGCACCAAAACACTGATGTACGATACCTATCTGCAGGCCTTTACCAATCTGAAATACTCGGAGGCGGCCACCTATGCGTATCTGATCGCCTTGGTCGTGGCGCTCCTGACTCTTTTGTATGTCAGGCTGATGAAGCGGGAGGAGGCGTGATCGCATCATGAATGAAATGAAAAAAGACGATCCGGCAGCCTTCGGCGGAAAACGGAAAACCGGTCGTATGTCCTCGCGGAAAAAACGGGTCATGGGACTTCAGATGTTTCTGGGGCTTCTGGTGGCGGTCATCGTGCTGGCACCTGTCGTATGGATGTTCCTGTCCAGTATCATGCGGTCGGTCGATCTGACTGCAAAGCCGCTGAAACTGATCCCGGAGACGATCACGTTTGAACGGTATCAGAAGATCTTCCAGAGTACGAATACCAGCGATCCTGCCTATGTATTCCGGATCGCACTGAAAAACAGCTTTATCGTTGCGGTTTCCGTGACGGTACTTTCTCTGGTGCTCGGGACAATGGCAGGATATGCATTTGCACATATAAGGTTTCGCGGAAAAGGCGCATTGATGATGCTGATCCTTTTCACCTATATGCTGCCGCCCGCGGCGCTGATCATTCCGCTTTACCGTATTTATGATTCCATGCATCTTCTGGATAAGAAGTTTCCGTTGGTGATCCTGTATCTGTCTTTCATTATCCCGTTCATCATATGGATAATGCAGGACTTTTTCGGATCCATTTCCAAGTCCTTTGAGGAGGCAGCCCAGGTGGACGGTGCCACCCGGTTTCAGACGCTGCTTTATATCTTTCTGCCTATTGCAAGGCCGGGAGCCGTCGCGACCGGGATCCTCGCGTTTCTGATGAGCTGGGATGAATTCTTCTATGCGCTGATTTTTACCTCCAGTCTGAATTCGAAGACGATGACGATCGCGATCGAAGAATTCAACGGTAAATTCACAATCGATTATGGAATGATCAGCGTAGCCGGGATACTCGGCTCGCTGATCCCGGTACTTATCGCCGTCATCTTCCAGAAATATATTGTAATGGGTATGACTTCCGGAGGTGTGAAGGAATGAGCGCAGTGCGGTTTCTGGAAAGGCATGGGATGCTCGCTTCCGGGATCGACCGGAAGCGAGAACTGGTACGGTTTCTGGATGAAATGGAACGGGTCCGCGAGGGCGGAGAAGGAAGTCTGAAAATGATCCCGGCTTTTCTGGGTGGATATCATTCTCCGAAAGACCCTCAGAAGCTGACGGTCATGGACATTGGCGGGACCAATGTCCGTACCGGAATTGTTGAGATGGGACCGGAGGGAATGATCTCCTCGTTTCTTTTTACTCCCTTTCTGACGCCGGGGCTCGAAAAAGAAATGAATGCCGAAACGTTCTTCCGGATCATCGCGGAAGGAGTCAGCACTCAGCATCCCTGGGAAGAGTTCACTTCCCGGGCCGGAAGCCGGCTTGGAATCTGCTTTTCCTTTGCCCTGAATCCTCTGGAGGGAAGAGATGCCGAAGTGGCCTTTGGAGCAAAACAGATCAATGTTCCGGATCTTGTCGGCCAGAGGATCGGGAGCAGTTTTCGAAATGCTTTGCGAAGCCTTGGAAAACCGGCAGATCAGAAGATCACCGTGATCAACGATGCTGTGGCCGCCGCTCTGGGCGGCCGATCTTTCCGGGGGGAAAAGAATTACGGCGGATATCTGGGGTTTATTTACGGAACAGGAACCAATACAAGCTACTGCACCAGAGACGGAAAAGTCGTCAACGTGGAGTCCGGAGCGTATTGTTCTTTTCCGACAGGGGATATCGATGATGCCTATGACCGGAGCCTGATCGACACAGGGCAGGACCGGTTTGAGAAGATGGTGGCCGGAGGTTTTCAAAAAGGACTGGCGGACTTTGTTCTGCGGTATTCAGCGGAAGAAGGGGAGATCAGCAGCAGAACCTATGCGCTTCTTCATGAAAGAAATGCGGCTGCCCTTGAACCGTGGGAAGTACGTGCTTTTGCGGAGGATCCTCTTGGAAACGGGATGATCGCGCAGTCCTGTTCTTCTTCGGGAGACAGGAAGTTTCTTCTGGAGCTGTTTGATGAATTGACAAACCGCAGCGCGAGGCTGTGCGGCATCTCCATCACGGCAGCCATGATCATGGCAGAAGCCGGAACAGGCAGGGACAGACCCGCGTTTATCACAGCCGAGGGTTCTGCGTTTACCGGACAGAAAGGGTTCCGTGAGAAGCTGAATGCGGAGATGGAATATCTGGCATGCAGGGAGAATGGATTAAGCTATGAGTTTCACACGGTTCCGGAGGTTATCTTCAGGGGAACTGCCGTCGCGTGTTTGTCGGACAGTAGGGACATTTGAATATTTGTAATGATTCAGCACCTCTGTTACAGGGGTGCTGAATCATTGCAAATAACTTTTTGAAATTTTTTGAAATTCTTTGTAACGAACCGCTCGTTTATCCGTCTAACAGATGAGACCAAACGAAAGGAGGTGATGAAGTGACCAGAGAGCAATGCGCGAAAATGTACGAAGCCTGCTATATGAGAGTGTTTTCTTATGCCATGACCTTGTCGGGAGACAGATCGTCGGCTGAGGACCTCACACAGGAAACCTTTTTTCGTGCGTTTTCAAAACAAAGCGAATTTCGGGGTGAATCCGATGAGATCACATGGCTGTGCGCGATCGCAAAGAACCTCTTTATAGATGAAAAACGGAAGCAGGGCAGAAATGAAGCCATTTCGGAAGACATTCCGGATCCGGTGAAGAGTGTCGAAAAATCCGCGGTAGAACGGGATTCTTCCTTCCGGATCCACCTTGCGCTGCATGGCATTGAAGAACCTTATCGCGAAGTATTTGAGCTGCGGGTCTTCGGAGAGTTGAGCTTCCGGGAGATCGGGATGATCTTCGGCAAGACCGAGAACTGGGCAAGGGTCACTTATCATCGAACCAGGATCAAATTACAGGAAAGGATGGATAAAACGTGAAAATGAATTGTAATGTAGTACAGGACCTGCTTCCGCTTTATACAGACGGAGCCTGCAGCGCGGAAAGCAGGGAACTGGTGGAGGAACATCTGCAGGAGTGTCCTGCCTGCAGCGAGATGCTGCAGAAACTGAAAAGAACCGAAATCGAGAGCAGCCTGAAGAGTGAGAAAGAGTCCGTGATCCGGTATGGCGAACGGAGATTCAAACGCCGTTCCGCCCTGGTGGGAACCGTGATCTCCGGCATTTTCATGATCCCGATCCTGGTCTGCCTGATCATCAATTTTACATCACGGCGGCCGATGGGATGGTTTTTCGTCATGCTGGCTTCCCTTTGTGTGGCGGCTTCGCTGGTCATCGTTCCGTTAATGGTACCGGAAGACAAGCTTTTCTGGACCTTCTGTTCGTTCTGCGCCAGCCTGATCGTTCTTCTGGCTGCAGCCTGCCTTTATACGCATGGGAACTGGTTCTGGATCGCGTCCAGCGCCACGTTGTTCGGACTTGCCGTTGTTTTCCTGCCTTTTGTGGTAAAGGCAAGGCCTGTCCGGAAGCTGATCGGCGACAGCAGCCGCCTGCTGATCGTGCTCGGGCTGGATGCAGCGCTGTTCGTAAACATGATGAACATGATTTCGTTTCACGGACAGCTGACCATGAAGAGCTTCTTATATATCCTGGGCGTTTTATCCGGGATCGGCATCGTCATTTTTGAAATTTTAAGGAAAAGGGGAGTTGTAAAATGAGCAGAGCAGCAAGACTGACAACGGGTTTGATCATCTGCGCAGTGATACTGGTCGCTGCGGTCACACTTGGATTTGGAGGAATCTTCCAGGCAATGGGATTTACCTATGAGAATGCAAAAAAATATACCGCCGGGGAAGCGGATATCAGCGATCCGGTGAAAAATCTTGATATTGAATGGATCAACGGCACAGTCAGGATCGAGTATCACAATGAAAACACGATCCTGCTTCGGGAAGAGTCGAAGAAAAAGATCAGCAAGGATATGGAAATGCGCTGGTGGATGGACGGTGATACGCTGCGGGTACAATATGCAAAATCGGGTTTCCGCATGATGGGCTTTTGGAATCAGGAAAAGGAACTGACGGTGACGCTGCCGGAAGGAATCGGGTTTGGAGATGTTGTCATCGGAGCTACCTCCGGCGACCTTGAAATTCCGGAATTAAAGGCGGAGAACCTGTCGCTCGAAGTGACGTCCGGCGATATCAATGCATCTGCAGATGCCGCAAAGATCAGCGTCGGCGCGACTTCCGGGGACATTTCTGTGAAGACAGCGGAAGACACGGAAAAGATTTCCGTCGCGACGACCTCGGGAAATATCTCCGTTGAAGCGGAAAATGTCGATGAAGTGAAAGCCGGCTGCACCAGCGGAGGCATTTCGGTAAGGCTTGGGAAATTCGAGACTTTGAAAGTTAGCTCCACTTCCGGCGATGTGACGGCGTATCTTCCGGAAGAGCCCGGCTTTACAGCTGAGCTGGATACGACCAGCGGAGATGTGAAGTACAGTCTTCCCCTGTCTAAGGAAGGCTCGGCTTATGTCTGCGGCGACGGCAGCGGGACGGTGAAGATCGGCACGACATCCGGGGATGTCCGGATCGAAGCATTTGATGAATGAGAGCTTTCTGATATTCTGTAAATGATGAGGCGCTGCTACTTCTGCACGATAAGCTGCTAAGATCGCATCATAGGATGCGCCTGTCCATTTGACCATTTCCTAGATGCTCGGTGCTTTTCCGTAAAGATTCAGGAAGGTCCTGATACACATGCGGATTTTCTGGGTCATTTCGTTTTTCATAGTGATTACCTCCCTGTATTTTTTTTCCTGTGTTTGTTCAGGTTTTTATTCTGTGTTGTTTTGTTGAGACGAGTATAACAAAAGTTTTGTCATAAAAGTGGCACACTCGGAACCGCATATGTTTCGAAAGAAAAAAGTAACAATCCAGGCTTCCCGTGATAAAATATATTCTTGAAAAAGGCTCCAGGCATATCGTCGTGAGCGGACAGAAACAGAAATCAGAGCCATCTTTGTTCCTTCAGCGGAGAGTTCCACGACAGCGAAATGGGGGAAATGGCAGAAGAGTATCCCGACGGAACGGTGTACTGTTGTTCATTCACAGGGCAGATGTCTCTTGGAAAGCAGATCGATGAATACGCCTGCGAGATCCGGATTGACAATCTGAAACTGGATGAATCGCAGGAGAAGGAGTCCATTGACGGTGGAATCCGATATGTAAAAGCCGAAGCCTACGGTCTGAGTGAGAGCGATGTCATGCAGCTGTACCGGCCGGGAACACCGGTCAGCCTGCTTTCCGAAGATATGAAAATGTGGGCGCATCTTCTGGGCGGGGAAAATGCGGCGGCAGAGCTGGAAGACTGTCAGGCAAAGCTGGAACAGAAAAAGGCAAAAGAGAAGAAACACGGGAAAGGGGCGCGTCCATGAAAAAAGAGAGCTTTAATAACGGATGGGTGTTTCAGACAGAGGATCAGTGTATATCTGTTACATTGCCTCATGATGCTATGATCCATCAAAGCAGAAGGCCGGATGCGCCGTCCGGCAGCGCGCAGGCGTACTTTCCGGGCGGAAAATATGTTTATGAGAAGCGGTTTGTCCGCCCGGATGCGGAGCATGTGGTGTTTCAGTTTGAAGGCGTGTACAAAAATGCCAGAGTTCTGATCAATGACCGTGAGGTCGGTTCCTCTGCCTACGGATACATTCCGTTTTTTGTACACGCGGATGAGTTTCTTACTGAAGGGGAGAACACCCTTCGCGTGGAGTGTGAGAACCTTGATCAGCCGGATTCGCGCTGGTATACAGGCGCCGGTATTTACCGGCCCGTATGGCTGTGGACAGGGAACGGAGACATTCTGGAACTGGAGACCGTGCGGGTGACAACACTTTCCATCAATCCTGCCGTGATCCGTGTGCAGAGCGCTGCGGCGGCACGT
Organism: uncultured Blautia sp.; assembly: GCA_946545425.1. Classification (GTDB taxonomy): domain Bacteria; phylum Bacillota; class Clostridia; order Lachnospirales; family Lachnospiraceae; genus Blautia_A. The sequence continues at coordinate 4,762 of CAMNNM010000009.1, read as the reverse complement.
ATTTCCATCCTTGACGGAGACCAGGAAGTGGCATGCGGATCCGGTACAGATGTCAGACTGGAGATTCCGGATGCAAAGCTGTGGGATGCGGACAAACCAGAGCTTTATACCTGCAGGGCGTTTACAGATACGGATGAGGATCATTTTCTGTTCGGCATCAGGACAGTTTCAAAAGACCGGGAAGGGCTGAAGATAAACGGAAAGAAAGTGCTTCTTCGCGGAGGCTGCATTCATCAGGACAGCGGGATCGTCGGGGCGGCGGCATATGACGAGCTCGAATGGCGGCGTGCCAGGATGCTGAAGGAAGCCGGATTCAACGCGGTCCGCAGCGCGCATAATCCTGCCAACCGCGCATTGCTGGATGCCTGCGATGCGCTGGGTATGTATGTGATGGATGAGAGCTGGGACATGTGGTATAACCACAAAAACAGATTTGATTACGCGGGGAGCTGGAGGAAAAACTGGAAGAAGGACCTGGAAGCCATGGTCAGCAGGGATTTCAATCATCCAAGCGTAATCCTCTACTCGATCGGTAATGAGGTCTCAGAACCGGCCCGGGAAGAAGGTATCCGTATAACCGGAGAAATGACAGATTTCCTGCATGAGCTGGATGCAGGCCGTCTGGTAACGGCAGGCCTGAATCTGATGATCATTAAATCTGCGTCAAAGGGCAAGGGAGTCTATAAAGAGGATGGGTCCGGCAGAGATGATTCTGCCGACAAAAAAATGGGCGGCATGAATTCCACGATGTTCAACCTGATCACCAATATCGTGGGAACGGGAATGAACAAAGCAGCCAACGGTGCTGCAGCTGACCGGGTGACATCTCCGAGCCTCGATCTGCTGGATGTGGCCGGATATAATTATGCCTCGGGGCGATATCCCGGGGAAGGAAAGCTTCATCCGGACCGTCTGGTGGTGGGGAGCGAGACTTTCCCGCAGGACATTGCAAAGAACTGGCGCATGGTGGAAAAGTACCCGTGGCTCTGCGGAGACTTTATGTGGACGGCATGGGATTATCTGGGCGAAGCCGGGATCGGTGCCTGGGCCTACACGCCGGATGGAAAAGGATTTAACAAGCCATATCCGTGGCTTTTGGCGGATACCGGAGCGATGGATATTCTGGGAAATCCGACCGGGGAGCTTTTCCTGGCGCAGACAGTATGGAACACGGGAAAGAAAGTACAGCTTGCGGTACAGCCGGCCAATCATCGCGGCGTCAAGCCGGCGAAGGCAGTATGGCGCGGAACGAACGCGATCCCGTCCTGGAGCTGGAAGGGATGTGAAGGGAATCCTGTCATTGCGGAAGTATACGCCGATGCATCCTATGCAGTGCTGGCGCTGAACGGAAAGGTGATCGGTAAGAAAAGGATCCGGGACTGCAGAGCAGTATTTAAACTGAAATACATGCCCGGAACACTGGCTGCGGCAGTGTATGATGAGGAGGATCGTCTGGTCGGGAAGGACCGTCTGGTTTCTGCTGAAGATAAAACATACCCTGTTGTAATGACAGACAGGGAAGCCATAGCTGCCGGAGAAGTGTTCAGCGCAGACATCTCTGTCAGGGATTCCAGAGGAATCATAGAATCCGCAGCAGATCAGAAACTGACGGTCGAAGTAGAAGGCGGGGAGCTACTGGGGTTTGGCAGCGCAAACCCGCGGACGGAAGAGCGCTTTGACAGCGGGGTATATACGACATATTACGGGCGCTCCATGGCCGTGATCCGGGCCGGAGAGGCAGAAAGCTGTGTGATCAGAATCAACGGGAAAGAAGAACTTGTGCTTCCGATTACAGCAGGAATTCCAAACAGGACACATGATCATTTTTGAGGAGATCTGACTATGAAAGCGATCCGGATGCAGACGGAATATCTGTATGAACCGCTGGGACTTGGCATTGCCAGGCCGCATTTCTCCTGGAACTGCGAGGGAGAGATCAGACAGACTGCTTATCAGATCATTGCCAGGCGCGGCAGCGAAACGGTCTGGAACAGCGGGAAGGTGACATCGCCCTCCATGACACACATCTGCTATGAGGGAAAACAGCTGAAAAGCAGGGATCATATCCGATGGGAAGTCGCACTGTGGGATGAAGAGGATCATCGCGGCGAGGTTCAAGGCAGCTGGTTTGAAATGGGTCTTCTGAATGCCGGAGACTGGAGCGCAAAGTGGATCAGCGGGGATTACAGACCTCGAAAAGGAAAGAGATATCCGGTGGACTGTTTCCGAAAGACGTTCAAAACCGGAAAGAAAATAGCCGGTGCCAGGCTGTACGCGACGGCAAGAGGACTTTATGATGTAACCGTTAACGGACATCGCCTGGAAGCATTTATACTTGCGCCAGGCATGACGGATTACAGGAAACGGATTCAGTATCAGGCTTACGACATCACAGCGTACCTTCGCGAAGAAAATACCATTGAGCTGCGTCTTGCAGATGGATGGTACAGAGGAAGTGTAGCAGCCTATGGTGTTGTGAACACGTTCGGAACACAGACGAGCGTGATGGCACAGGTGGAGATCACATATACAGACGGCACTGCAGATACAATTGTTTCTGACAGTACCTGGCAATGGAGCAATGACGGCCCGGTCCGGTTTGCCGATCTGAAAGACGGAGAAGTATTTCATGCACAGAGAAGACCTTCCTACAGCGGAAGGGCAAGAGAAGTGTCTGCTCCGAAGGGCGTACTGATCGCGGCATCGGATAATGTGCCGGTCACTGAGCATGAACATTTTCAGGCGAAACTGCTGCCTGGCAATGTGCTTGATTTCGGCCAGAATATTGCAGGGTATCTGTCTTTTACGATCAAAGGCAAAAAGGGACAGGAACTTCGCCTGGTCTGCGGCGAAGTTCTGGATCAAAACGGAAATGTCGATCTTCACGGGATACAGGAAGAACGTCCGGCGAGGGGATGGAATTCCCTGAATCTTGTAAGGAAACTGATGACGGGAAAGACGCCCGGCAAGACAGAACCTACACCTCGTCAGGAAATCGTCTTTGTCTGTTCCGGGCGGGATGATCATTACAAAACCTCGTTTTCCATATTCGGGTTTCGCTATGTTCAGGTGATCGGAGACATTGATCTGAAACTGGAGGATTTTGAGGCCGTAGCGGTTTATTCAGATCTGGAACAGACGGGCATGTTCACTTGCTCCCATGAACTGGTCAACCGGCTGGTGCAGAACACGGTCTGGAGCATGAAAGGCAATTTTCTGGACGTTCCCACTGACTGTCCGACGCGCGAGCGGCTGGGATGGACGGGAGACGCGCAGATCTTTTTTGACACCGGTGCATATCTGATGAACACCGCGCCTTTCTTCCGCAAATGGCTGCGGGATATGGCAGATGACCAGTATGCTGACGGCCTGATTTCAGCCGTGGTACCCTACTGTGGTGTGGAGATGATGTACAAGGCAACCGGATCCTCCGTGGGATGGGCCGATGCGGTATATCTTGTTCCATGGAGATATTATCTTCGATACGGAGATCTGCAGGTCTTACAAAGCAGCTGGCCGATGATCGAAAAATACGCAGATTACCTGCTTGCAAACCTGGGGATGCGGGATAAAAAAGAAGGAAAAGCAAATCCGGATAATGCGTTTACCTATGAAAAAGGCGTTCATCTGGGGGAATGGCTGGAACCGGAGGAGTTCCGTGACCAGGTGTATGGAACAAAGGCCAGGCATCCGGAAGAGTGCACGGCTTACCTGCATTACAGCATGAAAACCATCGCAAAGATCGCCCGGATACTGCGTAAGCCTTATGAAAAATACGAGACCTGCGCGGAAGGCGCGAAGAAAGCATATACCCGTTTTGCACAGCTGGATACCGACCGGCAGGCAAAAATGGTGCGTCCGCTCGCATTGGGACTGCTGGAAGGAGAAACCAGAAAAAAAGCGGAAGAGAACCTTGTCCGGGCGGTGGAGAAATACAGATACCGCGTGGGGACCGGCTTTCTGTCCACACCGTTCCTTCTTCCGGTACTGACAGCTGCCGGGGCGTCGGAGACAGCCTACCGGATGCTGGAGAACACAGAAAAACCGGGATGGCTCGGCGAAGTGCTGGACGGCGCCACCACCATCTGGGAGAACTGGGAGGGAAACCTCAGCCAGAACCATTATTCGCCCGGCGCTGTGTGCCAGTGGCTGTTTGATACCTGCGCGGGGATCCGTGTCTGCGGAGAGAACGAATTTGAGATCGCGCCGGTCCCGGGGGGAACGCTCACACATGCGGAGGCAGACTGGCTGAGTCCATATGGTACTGTCAGTTCCCGCTGGGTGCGGGAAGACGGTCAGATCCGTTACACCATTGAGGTTCCGGCCAACTGCTCAGCCAGGGTAAGGCTTCCTGACGGAAGAACAGAAATGCTTACGGCAGGAATCCACCGGTTTTAACCAATAAAAAACAGGCAGTCAGGATCAGCACGGCCAGGCAGGGACCGGCTGAGTAATTCAGGAGGAATTGAACATGTACGACCGCATATCATCTTCAACAGAAAGACGGGGAAATATGTGGCATGGCTGAAGATCATGGCCGGAATACCGGGATCTTGGCCTGATCTGCGAGGGGGATAAGACCGGAACGAGCTTCAGTGCCCAGTTTACAAGCGTAATACGGGTACCCGGTACGAAAAGGTACATTGCTTGCGCGGACCGGTGGATGCCTCAGTGGTATGTCAAGCCCATGGCAAAACAGATCATCTCGGGGATGAAGCGGCATTTCGCAGATTATACGCCGGATACTTCCCCGCAGGAAGCA
>CAMNNM010000008.1 GCA_946545425.1 uncultured Blautia sp. | reverse complement strand
CATGCACCGCCCTATACCAGCGAGAGAGCAAAGCAGAAGGTTGTGGATCTGGCAAAGCAGATTTCGCAGTATACCGGAAGCATCAGGCTCCATGTCGTGAACTTTACGGACATTCAGCTGTATATCTATGACAAGTGTCCCCACGAGGAACTGACGATCATCATGCGCCGCTATATGATGAAGATCGCCGAATATTTTGCCGAAAAGGACCGCTGCCTGGGTCTTGTGACAGGGGAAAGCATCGGCCAGGTGGCCAGCCAGACGCTCAGAAGTCTCTCGGTCACCAACGACGCCGCCACCATGCCTGTGTACCGGCCGCTTATTGCGTTCGACAAGCAGGAGATCGTGGAAATCGCCAGAAAGATCGGCACCTTTGACACGTCTATTCTTCCGTATGAAGACTGCTGTACCATTTTTGTCGCAAAGCATCCCGTGACCCAGCCGAACCTGAACGTCATCAGATCTTCGGAACGAAGGCTGGAGGAGCGGATCGACGAACTGATGAAAACTGCGCTTGAGACGGCAGAGACCATCGAAGTCAGACCGGAATAAATCCAATGAAAACGGGAGGAGCACTATGCTCCTCCCGCATACACATTTTGGGAATCCTGTTACTGGACTTCGTACTTCTCGATAACACCAAGGATTTCTTCCAGGGCTGCGCCATCCGTGTGAATGTTCAGATCGATGGTCTTGGAAAGATCAAGGCTGAAGATTCCCATGATGGATTTGGCATCGATTACATAGCGTCCCGAAACCAGATCGAAATCACAGTCGAATCTGCTGATTTCATTGACGAAAGCCTTTACTTTGTCGATGGAATTGAGTGAAATCTTTACGGTTTTCATATGTGTTTCACCTCCTGTTTTGGCGGATCAATACGCCATATATATGATAAAATACCGCAGGACATGCCTGCATTTTTTTGATGATGGCGCTGCCTTTCTCACATATTACTTGCAGGCAGGTGGATTGTCAATATAAAGATGGAAAAAGGGAAAAGTGATGAAAAAGCGGGCTGCTCTTCATAATTTAGGGTGCAAAGTGAACGAATTTGAGACGGAAGCGATGCGGGAGCTTCTTGAAAAAGCGGGCTACGAGATCGTTCCGTTTGAGCCGGGTGCGGACGTATATGTGATCAATACCTGCACCGTTACCAATATCGCGGACAGAAAGTCGAGACAGATGCTCCATAAGGCCAGAAAGATGAATCCGGCGGCCATCGTCGCGGCGGCAGGCTGTTATGCCCAGACAGATGCCCAGAGCCTTGAGAAGGACGATGCGGTGGATCTTATTATCGGAAACAACCGGAAAAAGGATATCGCCGTCTTACTGGAAGAGTTTGAACGAAGCCGCGTAAGAAAGACAGAGGTTCCCGAGATCGGAAAGGCCAGAGAATTCGAGCCGCTGTCCCTGGAACGAACGACCGAAAGGGTCAGGGCCTTTGTCAAGGTGCAGGACGGCTGCAACCAGTTCTGCAGCTACTGTATCATTCCCTACGCCCGGGGACGGGTCAGAAGCCGGAGCATTCCGGATATTCTGGAGGAGATCGGAAGGCTTGCGGAAACGGGATGCAAAGAGGTGGTCCTTACGGGAATCCATCTGAGCTCTTACGGCGCGGATTTCCGAGAGGGACATCCGGAGGATCTTTTAAGTCTGATCCGGGCCGTGCACGAGGTTCCGGGAATTGAGCGGATCCGTCTGGGCTCCCTGGAACCAATGATCATTACGGAGGATTTTGCGGCGGCCCTGTCAGGTCTTCCAAAGATCTGTCCGCATTTTCATCTGTCGCTCCAGAGCGGATGCGACGCCACACTCAAACGCATGAACCGGCGCTATACGACGGAGGATTTCAGGAGAATCTGCGGTATACTTAGAAAGCATTTCGATGATCCGGCGCTTACTACAGACATTATCGTGGGATTTCCCATGGAAACGGAGGAGGAATTCGCGGCATCCAGAGCATTTGCCGAAGAAATGCGGTTTTATGAGACACACGTGTTTCAGTATTCCCGCCGGCGGGGGACACGGGCAGCCGCCATGGAGGGGCAGGTGCCGGAGACCGTCAAGAAAGAGCGCAGCGAGATCCTTCTCAGACTGAACGAACAGCGCAGGGAAGAATTTGAAAAACGAAGAACAGGAAAACGTCTTTCGGTCCTTCTGGAGGAAAAAATCCTTGTGAACGGAAATGAATATCTGACCGGTCACAGCATGGAATATGTAAAGACAGCGATACCGGCGGAGGGCCCGTATCAGGAAAACGACATCGTAAATCTGAACGCGGAACGGTTCCTGTGCAAAAATCTGCTGACAGGAAGTGTTGTTTTTTGAACTGTTTTATATTATGATAGAAAAAGGGATTACAGGCGCAAAGGAACAGAAGGTGAATATAAATGGCAGAGAACAATCTTGGACGCACACAGTATTTTGCAAAGATACCGGAGCAGGAGCTTGAGGTAAAGCAGGTTCTGGACCTTGTCTACGACGCGATGGAAGAAAAGGGCTACAATCCGGTGAATCAGATCGTGGGTTATATCATGTCCGGTGATCCCACCTATATCACCAGCCATAAAGGAGCCCGCAGCATGATCATGAAGGTGGAGCGGGACGAACTGGTGGAAGAGCTCCTCAGGGAGTATATCCGGTTCCGCAACGGGGAAGACGACTGACATGCGGCTTCTGGGACTTGACTATGGATCGAAGACGGTAGGCGTCGCCGTTTCAGATCCCCTCGGCATCACGGCGCAGCCGGTGGAAACAATCTGGAGAGAAAAGGAAAACCATCTCCGCAAGACGCTGGCAAGGCTTTCACAGCTTGCCGAAGAATATCAGGCCGGAGGTTTTGTGCTGGGACTTCCGAGAAACATGAACTACAGCATCGGCGAGCGCGGCCTTATGGCGCAGGAATTCGGGCAGAAGCTTGGTGAACGGACCGGTCTGCCGATTTTCATGTGGGACGAACGTCTCACGACCGTAGAAGCAGAGAGAGCTCTGATGGAAGCAGATGTCAGACGGGAAGACCGGAAAAAACATCTGGACAGCATGGCGGCTGTTCTGATCCTGCAGGGCTACCTCGACAGCAGAAGGAATATCCCGGAGGCTTAAGAATGGATAGAATCGCATTTCGCGCGGACGACGGAACGACCCTGGAACTTTATATCGAAGAACAGACTACCATCGGAGGCATAACCTATCTGCTTGCGTCAGACTCGCAGGGAGAAGACGGGAATGCATATATTCTAAAAGATGTTTCGGAATCTGACAGCGAAGAGGCTGTCTATGTTATGCCGGAGGACGACAGTGAGCTGGAAGCAGTCTACGCCGTTTTCCGGGAAATGATGGATGACGTGGATCTGATCTGACAGCCGGGCCAAGGGATACTTCCATAGATTAATGGAGGTGTATTGCTTGAGCAGCAATAAAAACAGAAAGAAAGAGGGGGCGGACGCCCTCCCGGAGCTGATCCGAAAATATACGCAGAAAGCAAAAAACAACAGAAATTCGCAGAAAAGCGTACAGAAAAATACACAGAAAAACACACAGAAAAATACGCAGAAAACTGCACAGAAAAATGTACAGAAAAGTATAAAGAAAACGAACCAGAAGGCTGCGGCAAAGCCTTCTGTGAAGAATACAGCCGTAAAAACGGAAAGTGCCCCAAAGACCAGGAAAAACAGTGCCGGAAAGGGCAATGGAAACAAAAAGAAGCTTAAGATCACGGAAGCTGCAAGACAGCCGGCAAGAGTATTTGAGTCTGCAAGAGTCATGAAAACCGATATACTTGCGGCAGGCATGTCTGACAGTCAGAAGCTGCACAGGAAAGGAAAGAAGCCGGCTTCAAAGCTGAAGATCATTCCCCTTGGCGGACTGGAACAGATCGGCATGAACATCACTGCCTTCGAGTACGAAGACAGCATCGTTGTGGTGGACTGCGGTCTTGCGTTTCCCGAGGACGACATGCCCGGGATCGATCTTGTGATACCGGACGTTACCTATCTGAAGGATCATATCGACAAGGTAAAGGGCTTTGTGATCACCCACGGCCATGAGGACCATATCGGCGCGCTTCCCTACGTTCTCCGGGATGTCAATGTTCCGATCTATTCCACCAGGCTGACCCTTGCCCTGATCGAGAACAAGCTGAAGGAGCACGAAATGGAGCGCTCCGTAAAGCTGAAGGAAGTAAAGCACTCCCAGGTCATAAATCTCGGATGCTTTGCGGTAGAGTTCATCAAGACGAATCACAGCATACAGGATGCTTCGGCTCTGGCAATCTATTCTCCCGTAGGCATCATCGTCCATACAGGAGACTTCAAGGTGGACTACACGCCCGTGTTCGGCGACGCCATCGATCTTCAGCGGTTTGCCGAGATCGGAAAGAAGGGCGTTCTGGCCCTGATGTGCGACAGCACCAACGCGGAGCGCGGCGGCTTTACCATGTCCGAACGCACTGTCGGACATGTGTTTGACAATCTCTTTAACGAAAACAGTAAATCCAGGATCATTGTGGCGACCTTCGCCTCCAATGTGGACCGTGTGCAGCAGATCATCAACACTGCATACCGGTTTAAACGGAAGGTGGCGGTAGAAGGCAGAAGCATGGTCAACGTCATCTCCACGGCTTCAGAGCTTGGTTATCTTCAGATACCCGACCAGACGCTGATCGAGATCGACGAGGTAAACAATTATCCCGATGAGCAGCTCGTGCTCATTACGACGGGCAGCCAGGGAGAGTCCATGGCTGCGCTTTCCAGAATGGCCGCCAACATTCATAAAAAGATCCAGATCCGGCCGAACGATACCATTATCTTCAGCTCCAGCGCGATACCCGGAAACGAAAAGGCCATTTCCAAGGTGATAAACGAGCTGTCCATGAAGGGAGCAAAGGTGATCTTCCAGGATGTCCATGTTTCCGGACACGCATGTCAGGAGGAGATCAAGCTGATCTATTCCCTGGTAAGGCCGAAGTATTCGATTCCGATCCACGGGGAGTACCGTCACCGCATCGCGCAGAAGCATGTGGTCGAAGAGCTGGGAATCCCGACGGAGGACATTTTTATCATCGGTACGGGCGACGTGCTGGAGCTTGATCAGGACAGCGCCCGCGTAAGCGGCAGGGTCCAGACCGGATCCATCATGGTGGACGGACTTGGCGTCGGAGATGTCGGGAACGTGGTCCTCCGCGACAGGCAGAGACTCTCGGAGGACGGCATTATCATTGTCGTCATGACGCTGGAAAGGCACAGCAACGTGGTGCTCGCAGGTCCTGATATTGTATCCAGAGGCTTCGTCTATGTAAGAGAATCCGAGGATCTGATGGAGCAGGCAAGAGAAGCGGCCTGCGACGCCCTGGATTCCTGTGCGTCCCGCGGCATTTCGGACTGGAGCAGGATCAAGACGGAAGTCAAGGACGCCCTCAGCAGCTTTGTATGGAAAAAGACAAAGAGAAGCCCGATGATACTGCCGATCATCATGGAGGCGTAACGGAGATGGATGAGATCCTGAAGGCCGCCGAAACGCTTACGGCGCTGATACAGAAAAGCAGAGAATACCGCGAATACCAGGCCGTCCGGCAGCGGATCGAGGCCGATCCGCATCTTGAAAAGATGGTTCTGGAGCTGCAGCGTGAGATATACGAAATCCGGATGGTTTCAGGAAATACGATCCCGGAGGGACCGGAAGCGCTGAAACCCGAGCTGAGGTATTTTCTCAGAGATCCTGAAGTAAACGCGCTTCTTGCGGCAGAAAATAATCTGTGCAGACTGATGCAGAAGGTTTTTCGGCGGATCGCTGACGGCATTGACTTCAGTGTTCCGGACATCTGATCATTACAGCACAGGGATTGCGAGAGCGCGAAGCGCGATATTATCTGACGATAACAGGAGCGGATTATGAGCAATATCAAACACACCATCGGAAAAGTAGGTCTTGCCGTTACCGGGCTTATACTGCACCTGGCGTTTTATGTGTGCGTTGCGGTGCTTCTGTTCTGGGTGGCAAAAACATCCTACGAATTCGGCTATCAGGTATTCAACCAGCAGGCCATGAGCCCCGGCGAGGGGCAGGAAGTGACGGTCGTGGTACAGGATACCGGTGACATACTGAAAGTTGGAAAGATTCTGGAGAGCAAGGGCCTGATCAGTAATGCCTATGTGTTCGTGATCCAGGAATTCCTGTCCAACTACCACGGAGAGCTTCAGCCGGGTACCTATCTGCTGAGCACGGCCTACACGCCGACCCGTATCATGGGAATCATGGCGGGAGATCAGGAGCAGGCGGGCATTTCAGCCCGCTAGGACCAGGCGGAGCGACAGGAGTCTGATATCTTGATCATTGACGAAAGAATGAGAGTCTACATCAATTCTCTTTCCCGTCCTTTAAGTCCGATGCTGGAAGCTTTGGAAAGAGACGCCTCCCGGGAGGGGGTTCCGATAATCAGGCCGGAGACACAATCGCTGATCAGGACGGTGCTTGCAATGAAGACCCCCCGGTCGATCCTGGAAATCGGGACAGCCGTGGGGTTTTCCGCGCTTCTTATGAGAGAATATGCACCGGAAGGCGCAAAGATCACGACGATCGAGAACTATCCGAAGCGGATCGCCGAGGCGGAAAGAAACTTTGCGGCGGCCGGAGCACAGAACAGCATCACGCTTCTGTGCGGAGATGCGGGCGATATTCTTCCCGGGCTTACCGGGAAATATGATCTGATCTTTATGGATGCGGCAAAGGGACAATATATCAGGTGGCTGCCGGATATTCTGCGGCTGATGGCGCCGGGCGCCGTGATGCTCTCGGACAATGTCCTGCAGGAGGGAGACCTGATCGAATCCCATTATCTGGTGGAAAGGAGAAACCGGACCATTTACCGGAGAATGCGGGACTATCTTTACGAACTGACACATCATCCGATGCTCATCACATCGATCCTCCCGGTGGGAGACGGCGTGGCGCTGAGCATAAGGCAGGAGACAGAAGATGAAAAAGCCTGAACTGCTGATCCCGGCGGGCAGTCTTGAGGTACTGAAGATCGCGGTAATGTTCGGCGCTGACGCCGTATATATCGGAGGCGAAGCTTTCGGACTCAGGGCAAAAGCCAGGAACTTCAGCAATGATGAAATGAGAGAGGGCATAGCCTTTGCGCATGAGCACGGTGCGCGGGTGCATGTCACGGTCAATATCCTTGCGCACAACCGTGACCTGGAGGGCGTGCGCGCCTATCTGAAAGAGCTGAAGGACATCCGTCCGGACGCGCTGATCATTGCGGATCCCGGCATCTTTATGATGGCGCGGGAAATCTGCCCCGAAATCGATATTCATGTCAGTACACAGGCAAACAACACCAATTACGAGACGTTTCTGTTCTGGGCATCCCTCGGCGCAAAAAGGGTCGTCACGGCCCGGGAACTCTCGCTCGAGGAGATCCGCGAGATCCGGTCGAAGATCCCGCCGGATTTTGAGATTGAGACCTTTATTCACGGGGCCATGTGCATTTCCTATTCGGGAAGATGTCTTCTCAGCAATTTTCTGGCCGGGAGAGACGCAAACCAGGGAGCCTGTACCCATCCGTGCAGATGGAAATACAGCCTTATGGAGGAGACCCGTCCCGGCGAGTACATGCCGGTGTTCGAAAATGAGCGGGGAACCTATATCTTCAACTCCAGAGACCTGTGCATGATAGAGCACATGGACGATATACTGGAAAGCGGCGTAAACAGCATGAAGATCGAGGGGCGGATGAAGACGGCGCTTTATGTGGCCACGGCGGCCCGCACGTACCGGAAGGCTGTCGACGATTATTTCGAAAGCCCGGACCGGTACCGCGCGAACATGGAATGGTACCGCAGCCAGATCTCGGCGTGCACTTACAGAAAATTCACGACGGGATTCTTTTATGGAAGACCGGATGAAAACGCGCAGATTTACGACAGCAACACCTATGTAAAGGAATATATCTATCTGGGATTTGCCGAAGAGGTCTGCGGGGACGGAACGGTCAGGATCACGCAGAGAAACAAGTTTCTGGCTGGCGACGTCATCGATATCATGAAACCGGATGGCAGGGATGTCAGCGCACGTGTCCTTGAAATCCGGGACGAGGACGGAAACCTGATGGAGAGTGCACCGCATCCGAAGCAGGTGCTGTATGTGAAGCTTGACCGGAAAGCAGACTGTTACGATATACTTCGCAAAGAGGAACAGCCGGACGATACAGGGGAGGAGCAGCCATGAAGATTCTGAATTTTGGTTCATTGAACGTGGATTATGTATACCAGGTAGATCATATCCTGATCGGGGGAGAGACACTGGCGTCTTCGGAGAGGAATACATTCTGCGGAGGAAAGGGTCTGAACCAGTCAGTAAGCCTTGCAAGGGCCGGCGCGCCGGTATGGCATGCCGGGCTGACCGGAGACGGCGGAGAGATCCTTCTGGAAATGCTGAAGGATAACCAGGTTCATACGGAATTTGTAAGAAAGATTGACGGACCCTGCGGCCACACGGTCATACAGGTGGACAAAAACGGCCAGAACGGCATCCTTCTGTACGGCGGATCCAACAGACGTCTGACGAAGGAATTCGTGGACGAGGTGATCGAAGGCTTTGAAGCGGGGGATTACATTCTTCTTCAGAACGAGATCAATCAGCTGGACTATATCATCGACCGCGCATACGAAAAGGGCATGAAGGTGGTCCTGAATCCATCTCCCTTTGACTCTGCTCTGGAAAGCTGTGATCTTGGAAAGGTATCGCTTTTCCTGATCAACGAGATCGAGGGTTTTCAGATTACAGGCGAGAAGGATCCTGAAAGGATCCTCGGAAAAATCCACGAGCTGTATCCGCAGGCAGAGACAGTTCTGACGCTGGGAGGAGAAGGCGCCGTCTGGTCCGACGGTTCCGAAACGGTCAGACAGGAAGCGTTCAAGGTTAAAGCCGTGGATACCACAGCTGCCGGAGATACCTTCACGGGATATTTCCTGACCGCCCGGATGGAGGGCCTTTCTGTCGGGGAGGCGCTCAGACTTGCCTCCAGAGCTTCTTCCATCGCAGTTACCAGGCCGGGAGCGGCCGGCTCAGTTCCTCTCAGAAACGAGGTGCAGTAAGGAAAAAGGTGGTCTGATTTGAAAAAGAGAATGGAACATCTGCTGGCGGGCAGATTTCATTACAAAGTGCCGAAACTGTACTTCTCGCGGGAAAAGGTAACGGTCAGCCTGAAGGCCGGCGAGACCGCCAAGGGCGAGGTCTATTTCGGAACCTCCGATGACCGGAAGATCCGCGGATACGTGACTTCTTCCGACAGAAGACTGGTACCCGGCATCGATACGTTCTCGGGCAGCACGATCCGCCTTCCCTTCGGAGTGGATGCAAAGGGAATGAATCCCGGGGAGGTCCGGAAAGACTGGATCTGCCTGACATCCAACATAGGAGAAGCGCGCCTGAGCGTGGAAATCCGGACGGAGCCGGAGGAGATACTGACAAACGCCGGCGAGATCAAAAACCTCGAAGATTTCAGAGATTACGCGTCCGAAGATTTCACGGGAGCTTTCCGGCTGTTCCGGAGCCCGGCGTTCGAGGGAATCCTGAAAAATGCGCCGGATCATGTTGCCGCACTGTATGCGGGACTTTCGGTACCGCCTGTCACGTACCAGCATCTTGAGGAATTTCTGACGGCGGCAGGGCTTAAGAAAAAAGTCGTCGTGACTCTGGCCGAATCCGAAAAGGAGATCAGCCGTGTGACTGAATCGGTCGAGGATACGCTTACGATCTCCAGAAACACATGGGGACACGTCCGTCTCGAGGTGGTCACCGAGGGCGACTTCCTGTATGTCGAAAAGCGGATCATTACGGATGAGGATTTTATCGGAAGCGTTTACAGACTGAACTATATTATCAATAAAGAGCGGCTGGGACGCGGAAGAAGATTCGGGAGGATCCGGATCGTCAGTCCCTATGAAACGCTGGAGTACCGCATCACGGCGTCCGCTGACGCGGATACCAGAGAAAATCCGGGAATTGTCGAAAAGCAGTACCGGCTGAGGCTGCAGAAAAGCACGCTGTCCTACCTTTCGGGTGAGATCAGCCGGGCCGAATGGACGGCCGAAAGCAGAAGCATCCTGGCCAATGTCCGGGCCGCCGGTTTTGAATATCCGTTTTATCATCTTTATGAAGTATATCTGTTTCTGCAGGGCAACAGAAAGGAAGAGGCCAGGGCTGTCCTGAAATCTCTCGACAAAAAATCCGCCGCCAGAGATCCTGAGTTTTACGGGGTTTATCTGTGGCTCTGCTGGGAGGCGGAGCAAAGCAGCGACAGAGCAGCCGTTGCCGACGAGATCAGAAGTCTGTATAAGCAGAAGGAGACGAGCTTCCTGCTGCTGCATGCTTTTCTGCAGCTCGGAAGGCTGGATGCCGCCACTTCTTCCGGAAAGATCTTCCTGATGGAGGAGCTCTTCGAGAGAGGCTGCAGGAGTCCGTTCCTGTATCTGGAAGCATGGGATCTGGTGAGTACAAAGGAAACCCTCTTCCGCAGACTGTCTCCCTTCTGGATCCAGGTGTTCCTGTTTGCCGCAAAACGGCATCTTCTGTCCGAAGAGCTGACGATGCGGATCACGTACCTGTCGGGATATGAAAGGGTTTTCAATCCCTGCCTGTACGAGACCCTGTGCCTTGGATACGAAGCATATCCCGCGGCCGATTCAGTGGAGGCCATATGCCGGTATATCATGCTGGGAAATCCGCGCAGAAAAGAGTATTTCGTCTGGTACAAACGGGCCGTGGCCCAGGATTCTCATCTGACGAGACTTTACGAATATTTCATGGAAACGGTGGATCTGTCGTACCATGAATCGTTTCCGAAGCCGCTGCTTCTGTATTTTACCTACAACAACAACGGCCTTGGAGACGCCAGGAAGGCGTTTCTGTACTCCGGCGTCATAGATTACAGGGACACGGATCCGAAGATTTATGAAAGCTATCGCGGGATCATGGATGATTTCGCCCACAGAAAGCTGCTGGAGGGAAAAATTTCCGAAGACTATGCGGCGCTGTATCAGGAATTCATAAAAAGGCCCGAAACGCCGGAAGAGGGGAGAGCCCTTTCCTCCGTCGCGTTTGCCAGCCGGGTATACTGTGACAATCCCGGAATGCGTTCCGTGGTGGTGCGGCACAGGGCCCTGGCGAGAGAGGAGATCTACCCCTTCAGTCATGGCGTCGCGTATCCCCGCATCTATACGGATGACGCGGCGGTGCTTCTGCAGGACGAATCCCAGAGAAGATACGGAAGCACGGTCAGCTATAACCGGAAGAATCTGATGGATCCGGAACAGCTGGTGGGTGCGATCATGGAATCGGGAGGTTACGATGCGGGACTTCTTCTGAACTACTGTGAGACGCATGCCATCGGGCGTACAAATCTTTCCTGGTTTGAGGAGCTCGCACGGTCCGAAGAGTTTACGCCCGAATACAGACGATCCATAAGACAGAAGATACTTGGCTACTATGCCGAGAATGTCCGCGGCGACGATCTGGACGAATATCTGAAAAAGCTGGACTACCATGAATACGCTCTGGTAGACAGAAAGCTTCTGCTCGAGATTCTGATGTCAAGAGGCCTTCTGAAGGAAGCCTACCAGATCGTGGAAGAGTTCGGATGTGAGGATATGGACAAGCATTCTCTTCTCCGGCTTACCTCGGGACGGATCGTCAGAACCGATTACGAAGCAGATGACGAGCTGATCGCCCTGGCGTCGGAAACCTATCGGCGCCGGATCTACAACGAAGTGATCCTCCGCTATCTGATGATGCACAGATACGGTCCCGCGGATGAGCTTTTAAGTCTCAGAGAAAGCGCAAAGGGCTTCGATATAGATACCTATGATTTCGACGAGAAGCTCCTCCAGATCCTGATGTTCACCCAGGACTACCGGAAAGAGGGAGAAAAAATCCTGCTCGATTACATGAAGCGGCAGGGAAAAGAACGGATCTGCGGCGCATATCTTACCCAGCTTTCCTATGGAAGTGTTGTGAAGGAATACGCCATGAGCAGCGAGGTACGGGAGTGTCTGGAAAAGGCCTGGAAAGATAAATGGCCTGTCAACCGGATCTGCCGGATCGCTCTTCTCAAGGAGATCAGCAGAGAAAAAGACAAGAACGGCCGGTACACCGGGATGAAAAGAGAACTTCTGAAAGAATGCATGAAGGACGACCTTGTTTTTTCATTCTACAGAAAGCTGCCGCCCGATCTTCTTGGCGAGTATCAGCTGGACGACAAGACTTTTGTGGAATGTCATGCAGATCCCGAGGCAAAGGTAACGCTGGCCTATTCCTTCGAGAACGGGCTCGGTGCGGAGGAAGGATACCAGTTTAAGCCGGTAAAGAACATGTACGAAGGCATCTTCGTGAAGACCTTTACACTGTTTTACGGGGAATCGCTCCGCTATTATTTCGAGATCGAAGAAAACGGGACGGTCAGAAGAACCCAGCCGAGAGTCCTGACCATGAGCCGCAGCCAGGGGGCGCCGGGCAGTAAATATCAGATGATCAATCAGATCCTTGCCGCAAGAAAGCTGGGCAGGAAGACGGAAGCTGCGGACGCCCTGAAACAATATCTCAGGCGTGAGCAGTTCGTTGAGGACGTGTTTGTCCTTGACAGAGAGGAAAAGACTTAATGAATGAGATAAGGGATCTGATCATAGGAATCGATTTTGGAAAGGATACCGCCCAGGTCTTTTACTATGACCGTAAGGCCCAGGAACCCAGAGCACTTTCCATGAAGACCGGAACCAATATCTGCGAAGTGCCGGTGCTGCTTCTAAGAAGAGGGCAGCAGGGCGATTTTCTGGCGGGGCTGGAAGCGGAAAGCTACGAGAAGGAACACGGCGGCGAACTGATCACGGATCTATACGAGCTGACCGGACTGGAAAAGAAGGAAGGACTGCCGGGGGATCTTGCGCCCTGGGAATACGCGGCTGCCTTTTTAAAGGGAATCCTTAAATTCCTGGGAGTCGCCTCGGTTCCGGATAACACGAAGAGTCTGATCATTACCGTGCCCTCCCTTACAAAGGAGCGTGTCCATAACCTCCGGAAGGCCTGTGAGTCGCTGGGCTTTGCGAATGGAAAGTATGCGCTGATGGATCACGAGGAGGCGTTCTACTATCATGCCATGACACAGCAGAAGGAGCCTCTGTCCCGAAGCGTGGGCTGGTACGCATTTGAGGGAAACCAGGTGGTTTTCCGCAAGCTTGAGATTTTCCGGAACAGAAAGCCTGCGATGGTGCGCTTTGGCGAAACCAAGGAGACTACATTGTCTCCCGACCCTGTCATGAAGGATTCGGAATTCTCGGCGTGGGCCGAAAAGACGCTTGGATCGGAGCTGTTTACCAGCATTCAGATCTCGGGGAACGGCTTCAGTCAGAGCTGGGCAAGAGAATCCGTGAAAACGCTCTGCTATCACAGAAGAAGAGTGTATTTTGGAAACAACCTGTTTGCGAGAGGCGCCTGCATGGCCGGAAAGGAACGAACCGAAGATCATGCGCTCAAGGCCTTCCGGTTCCTTGGAAAATCGAGAGTCATGTGGGACATCGGAATGGAGATGCGGGTCATGGGCTCGCCGGCCTACTATCCGCTGATCGAAAGCGGAAGCAACTGGTATGAAGCCCAGAGAAGCTGTGAGCTGATCCTGGATGACAAAAAGGAACTTGTATTCCTGGTGTCGCTGACCGGCAGCGGAGAGAGAAAAAAAGCAGTCATGGAGCTTCCGGGACTTCCGGTCAGACCCAACCGTACCACCAGACTTCTTGTCGAACTCGGCTGCCTTGATCCGGAAAAGTGCTGCGTCACGGTGACGGATCTGGGATTTGGCGAGATGTTTCCGTCCAGCGGCAGGGTGTGGAAAGAGATCATCGGTCCGATGGAGGTATGATGTATGGGAAGCTATATTCTGTGCCGCGTAAAGAGAACGGAAAAGCCGTTCTATATTGAGAACATCGGTATCAATATCTATTCCATCGAGGAACTGTGCTACTATCTTTATCATAACATTTATCTGATCGACGGTACGCTGATCAACGAGGAACTGGCGGACTGGATCGGAAAGGATCTGGGCCTCCCGCTGCTGGCCGCAAAGCTGCGGCCCCATATCAGCAAATTTGCCGATCTTCACGATGTGCTCTATCCGATCTTCAAGGAGATCAACTATCTGACCTATGAAGAAATGAAAAGGCTGAGCGCGGAAATTGACGCGTTTTACCGTGCGCCTCATCTTGTGCGGGAAAAGAAAAAAGGGGACGCGCTTTCCGATAACGGAATGTATATTGCGGCCATACGCCTTTATGAGAGGATTCTGAAGGAACTGCAGACGGAAGAAGGCAGGGAGGACGCATCTGAGGAGGAAACGCATCTTTCGCGCCGGATCCTTCATAATCTGGGATGCGTCCACGCCAGGATGTTCCAGATGGACAAGGCAGCGGAATGCTTCTGGAAAGCGTTCCGGGAGGAAGAGCGGGATGAAGATCTGGAAGCCTATCTCATGGCCTACGGTGAAAGCAGGACGCCGATTGAATATGAAAGCCGTCTGACCGAGCTGGCCGTGACGGATGAGATGAGAGGCAGGGTAAGGGAACGTCTCGGTCAGTTCCGCAGAACGCCGGAGATTCCCGTATACTCACAGGGAATTGACAACAGACTGCAGGAGATCACAAAGCAATATCACAGAAGTACCGGGTCATGAGCCCGGTTCTTCTGCGAATATATACAGGAGAATATACAATATATGAATACGGACAGATATACAAGCCCGCTGTCGGGAAGATACGCCAGCAGGGAAATGCAGTACCTTTTTTCCCAGGATAACAAATTCCGGACATGGCGGAAACTGTGGATCGCTCTGGCTGAGACAGAGCAGGAGCTGGGGCTTCCCATCACCGACGAACAGCTGGAGGAGATGAGGGCCCATGCAGAGGACATCAACTATGAGGATGCCGAAGCGCGGGAGCGGGAAGTGCGGCATGACGTGATGTCCCATGTGTACGCCTATGGACTCCAGTGCCCGAAAGCAAAGGGAATCATTCATCTCGGCGCCACTTCATGTTATGTCGGTGACAATACCGACGTGATCATCATGCGGGACGCGCTCTTGCTGATCCGTAAAAAACTGGTGAACGTCATCCGGGAGCTGGCGGAATTTGCGGACCGTTACAAAGATCTTCCGACGCTTGCCTTTACGCACTACCAGCCGGCTCAGCCGACGACGGTGGGCAAAAGGGCTTCCCTCTGGACGCAGGACTTTCTGATCGACCTGGAGGATCTGGAGTATGTTCTTTCGTCCCTGAAGCTTCTTGGATCCAAAGGAACTACCGGGACCCAGGCAAGCTTTCTGGAGCTGTTTGAGGGCGACGTGGAAAAAGTCGGCCGGCTGGATCCCATGATCGCCGGGAAGATGGGCTTTTCATCCTGCTTCGCGGTCTCCGGTCAGACCTACTCCCGGAAAACGGACACCCGGGTTCTGAACGTACTGGCGGGAATTGCCGCCAGCGCGCACAAGATGACGAACGATATCCGCCTTCTGCAGCATATGAAGGAGATCGAGGAACCCTTCGAAAAATCGCAGATCGGTTCTTCGGCCATGGCGTATAAACGAAACCCGATGCGAAGCGAACGCATTGCCTCCCTGTCAAGATTCGTGATCAACAATGCGTTGAATCCGGCCGCAACTTCGGCCGTTCAGTGGTTCGAGCGGACACTGGACGACTCGGCGAACCGCAGACTGTGCATAGCCGAGGGATTCCTTGCCAGCGACGGAATACTGGATCTTTGTCTGAACGTTGTGGACGGTCTCGTGGTATATCCGAAGGTGATCCGCAGGCATCTGATGGAAGAACTGCCCTTCATGGCCACCGAAAACATTATGATGGACGCGGTCAAGGCAGGCGGCGACAGACAGGAGCTTCATGAAAAGATCCGGCAGCTTTCCATGCAGGCCGGGAAGCGGGTCAAAGAGGAAGGCCTTAATAACAATCTTCTGGATCTGATCGCGGAGGATGAGACATTCGGCCTTTCCAGAGAGACCCTTATGGAAGCCATGGAGCCGGAGCGTTATACCGGACTTGCATCACGGCAGACGGAGGCTTTTGTCCGGGACGTGGTACGGCCCGTGCTCGAAAGCCACAAGGAAATGCTGGGATTGAAATCAGAGATTCATGTTTAAAAAGGAGTAATACAGGATGGTTACAGCAATCGTCGGCGCAAACTGGGGAGATGAAGGAAAAGGCAAGATTACGGATATGCTTGCCGCAAAGGCAGATATCATTGTCAGGTTTCAGGGAGGAGCAAACGCAGGACATACGATCGTCAATTCCTACGGGAAATTTGCCCTTCATACCATGCCGTCCGGGGTTTTTTACAAGCATACCACCAGTGTGATCGGAAACGGTGTCGCACTGAATATTCCCCTGTTTTTCAAAGAGTACAACGAGATCGTGAGCCGGGGAGTACCGGCCCCGAAGGTCCTTATTTCCGACAGGGCCCAGATGGTGATGCCTTATCATATCCTCTTTGATCAGTATGAAGAAGAGAGGCTGGGGGGCAGATCCTTCGGTTCCACCAAATCCGGGATCGCTCCGTTCTATTCCGACAAGTATGCAAAAACAGGCTTTCAGGTGAACGAACTGTTTGACGAGCCGGCACTCCGGGAAAAGCTGAAACGTGTGACGGAAGTGAAAAACATTCTTCTGGAGCATCTGTATCACAAGCCGCTTCTGGATCCGGAGGCGCTGTTCGATGAGCTGATGCAGTACCGGGAAATGGCGGCGCCCTACATCGGGGACGTTTCCAAATTCCTGTGGGATGCAATAAAGGAGGGAAAAGAGATCCTCCTGGAAGGACAGCTGGGTTCCATGAAGGACCCGGATCATGGAATTTACCCCATGGTCACGTCATCCTCTACTCTGGCCGCCTATGGTGCCATCGGCGCGGGCCTTCCGCCCTATGAAATCAAAAAAATCGTGACGGTATGCAAAGCTTATTCCAGCGCTGTGGGTGCCGGCGCGTTTGTTTCCGAGATATTCGGAGACGAAGCCGACGAGCTGCGCAGAAGAGGCGGCGACGGCGGTGAATATGGCGCGACCACGGGCCGTCCCAGAAGAATGGGCTGGTTTGACTGCGTCGCATCCCGCTACGGCTGCAGGGTCCAGGGAACCACGGACGTTGCCTTTACGGTCCTCGACGCGCTTGGATATCTGGATGAGATCCCGGTGTGTACGGCTTACGAGATCGACGGAAAAATCACCAGGGATTTTCCGACCACTCCGTCGCTTATGCGGGCAAAGCCGGTCCTCGAAAAGCTTCCGGGCTGGAAATGTGATATCCGCGGGATCCGTGATTACAATGAGCTTCCCGAAAACTGCAGAAAATACATTGAGTTTATTGAAAGCCATATCGGTTTTCCCATCACCATGGTCAGCAACGGACCAGGAAGGGAGGATATCATCTACCGGTGATATCCGGAGTATAAAATCATGAAAGAAAAGAAGAGAATTCTGGCGATCCTGGCTGTGGTCCTGATCCTTGCAGTCTTCTGCATGCCCATGATTTTTGCCCTGGGCAAAGGGGAAAAGGCCGGTCAGTATTTCCGCGTTTCACTGGGTCTGGCTCTGATCTGTCCGATCCTGATCTATATCTGCATGATGATCTACCGGGGCGTGAGCAGCAGAAACAAATTGCCGGAAAGCGGAGTACGCGATATCTTTTTCGGAGCTTTCCTTCAGAAAGCTGCCGGAGACGAAGAACTGGACGCCTGGACAGCGTACCTGAAAAACCGGGGATACCGCCTGCACAGTCTTGGCACTGGAAATGAGGATATCCGTTCCTGTCTGAAAGATACCGGACTGAACGCGGCTGAATGCGTGCTGATCGACGACAGTCAGGAAAATCTGGACGACGCAGACAAACTTGGCATAGAGACGGTCCGGTTCGTCTCCTTCCGTCAGGCTGTGGAAGAGCTGAAAAAGCTGGGGATCGGGTAATCAGTGCTGCCGGAAAGTGCAAAAGTTGAAATCCCGGTAAAATGATGATATAATAAGCAGGCATTCTGTCCGGAACCGGGCAGAAGAAGTATAGTGAAGAGAGGAAATCCTAAAATGAGCGACAAGACATTACTGGAACAGTGGCAGGCCATCGCATATAATCAGAATGAAGATAAAAACAGACTGAAAAAGTTCTGGGATGAATATTTTCTGATTGAAAGAGATATCTATGCACAGCTTCTTACAAACCCGGACGAAGAAGTGACCGGAACGGTAAAAGAGCTGGCGGAAAAATACGGACAGGAAGTCATGACCATGGTCGGATTCCTGGACGGAATCAATGACAGTCTGAAAACCCCGAACCCCATCGAGACCATGGACGAGGATACTACGGTTTCCCTGGCGTTCGATAAGGAACGTCTTTACAAGAACATGGTCGATGCAAAGGCGGACTGGCTTTACAACCTTCCCCAGTGGGAATCGATCTTCAGCGAAGAGAAGAGAAAAGAGCTTTACCTGGAACAGAAAAAATCCGGAACCATCGTAAAGCCCCACAAAATCGGCAGAAACGATCCCTGCCCCTGCGGAAGCGGAAAGAAATATAAATACTGCTGCGGCAGATAAAGAGAAAGTTTCGGGGCTGACGGCGAAGGATCGCCGGAGGCCCTGTTTTTGTATTTGTTCCGGGCCTTTTCAGATACATGGAATACGGGGTGAGGCTGCAGAGATGCTGTATATGGAAATATTGTATTTTGTACTGGCCGTATGCTGCGGCGCCTATTATATCTGCATTACTTCCTACGCCGGGATCACGGCGAATTTTGCCTGGATCTGGATATTCAATGCACTGACCCTGCTGCTGTGCGGAGCAGTCCTGCGGTATCACAGACTGCATTCCGGCCTGCTGCCGGGTAAAACCGCATGGATCCTTGTGGCGGTGCGGACGCTGATCGTTCTGGCCGTACTGTTTCCTCTTCCGGGAATCCTTGGAGGCATGCGTATGAAGACGGATGTCTCTTGTGATTACGCAATCGTTCTGGGAGCGCAGGTCCGCGGCACCAGGCCCTCAAGGGCTCTTTTACGGCGTCTCGAAAAGGCGCTGGAATACGGAAAGGATCATCCGGACGTTGTTCTTGTTCTTTCGGGGGCGCAGGGACCGGGAGAGGATATCACGGAGGCCGTATGTATGGAAACGTGGCTCAGGCAGCAGGGCTGCGAAAACAAACTGGTGCTCGAAGAACGGTCCACGGATACACTGGAAAACCTGAAGTATTCAGACGGGCTTACCGGGTGTGCCGATGCAAAGACGGGAATTATCAGCAATGATTTTCATGTGTTCCGGTCGGTGCTTCTCTCCCGTAAGGCGGGATATGCCCATGTAACGGGAATCCCCGCAAAGGGGGATCCCGTCATGGAACTGCACTACATAGTCAGAGAGTGCTTTGCCCTGTGGAAGGAAAAACTCAAAGGAAATATTTAGCCCGTATTTCATCCACGGGCATGTCATGGCCGGTCCAGAGACGGAAGGCCTCCGCCCCCTGATAAAGCAGCATGTTCATGCCGTTCATCACAGTGCATCCGGCCGCTGCTGCCTCCCGGAGAAGACGGGTCTCTCTGGGATTATAAATGATATCCGCCACGAACAGACCGGGCCGGAACAGAGACGTATCCGTGATCAGAGAGTCTTCTGTGTCCGGGGCCATGCCGACGGGGGTCGCATTGATCAGAAGGGTGCTTTCATTTATGGCCTGGCGAAGGAAAGCCTGATCGGCCAGATCATGTACCGTGCAGGTGCAGGAGGTCTCTCTGCTGATCCTTTCTGCCAGCCCGGACATACGCTGTGTAAACCGTCCGCTGCTCCGGAGAAATACGCGGATGCATCCTGCACCGTCCAGCGCTGCCTGCACGGCGATCGCAGAGGCGGCGCCGCCGGCGCCGAGAATCACAATGGAAGCTCCGCTGCAGGAAAATCCGGTTTCGCGGACTGCACGCATAAACCCGACGCCGTCGGTGTTATGCCCGGTCATGATCCCGTCGTCCACGACAACGGTGTTTACGGCGCCGATCAGGCCGGCAGCGGGAGAGAGCCGGTCCGCCAGTTTCACCATGCGGTTTTTGCATGGCATGGTCAGATTGAAGCCGCGTATGCCGCATTGCTTCAGGCCATATACGGCAGCGTCAAGACGATCCTCATTTACATCGAAACAAAGATAGACATAATCGAGTCCCAGAATGCGAAAAGCTTCATTATGCATCAGGGGTGAAATACTGTGTGATACGGGACTGCCCAGCAGGGCGGTCAGCCTTGTCGTACCTGTAATGGAATTCATTGCGGCCTCCTTCTTTCAGACTATATAACCGTATGGCATCCAGGAAACGGATGGATGCGTTTCCTGACCAGTTTAAGCGGTTTTTCGTCAAAAGGCAAGGGGCTTTGGAGGCATTTGAAATTATGACAGAACCTGTAGTGATAAGAAACCTTGTGATCGGAGAAGGAAGGCCGAAGATCTGTATTCCCCTTACCGGCAAAGACCGGGAAGAGCTTGCGGCCCAGGTAAGGAGAGCTGCTGCGGCAGAGCCGGATCTTCTGGAGTGGAGAGCGGATTATTTTGAAGAAGAGTTGTCGTCAGAGAGCATCCGGGAAGTGATCTCTATGATCGACAGGCACAGCGGCCGTCTCCCGGTGATTTTTACCGTCCGGACCCTGGAAGAGGGAGGCCGGCGCGGATTTCCTTTTGAAAAATATGCGGAGCTTCTTCTGGCGGCCGCGGAGAACGGCGCCGCTCTGATCGATGTGGAAGCGCTCCGGGAGCCGGACAGAAAGAGAGAACTGATCCGGCAGATCCGCCTGTCAGGCGCAGCGGTGATCTCGTCTGTCCATGATTTCGAAAAAACGGATCCGCCGGAAATTCTCATGAAGACACTCGAACGGCTGGAGGAATCGGAGGGCGATATCCTGAAAATGGCCGTTATGCCTGAAAATGAACGGGATACAGGAAACCTGATGAAAACCGTTAAGGCTTTTACCTCAGAAAAAAGCAGGAGGCCTGTGATCGCCATGGCCATGGGCCCTGTTGGAATGATCACCAGAATTTCCGGAGCTTTGTACGGGTCCTGCGTCACATTCGGCACGGCAGGAGAGGCATCGGCACCGGGACAGATTCCTGCACAGAGGCTCAGGCTTCTGCTGGAAGAAGTGGAAAAAAACCGTGCCGGCGCGGCAGAAGACGGGTAAAGCCGCTTCCTGATTTATCCTCCTGCAGCGGAAAGCTTCTGCTGCAGGGACAGCAGGCATTTTTTGATAACCCTGGAGGTATAGGACTGGGAAATGCCGAGAAGCCCGGCCAGTTCTTCCTGAGAGCATCTGGAACGGTCATCGTTCAGACCGAAACGGAGACGAAGTATCTCCTGTTCGCGGGGAGACAGATCGTGAAAGGACTCCTCCAGGTGTTCGTGCTCCAGTCTGCTGGATACCTCCTCGAAAACCGGATCCTGTCTGTCTGTGTCTTCAAAACCGGATGCATCCACTCCGGAAACAGTGATCCGGTTTCGGTAGTTCGATTCTTTTCGGAGATACATGTTGATCTCGTTGGAAATGCAGATGCATGCATAAGGGGGCAGAGGGCAGCCTTTGGAGACATCAAAACTGTCCACGGCTTTGATCAGCCCGATGGTGCCTACGGAGATCAGCTCCTCCCAGGTTTCAAGCCCATAGTACTTTGAGGCGACTGCGGGAACAAGAGTCAGATACTGACAGATCAATGCATTCCTCTGATCGCTTTTCTCTTTGGTAAGATGTGGTTTTTCTTCTGAAACGGAACTCATGTTTTTCCTCCTGGTTTTGCTGACCAGCCCCGGAGGGGCAGGTCAGGTGAATGTGAAATATCTTCATACGTTGTATTTTAATCAATTTTGATTTCCAATAAAAGGAAAAGTTTATTTTTTTCGAATAAAAGACTGTAGCGGCCTGATTATAAAATGGAAAATAACATCCGGACGGAGGAATCCCGAAAAAGATGCTTTACTTTTGCACTTTAATGTGATATAGTAAATGTGTTTGTTGAGTTCCCTTAGAAAGGATTTATGAGATATGAATCGTTATTATCAGCCTGAAATCGAATGTGCCTCACAGGAACAGATCAGAGCCTGGCAGAGCGAACGTCTTGTCGCCCAGGTAAAAAACGTATGGGACAATGTTCCGATGTATCGTGAAAGAATGGAAAAGGCAGGCGTTACCCCCGATGATATCAAGTCGGTCGACGACCTGAAAAAGCTTCCCTTTGTGACGAAGGACGATCTGAGAGATGCCTATCCCTACGGACTGCTTGCGCGCCCGCTGTCAGAGTGCGTCAGGATCCAGTCCACCAGCGGCACTACGGGACGCCGCGTCGTCGCTTTCTATACCCAGCACGACCTGGATCTCTGGGAAGACTGCTGCGCACGTGCCATCGTGGCGGCCGGCGGTACTAACGAAGATGTATGCCATATCAGCTACGGTTACGGACTTTTCACCGGCGGCCCCGGACTGAACGGCGGATCCCACAAGGTGGGATGCCTGACGCTGCCCATGTCCTCCGGCAATACCGAGCGCCAGATCCAGTTCATGATCGACCTGGGCTCCACCATCATCTGCTGCACGCCGTCTTACGCCGCTTATCTGGCCGAGTCCATTATCGAGCGCGGCGACAGAGACAAGATCAAGCTGAAAGCCGGCATCTTCGGCGCCGAAGCCTGGACCGAAGAGATGCGTCATGATGTCGAGCAGAAGCTTGGCATCAAGGCTTACGATATTTACGGACTGACCGAAATTTCCGGCCCCGGCGTATCCTTTGAATGCTCCGAACAGACCGGCATGCATGTCAATGAAGACCACTTTATCGCAGAGGTCATCAACCCGGTCACCGGTGAGGTGCTTCCGGACGGCGAAAAGGGCGAGCTGGTATTCACCAGCATCACAAAAGAAGCCTTCCCGCTCATCCGCTACAGGACCAGAGACATCTGCATCCTGAGCCATAAAAAATGCTCCTGCGGAAGAACCCATGTCAAGATGACCAAGCCGCTTGGAAGAAGCGACGACATGCTGATCGTCAAGGGCGTCAATGTATTCCCGTCCCAGATCGAGACCGTCCTTCTCAACAAGGGTTATCCGGCAAACTATCAGATCATCGTGGACCGTGTCAACAACAGCGATACCATCGAGGTTCAGGTGGAGATGACACAGGAAATGTTCTCCGACAGCCTGAGCGAAGTGGCCGCAAGAGAGAAGGAACTGGTGGACGGCCTGAAGTCCATGCTTGGAATCTATGCAAAGGTGAAGCTTGTCAATCCGAAATTCATCACGAGAAGCGAAGGAAAAGCTGTACGAGTCATCGACAAGAGAAATCTCTACAAGCAGTGATAAGGAGGAAAACGAAATGGCAGTTAAGCAGATCTCGGTTTTTCTTGAAAACAAGCCCGGACGTCTCGCCATCTTTACGGATGTCCTGAAAGACAACGACATCAACCTGCGCGCCCTGTCCATCGCGGAGGCATCCGATTTCGGCATCGTCCGCTTTATCGTCAATGATGTGTACAACGCGGCGACGGTTCTCCGGGATGCGGGATACATCATCTCGGTAACCGATGTTCTGGCTCTTGAAATGCCGGACAAGCCGGGCGCCATGGCTGACCTGGTCCGCACGCTGGGCGACGCCGGAATGAACCTGGAATACCTGTATGCTTTCACAGCGACCAAAGCCGGCTCGGCCTATATGATCATAAAGGTCAACGACGTGAAGAAGGCTTCCGAGATCCTCAACAAGAACGGGATCCGTCAGGTAGATCAGGAGACGCTGAAGGATATCTGATCCTTTGGGATAACCTGAGGAAGGACTGATCAGCTCAGTATTTCCGACAAATTAAAAGATCACTATTTCAGGACTCCGGCAGCCAGGCATGTTGCATGCATGGCTGCCGGTCTGAATCTGTAAAAAAGAGAGGAACCATCCGTCCATGATTGTCATACTGAAACAAAACGCGTCAAAAGAGAAGGTCGAGGAACTGAAAAAGCTGCTCCTGCAAAGGGGGCTGAAACTGCATCTTTCAGACGGAGAAGAAACTTCCCTGATCGGCCTGATCGGAGATACCACGCAGATTCACGAGGACGAGCTGAAGGCGCTCGAGGTCGTGGAGGATGTGCGCAGGGTATCCGAGCCTTACAAAAAGGCAAACCGCAAAATGCACCCGGGCGACACCGTCATCGACGTGTGCGGCAGAAAGATCGGCGGGGGACATTTTCAGGTGATCGCCGGCCCTTGCTCAGTTGAGACCAGAGACCAGATCACGCAGGTCGCAAAAGACGTGCAGAAATCCGGCGCCGGCCTTCTGCGCGGCGGCGCCTTCAAGCCGAGAACGTCGCCCTATGCATTTCAGGGACTCGGAGCCGAGGGCCTGAAGCTTCTGCTGGAAGCCAAAAAGGCGACGGGAATGCCCATTGTCACCGAGATCATGCGCCTTGAGCATCTGGATCTGTTTGAAGATGTGGACGTGATCCAGGTGGGCGCCCGGAACATGCAGAACTTTGAACTTCTGAAGGAGCTGGGAAAGCTGGACAAACCTATCCTTCTGAAGAGGGGAATGTCGGGCACGCTGGACGAGCTTCTGATGAGTGCCGAATATGTGATGGCCGGCGGCAACGAGAAGGTGATCCTTTGCGAACGGGGAATCCGTACCTTCGAAAAATCCTACCGGAATACGCTGGACATCTCGGCGATCCCGATGCTGAAAAAGAAAACTCATCTTCCGGTGATCGTGGACCCGAGCCACGCCGCGGGCATCCGTTTCATGGTGGAACCGCTGGCTCTTGCAGCACTGGCGGCGGGAGCGGACGGCGTGATGATCGAAGTTCACAATGACCCCGAGAGAGCGCTGTGCGACGGCATGCAGTCCCTGACGCCTGTTATGTTCGACGACGTGATGAACAAAATCAAAAGGGTCCTGGAACCCTTTGGAAAAACCTTCTGACATGGCGGCGGCAGAAGAACTGTTCAGCCTGTACGATGCGTGCCGGCTGTGTCCGAGACTCTGCGGCGCCAACCGGAATGCCGGTAAGACGGGATACTGCGGCATGACCGCCTCCCTGACCGCTGCCCGGGCGGCCCTTCACATGTGGGAGGAACCCTGCATTTCGGGAAGTGCCGGCTCCGGAACGGTCTTTTTCAGCGGCTGCAGTCTTCAGTGTATCTTTTGTCAGAACAGAACCATATCAGCCGGACGGTCGGGGAAAGAAATTTCCAAAGACCGTCTGGCTGATATTTTCCTGGAGCTGGAGGATAAAGGCGCACTGAACATCAATCTCGTGACCGGAGCGCATTATATTCCGCATATCATCTATGCCCTTGACAGGGCGAAGAAGCAGGGACTGCGCATTCCTGTACTATACAATTCCAGCGGCTACGAACGGGTCGAAACTCTGAAGCTTCTGGAAGGCTATGTGGACATTTATCTCCCGGATTTCAAGTATATGGATCCTGATCTTGCCGGGAAATTTTCGGGAGCCCGGGATTACCCTGAGGCTGCAAAGTCTGCGATCTGTGAAATGGTCCGCCAGACAGGTCCCTGTATATTTGATCCGGAGGGAAAGATCCTCCGCGGCACGTTGGTACGGCATCTGATCCTTCCCATGCATACAAAGGACTCCCTGCGGGTCGTGGAGTATCTTCTGAAAACCTACGGCGGGCAGATCTATATCAGTCTGATGAACCAGTATACTCCGCCTGATCAGCCTCTTCCCGCTCCCGAACTGAACAGACGCGTGACAGACCGGGAATATGAAAAGGTGCTGTCAAAAGCGCTGGAGCTCGGCCTTGTAAACGGCTTCTTTCAGGAAGGGAAAACCGCAGAAGAGAGCCTCATACCGGCGTTTGACAACGAGGGCGTCTGAGGGATATGCGGCGAGGTATGTGGTGAGGT
>CAMNNM010000007.1 GCA_946545425.1 uncultured Blautia sp. | reverse complement strand
TTTCGGAGGCGGGACGCCGTCCCTTCTTCCGGCGGAGCAGATCGCGGAGATCATGAGGGAGCTGAAGGCGTCCTTTCGTATCAGAAAGGATGCGGAGATCACCATCGAGGCAAATCCGGGAACCTTGTCCCGGGAAAGACTTGGCATTTACCGGGAATGCGGGATCAACAGGCTGAGCATCGGCCTTCAGTCGCCGGCAGAGGAAGAGCTTAAATGTCTCGGAAGAATTCATGATTACGGCCAGTTTCTGGAAAGCTTCCAGGCGGCCCGGTCGGAGGGATTTGACAATATCAACGTCGATCTGATGTATGCCATTCCGGGGCAGACGGCAGAGGGATGGCGTAATAATCTGAATATTGTGGGCAGCCTCGGGCCGGAGCATATTTCGGCCTACGGTCTGATGATCGAAGAGGGAACCCCGTTTCATAAGCTGGCGGAAGAAGATAAGCTGCCGCTTCCGGACGAGGAAGAGGAATACCGGATGTACGAGGATACGGCACAGGTGCTCTCTGCCTTCGGATACCGGCAGTACGAGATTTCCAATTACGCGCTGCCCGGAAGGGAATGCCGCCATAATACCGGTTACTGGACGCGGCGGGACTATCTGGGCCTGGGCATCGGGGCCGCCTCACTTTTTCGCGGAGAACGGTTTTCGAATACGTCGTCGATTGAGGAATATCTGCGTGAAGCGGGAGACCTGGAAAAGATCCGCAGAGAACGGGTTTCTCTTGGCAGAAAGGATGAGATCGAAGAATTTATGTTCCTCGGCCTGCGGATGACAGAGGGAATTTCGAAAAGGGAATTCCGGGTAAAATTCGGTGTATCTGTGGAAACGGTGTATCAGACCGTTCTGGACAGATATATTTCCGCGGGACTTCTGGAAGACAACGGAGAAAGGATCTTTTTGACGAGGCCCGGAATACATATCAGCAACACCGTGATGGCGGATTTTCTGCTGTGACGGGAGTTTTGGAGAAAATATGACTGACGAAAAACAAAAGAAGAAGTTTATCCGTATCAGGGGAGCAAGGGAGAACAACCTGAAGGGACTTTCGGTGGATATACCGCGGGACCAGTTCGTGGTATTGACGGGACTCAGCGGTTCCGGCAAATCTTCTCTGGCATTTGATACGATCTATGCGGAAGGACAGAGGCGCTATATGGAGTCTCTGTCTTCTTATGCGAGACAGTTTCTGGGACAGATGGAAAAACCGGATGTGGAAAACATTGAAGGCCTGCCTCCGGCCATCAGCATCGACCAGAAATCCACCAACAGAAATCCCCGTTCGACGGTGGGGACCGTTACGGAGATCTACGATTATTTCCGGCTTCTGTATGCAAGGATCGGCATTCCTCACTGCCCGAAGTGCGGAAGGGAGATCAGCCGGCAGACCGTGGACCAGATGGTGGATCAGGTCATGACGCTTCCGGAAAGATCAAGGATCCAGCTTCTGGCGCCTGTCGTCCGCGGCCGGAAGGGAACCCACGCAAAGCTTCTGGAACAGGCAAAACGAAGCGGATACGTCCGGGTGCAGATCGACGGGAATATGTATGAACTCTCGGAAGAGATCAAGCTGGACAAAAACATCAAGCATACCATCGCCATCATCGTGGACCGGCTGGTGGTAAAGCCGGGAATCGAGAAGCGTCTTACCGATTCGATCGAGACCGTGCTTTCCCTGACGGACGGACTTGCCGTTGTGGACACCATGGACGGAAAATATCTGAATTTCAGCCAGAGCTTCAGCTGCCCCGACTGCGGGATCAGCATCGACGAGATCGAGCCGCGGAGCTTTTCGTTCAACAATCCCTTTGGCGCCTGCCCGGACTGCGCGGGGCTTGGATATAAGATGGAATTCGATCTGGACCTGATGATCCCGGACCAGTCGCTGAGCATCGCCCAGGGAGCCATCGTCGTGCTGGGGTGGCAGTCCTGTACCGACAAGGGCAGCTTTACCAGAGCCATTCTGGACGCGCTCTGCCGGGAATATCATTTCAGCCTGGACACCCCGTTCCGGGATTATCCCGAGGAGATCCGGAAGATCCTGGTCTACGGTACCGACGGTCATTCGGTCAAGGTACATTACAAAGGGCAGCGCGGTGAGGGCACCTATGATGTCGCGTTTCCGGGGCTGATCCGGAACGTGGAGCAGCGTTACCGCGAGACGGCCTCCGAGATCATGAAGCAGGAATATGAAACCTATATGAGGATCACGCCCTGCACCACCTGCAAGGGCATGAGACTGAAAAAGGAATCCCTGGCGGTGACCGTTGCGGATAAGAATATTTACGAGATCACCCAGATGTCCGTCGAGAAGCTTCTGGATTTCCTGACGGGAATGGAGCTGTCGGACTATCAGCAGCTTGTGGGCAGACAGATCCTGAAGGAGATCCGTTCGAGAGTCAGCTTTCTTCAGGAGGTGGGACTGGAGTACCTGTCCCTTGCAAGAGCCACGGCCAGTCTTTCGGGCGGGGAGGCCCAGCGCATCCGTCTTGCGACCCAGATCGGCTCCGGACTTGTGGGAGTCGCCTATATTCTGGACGAGCCCAGTATCGGACTTCACCAGAGAGACAACGACAAATTGCTGCGCTCACTGATGCGCCTCCGGGACCTTGGCAATTCGCTGATCGTTGTGGAGCATGACGAGGACACCATGCGTGCCGCCGACTGTGTGGTCGATATCGGGCCGGGTGCCGGCGAGCATGGCGGACAGCTGGTGGCGATGGGAACGGCAGAAGAGATCATGAAATGCGAGGAGTCGGTGACAGGGCAGTTCCTGAGCGGAAAACGTTTTATTCCCGTGCCGGAAACACGCAGAACGCCGGCCGGCTTTCTGACGGTGCGCGGAGCTTCGGAACACAACCTGAAAACGATCGATGTCCGGATCCCGCTGGGTGTCATGACCTGTGTGACCGGCGTTTCCGGTTCGGGAAAAAGCTCGCTGGTCAACGAGATCCTGTACAAGCATCTGGCCCGGACTCTGAACCATGCACGGATTATTCCCGGTAAGCATCAGGACATACTGGGAACCGAACAGCTCGACAAGGTCATCAACATTGACCAGTCCCCGATCGGCAGGACGCCGAGATCCAACCCGGCTACCTATACCGGGGTGTTCGATCAGATCCGGGATCTGTTCGCGTCGACGGCCGACGCAAAGGCCAGGGGATACAACAAAGGCCGCTTCAGCTTCAACGTGAAGGGTGGACGCTGCGAGGCCTGTGCCGGCGACGGCATCGTGAAAATAGAAATGCATTTTCTTCCGGACGTTTACGTTCCCTGCGAGGTCTGCAAGGGAAAAAGGTACAACCGGGAAACGCTGGAGGTAAAGTACAAGGACAAGAGCATTTATGATGTTCTGGACATGACCGTCGAAGAGGCGCTTCCGTTTTTTGAAAACGTTCCGTCCATCCGGCGGAAGATCGAGACGCTCTACGATGTGGGACTCGGATATATCAAGCTTGGACAGCCCTCGACGACGCTGTCGGGGGGCGAGGCGCAGCGGATCAAGCTGGCATCGGAGCTCAGCAGAAGAAGTACCGGAAAGACCATCTATATTCTCGACGAGCCGACTACGGGACTTCATTTCGCGGACGTCCAGAAGCTGATCGAGATCCTCCGCCGCCTTTCCGAGGGCGGAAACACGGTGGTCGTTATCGAGCACAACCTGGATGTGATCAAAACAGCAGACTATATCATTGACCTGGGTCCGGAAGGAGGAGACCGGGGCGGCACGGTGATCGCCGAAGGAACTCCGGAAGAGGTGGCGGAGAATCCTGCCTCCTACACCGGTCATTATGTGAAAAAATATCTGAAAAACGGCCGCAGGTCAGAGAAAGGGTAAAGTATGGCAGCAAACGATATCGGCATCGACATCGGTACGGCCAATGCCAGAGTATATACGGAGGGCAGGGGGATCATTCTGTCCGAGCCTTCGGTGGTCGTATATGACAAAAGTTCCGAGAAGATCCGGGCGATCGGAGAGGAAGCGCTGCAGATGGCAGGCAGACTGAATTCCAACATGGCGCTCATCCGGCCGATCCGTCAGGGTACCATCACGGACTTTACGGTCCTGGAAAAAATGGTGCGCTATTTTATCGCAAAGGCGATCGGTCCCAGAGCCTTCTGGAAACCGCGCATCACCTTCTGCGAACCGGCCGGGATCACGGAGATCGAGCGAAAGGCTGTGGAAGAGGCGATCTATCAGTCCGGAGCCCGCAAAGTATTTTTCGCGAAATGCACGATCGCGGCAGCCATCGGTGCGGGAATCGATATTCTGAAGCCCGTGGGAAACATGATCGTGGATATCGGCGGAGGAACCACCGACGCGGCGGTCCTGTCCATGGGCGGAATCGTTCTGCAGCATTCGGTGAAGGTGGCCGGAGAAAGCTTTAACACCTATATCATCCGTTACATGCGGTCCAGGCATTCCCTGTTCATCGATGAGACGGCTGCCGAACGGATCAAACTCCGGATCGGTACGGCCGTTGAGGAAGCGGTTCCAAGGACCATGGAGGTCAAAGGACGGAATGTTCTGACCGGACTTCCCAAGACCGTGATCCTTACATCGGAAGAGGTAAGGACTGCCATAGAGGAGCCTGTGGGACAGATCGTGGAAACGATTCACGGAATACTCGAAAAGCTTCCCCCGGAGCTCGCCTCCGACATTGTGGAGAGAGGCATCGTGCTGACAGGAGGCGGAGCGGTCCTTCGCGGCATGGACAAGATGGTCGAGGACTTCACCGGAGTCAATACCGTGACCGTGAAAAACGCCATGGCGGCAACCGTCACGGGAACCGGACGATACGCGGCAGTCATGTCGCAGGTGATCTGACAGCAAAGGAAGGTCAATGAGCGAGACAATAACAGGCTATATCGATCATATCATTTACAGAAATGAGCAGAACGGGTATACCGTAATGCAGCTGAAGCTTCCGGGAGACCGGGAGCTCGACTGTGTGGGGACATTCCCGGACGTGACGCCGGGAGCCACGATCGAAGCCACGGGTTCTTATACGGAACACTCCGTATACGGAAAGCAGTTCCATATCATCTCCTTTACCGAAAAGATCCCGGAGGATTCGGCTGCGATGGAGCGGTATCTCGGCTCCGGAGCCATAAAGGGCATCGGAGCGGCGCTCGCCGCGAGAATCGTCGCGAAATTCGGCGCGGATACGCTTCGGATCCTGGAAGATGAACCGGAGCGTCTCGCAGAGGTAAGAGGCATCAGCGAAAAGAAGGCCAGGGAGATCGCGTCCCAGGTGACCGAAAAGACCGACATGAGAAAGGCCATGATATTTCTGCAGAAATACGGGATTTCTCTGAACATGGGAGCGAAGATCTATCAGAAGTACGGGCAGTCCGTGTATCAGGTACTGCGGGAAAATCCGTATCTTCTTGCGGAGGATATCGCGGGCATCGGTTTCCGTACGGCCGACGAGATCGCGGTCCGGGTGGGGATTCTTCCGGATTCGGAATACCGGGTGAGGAGCGGTCTTTTATACGTCCTCACCGAAGCCGCCGGCGAGGGACATGTGTATCTTCCGAGAGAGGAACTGTTCGAGAGGGCCAGCAGTCTTCTTGATGTGCCCGCTTCCTATATGGAAAAACATCTCATGGATCTGGCGCTGGAGCGAAAGGCAGTTGTCCGGCAGGCAGAAGACGAGTCCCTGGTGTATCCCGCAAGGTTTTATCAGCTTGAGCTGGATACCGCCAGAATGCTGTGCGAACTGAATATCCGTATGCCCCAGGAGAAAAACGGAGTCCTGAAAAAGCTGTCGGTTATCGAAAAAAGAACCGGGATGGAACTGGACGTGATGCAGAAGAAGGCGGTGGAGACAGCTGCCGGAAACGGGCTCTTTATCCTGACCGGCGGACCGGGAACGGGCAAGACGACGACCATTAACGCCATCATAGAGTATTTTGAATCTGACGGCTGCATGATCATGCTGGCAGCGCCGACAGGCAGGGCTGCGAAGCGTATCACCGAGGCTACGGGAAGAGAAGCCCGGACCATTCACCGGCTTCTGGAGCTGGAGGGCATGCCGGAGGAAGAAAGGCGGGAATCGGCGGTCCGGTTCGGGAGAAACGAGCAGAATCCGCTGGAAGCAGATGTGGTGATCATCGATGAAATGTCCATGGTGGATATTTTCCTTATGCATGCGCTTCTGAAGGCTGTCAGTCCCGGTACCCGTCTGATCCTGGTGGGCGATGAGCACCAGCTTCCGTCCGTCGGGCCCGGAAATGTACTGCGCGATATGCTGAAGAGCCGGAAATTTCCCGTGGTGGAGCTGACAAGAATCTTCCGTCAGGCGTCCATGAGCGACATTGTCGTCAACGCCCATAAGATCAACAAAGGAGAGAATGTCCGCCTGGACAACAAAAGCAGGGACTTTTTCTTTTTGAGGCGCAGCGACGCCGATGTGATCGTCCGGGTCATCATAGCGCTGGTAAAAGAAAAGCTCCCGCCCTATGTGGATGCGAAACCGGAGGAAATACAGGTTCTGACTCCCATGCGGAA
Source organism: uncultured Blautia sp. (assembly GCA_946545425.1). Lineage (GTDB taxonomy): Bacteria > Bacillota > Clostridia > Lachnospirales > Lachnospiraceae > Blautia_A. Next base: position 24,574 of record CAMNNM010000007.1, on the reverse strand, counting down.
GGGGCTTCTGGGGGTAGAGCGGCTGAACCGTATCCTTCAGAAATATCTGAACCCGCCTTCTCCGGAAAAACTGGAGCGGGAGATCGGGGAACGTCTGTTCCGCGAGGGCGACAAAGTCATGCAGATCCGGAACAACTATCAGCTGGAATGGGAGGTCAGAGGCCGGTATAACATACCCGTTGATAAGGGGCTCGGGGTCTTTAACGGGGATACCGGGGTCCTTCGCAGAATACACGAGCAGGCGGAAACAGCCGAGATCGAATTTGAAGACGGACGGACGGCAGATTATTCATTCCGTGAAATGGAGGAGCTGGAACTGGCCTACGCCGTGACGATCCACAAATCCCAGGGATCCGAGTATCCGGCGGTCATCCTGCCGGTTCTCACCGGTCCAAGGATGCTGATGAACCGGAATCTCCTGTACACCGCGGTGACCCGTGCAAAAAAATGTGTCGTAGTGGTCGGAAGCGAAGAAACCTTTCAGGACATGATCGCCAATGAACAGCAGAAAAAACGTTACAGCTCCCTGGACGAAAGGATCGTGGAACTGTCGGAGGCACAGGCGTAAGGACATTTTCGGAAGGGGGCTGGTTTATGCCGGGGACGGAGCTGACGAAAAGAAAACATGGACTTCTGAATATTCTGTATCCCAGATGCTGCCCCGTGTGCCACCGGATCCTGCCCGATCAGACAAGCCTTGTGTGCGGGGACTGTGCACAAAATCTTCCATTTATAAGATCCCCCTTCTGCATGAAGTGCGGGACTCCCGTTGCGCAGGGAGAGGAATACTGCAGAGACTGCAGGAGATCCGAGCATGTTTTTGACTGCGGACGGGGTGTGTTTTTGTACAATGAGACCTGGAAGAAGTCAATTGAAAAATACAAGTATTACGGCTGCAGAGAGTATGGTGATTTTTATGCGGAACTGATGGCGCGCTGCGCGCTCGGGGACAGGCGGATCAGAGGAATGGATCTTGTGATCCCGGTGCCGCTTCATGAACGTAAGAAGCGGATACGTGGCTTTAACCAGTCGTGGTATCTTGCCGCGCGGATCGCCGGAAAAATGGGGATTCCGGCCGCGGAAACGGCAGTTGTCAAGGTCCGGGAAACGAGATCACAGAAGAAGCTGTCCCTGTCTGAGAGGCGGCGGAATCTGAGCGCGGCTTACGAGGTCACGGAACCGCTGACCGGAAGGAGCGTACTGGTAGTGGACGATATTTTCACCACCGGAAGCACCATGGACGCCATGGCGGAGATCCTGTACAGAGCGGGGGCGGACAGAGTATGCTTTCTGACCTTCTGCGTCGTGCCGGCGGCCTGACGGCATGCGAAGCCGGAAAATATCGGAAAAGCAGCCGGAAAACCGTGGGAGAAAAGGGTTCCATAAAAAAAGGAAATATGCTATTATAAAATGTACTGTGGGATTTTGTAAGAAACGGAAGCGGGACGTTGCCGCATCCGGCCGCGGCAGAGGCCGTCCGGCTCCCGAAACTATGCAGCAGAACGGAGAAAGCCATGCTGAATGAGGAAAAAGTCAGGATCATGAACAGACTTGCCATGTATCAGGCGGAGGACGGAAAAAAGCATCTGCCTGTCAGCAGGTATTACAGAAGCGACTATATCGGACTGGCGCTGATCCGGAACTTCTTTATCGTTACCATCGGGTACGCCCTTGTCATGGGAGCCGCGGCAGTCTATTACGGTAACTTTTTTGTTGAGAATATTCACAGAATGGACCTTGTGAAGATAGGAAAATGGGTCGGCATCGGCTATCTGGCCGTGCTTGCCTTCTATTCCGTGCTGACCTATATTGTCTATTCTGTCCGGTATTACAGGGCAAAGAAAAGTGTTAAGGGTTATTACCAGGAACTGACAAAGCTGGAAAAGCTCTATGAACGGGAAGAGCGCATGGCCGCTTCACGCCGGAACAGTGGGAGGTTTTGATCATTATGATACTGCGGGAATTTAAGCAGCGGCTTAAAAATCTGTACGGCCGTTACGAGATGTATCTGCTGCCTGTCATAAAATTCACGGTCGCGCTGGTCTTTTTTCTGTGGATCAACGCCAATATGGGATATATGGAAGAACTGAAGAATATCTATATTCTTCTTATCTCCGCGCTGATCTGCTCCATTCTTCCTTCGGGGGTAACGGTCTTTGCCGGGTTTGTGATGATACTCATCCATTCCTATGCGATCTGCCTGGAAGCGATGCTGGTGATGCTTGTGGTGGAGCTTCTTCTTGCCATTCTGTTTCTGCGTCTTTCGTCGGGACAGAACATGCCGATGGTCTGTACGCCTCTGGCCTTCAGCCTCGAGGTTCCGGCGCTGGTGCCGATCGGATCCGGTCTGATGGGCGGGATCATGACGATTTTTTCCGCCGCCAGCGGCGTGATCGTCTATTATTTCATTCAGATCCTGAACAACAACGCGCCGGTCCTGCAGAATCAGGACATTCAGGTGATCGACAAGGTCAGGGTACTGGTGGATACCCTTATCACCAACTGGGCCATGTGGCTGACCATTCTGGCTTTCGTTCTTACGATCCTTCTGGTATATATGATCAGAAAGTGCTCGTTCGATTATGCGAGAAGCGTCGCGATCATAGCGGGAGGCTTTCTGTATGTCCTGGTAATGCTGATCGGAGAGATGTACGCGGATGTAACGGTGTCCCTGGAAAAACTGCTGATGCAGACAGGCATCTCTGTGCTGGCAGCCCTGATCATAGAATTCTTCTTCTTCAGCGGCGACTATAAAAGAGCGGAACGTCTGCAGTACGAGGACGACGATTACTATTATTATGTGAAGGCTGTTCCGAAAGTTTCCGTATCCGTACCCGACAGAAGGGTCAGAAAATATACGGGAAACCAGGACAGAGGGACTGTACGGTATGACAGGGATTACGGACGGGAAAGAGGATCTCTGGACGATAATGTCAGACCTGAAAACGTTGATTTTGAGAAAAAGCTGGAGGAGTCCCTGAAAGACCTGTAATCCGGGAGGCGGAGCGTGACATCTATTCTTTCCTTTTTTTCAAGATATCTCGGCAGGATCACGATACCATCCATCCGGGCGACGGATATTGTGGAGATCCTGCTGATCGCATATTTTGTCTATCAGTTCATCGTATGGATCAAGTATACCAGAGCGTATTCTCTTCTGAAGGGAATTCTTCTGGTGGCAGGCTTTATCCTGCTCGCTTATATTTTTAATATGACGACCATTCTCTGGTTTGTCCAGAACCTGGTCAGCGTACTGCTGATCGGGCTGATCGTCATTTTTCAGCCGGAGCTGCGGAAGGTACTGGAGCAGCTTGGCGAAAAGAGGATCATATCCGACCTCTTCTTCCTGGGAAACAACCGGGAAATCGAGGAGCGTTTTACAGATAAGACGGCAGCGGAGATCGTAAGGGCCTGCGTGGACATGGCGGAGGTCAAAACGGGCGCGCTGATCGTCATTGAACAGGAAATCCGTCTTACGGAGTACGAGCGGACCGGAATCATTATCGATGCGGCGGTGACGAGCCAGCTGCTGGTGAACATATTCGAACACAATACGCCTCTGCATGACGGCGCGGTGATCATCCGGGGAAACAGGATCACTGCCGCAACCTGTTACCTTCCCCTTTCGGACAATATGGAGCTCAGCAAAAAGCTGGGTACCAGGCACAGGGCGGGAGTCGGCATCAGCGAGGTCACGGATTCTCTTACGATCATCGTTTCGGAGGAAACCGGCAAGATCTCCATCGCCAAGGGAGGCAATCTGCAGAAAAATGTGACGGCCCAGGCGCTGAGGGAGGCGCTGGTCGGTGCACAGAATAAGACCGTGAAGAACAGAAAGGCGGCAGATACACGGCTGATCCGAAAGCTGCTGAAAGGCAGGAAGAAAAATGAAGAATAGAATTACCCGCAATCTTTCGCTCAAGATCCTGTCGCTTCTGATCGGTATTGTGGTCTGGCTGCTGGTGGTGAATCTGGATAATCCTGTCATTACAAAGAATTTTATCCTGCAGGACGTGGAGCTTGTAAACGAAGCATACATCGACGCAACCGGCAAGGTGGCGTTGAAAACCGGAGAACAGACCAGTATCCGGGTAACGGTGAAGGGCGCCAGAAAGACGGTCGGCAGACTGTCCGTTGCAGACATCAAGGCGACGGCCGATCTGCAGCAGGCCGTAAACCTTGACACCAAACCCGTGATGATCCCGATCAGTGTGACGGTAACGGGAATCGTATCGTCCAATATATCCGTCTGGCCGCAGAATATCAGCGTTACGCTGGAGGACAAGGTTTCGAATGAATTTATCGTGGCCGTCAATAACGGGGAAAGCAAGCCGGGAAGCGGCTATGAGGTCGGAACCCAGACAGTCAGTCCCGAAAAGCTGAGGGTCACGGGTCCGCGCTCCCTGATGAACAAGATCGACAAGGTCAATGTAAACAACAATCTCGGAGGCACGACGTCGGATCAGACCACAACGGGAACCGTGGTAGTCATTGATAAGAACGGAGAAGCTCTGACGGATGTCCAGATGAGCAACCTGAAGATCGAAAACGGGGGCCAGGTAACGGTAACCACCAGACTCTGGAAGGTACGGACGGATGTCGCGCTCAACGCCGGATATACCGGTACGCCGGAGGACGGGTACAGGGTCGACAGCGTGTCCAGCGTTCCGTCTACGGTGAGCGTCGCCGGTTCAGCGGAAGCCCTTGATACGCTCAGACAGAACGGATACCGGATTGAGATCAGTGAAAAGGTGGATGTTACGGGAGCCGATTCGGATGTGGAGCAGAAGGTGGACTTTTCACAGGACCTTCCGGATGAGATCAAGCTCACCAGCGGCACCAGCAGCGAGGCGCTTCTGAATGCAGTGATCGTTCCGGATGAAAGCCGGATCTTTACGATCCCGACCAGTCATATTGAAATAGAGAATCTTTCCAAGGGAATGCAGGCTGCATTTGCACTGGAGAAGATCGAGATCCGGGTCAAGGCGTCCGATGATGAAGACATGGAAAACTTTGACCTGGACAAGGTGAAGGTATCGGTGGACCTCGAAGGGGAGAATGAGGGCACATCGGATTTCAAGGTTGACGTGGAGCTGCCGGACGGTTTTGAGCTGATCGATGATGTGACCGCACAGATCACGATTTCTGAAGTGGCGAATGCGGACTGACGGATCCGGCAGCTGGAAGTCCTGATGCGGAAAAATCATAATTAATAATATATAAGGGGTTATAACATGATGCAGGGAAAAGTGATCATCAACAATCCGACCGGACTGCAGCTTCGCCCGGCCGGGATCTTATGCAAGAAAGCAATGGAATTTGAGTCCAGCATAACCTATGGACACAAAGAGGGGACGGCAAATGCCAAAAGCGTTCTGAGTGTTCTGGGTTCCTGCGTTCAGTGTGGAGACGAGATCGAGCTGATCTGCGAAGGGGCAGATGAACAACAGGCGTATGAGGAACTGACACGGCTGATCCGTGAAGGCCTTGGCGAATAAATGAAACGAGGGTGAGGAGGAGAATAATGAAAAAAAGAGCAGTTGCGGTTCTTCTGAGCCTGGCAGTGTGCATCGGCACACCCGGGACATATACGGCTGCCTGGGGCGCGGAAGAATTACTTACAGCGGGAGATGAAGTGGCCGGATATGTCGGGGACGGCCCTTACGAAGAATATCAGGATCCGGTTCAGGAAGTACAGGAGGAAAGCGCTCCTGCAGTTGAGGAGATAACCGAGACGCCGGTCCTTCCGGAAACGCCGGAGATGCCGGAGGAAATCCCGACGGTTCCGGCTGAAATTCAGGAGGAGGCAGCTCCTGTACCGTCCGTCACGCCGGCCGGCACAGAGGAGGAGACGATCTCCGGCGGCGATGTTCTGCCGGCTGAGACGCCTGCTCCGGAGATCACACCGTCGCTTACGCCGGCGCCGGACGCCATGCTGACGCCGACACCGCAGGTATCCGGTGCGCCTGAGCTTCTGGCAGACGAGGATGCTGCGGTTGAATCAGCCGGAGAAAACGGTGAAAAGAAGATTCTTGCCAAAGCCGCCAGCTGGACAGAAGAGGAGGGAGCCTTCCGTCTGAAAAAAGCAGACGGTACCTTCTATAATTCCGAAGACGGGCTTCTGCTGATCACGACCCAGGAAGGCGATTCCAGCCATACAGGGTACTATCTGTTTGACGAGGCAGGCTTCCTGGTAACCGGACGCCGCGTCGTAAATGCAGGTACGCCCGGATATGCCGGCACTGAAAATGCGGAAATGTATTTCACGGACAGCAGCACGGCGAAGTCCTATGACGGTTCCGGTCTCATTACGCCTGTTTCCAGTGACCTGGGTCAGCAGAAAAGAGATTTCTGGTACTGGGACGGTACCCGCTTCTCTTATTATGACGTGGACGGCGCCAATGTACCTGTCTATCTGCTGAACAGAAAAACGGCGGAGGAAGGACATAAAGGCTACCTGTACATTAACGGATATTATTATGCGCTGAACAGCGACGGCACCCCCAGGCTTGGAGAGGTATGGCTGGACGAAGGATCTTCCTATTATTTCCAGCCCGACAGCGAGATCCCGGGACAGATGCTTCTGGGAAGCTGGCAGCAGATGTTCGTGAACGGCAGGGAAAAATGGAAATATTTTGCCGGAGATACCGGCAACGGCACCCGCGGCAGGGCAGAGACGCACAGCGGCTGTTATTATACGAAGATCCCGGCCAAGGGAAGCACGTTCGTATATCTTGACAAAGCCGGATACCTGATCAAGGACGAGGTTCGGCTCTGCGAAAACGGAAGATATTACGGAACGAATAAAAACGGATATATTATCCGCGATACCATCGCGAAGGTCGGGGGATACAGGTATTATTTCACCGCCGGCGGTTCCGTGGCAAATTATAAAAACTGCTGGCATTACGTGAGATGCGGAAGGAATATCATGGGCTACTGGTATTTCGGCAGCTTCCCCGGCAGGATCGAGGAAAAGCAGGGATATCAGGCAGTCGTCCGTCCCGACGGAAGCTTTGTCGGCTGGATGTACTTTAAGGAGACCGGAAACCAGGCGAGGGACGCCTACATTGACGACCGTTATTTCCAGCCCAACGCCGTGATGGCGTCCGGAATGGCTTCTGCCCGGGGCGTGATGAAATACTTTGAAGAGTCTGACCAGAACGATCTTCAGGGCAAAATGTACCGCGACCGGCTGTTCTGGCATGACGGGAAGCTCTGGTATGCCCAGAGAAACGGCAATCTTCTGAAAGAAGGCTGGGTCAACGCGGACGGAGAGTCCTATTACTTCAGAAATTACCATCCTGCGACGGACTGCTTCGCCCAGAAGAACGGAGTGTACGGATATCTGGACAGCGACGGAGACTTTATCACCGGATGGGTAATTGAAGACAATTCCCGGAACCTGGTCCGCTATCTGAATCCCTACGCTCCGGGGTTCTATACAAACTGCTCTGCAGTCATCAACGAGCGCAGATACTGGTTTGACGCCAACGGCTACCGGATCAATGATGTTTCCGACCGTGTGGACGGACCCTATTCGCTTATGGTCGACCGTACCAACGGTGTCATGACGGCCTATGCCCAGTCGGGCACCGTTCCGGTCAAATCCATGCGCGTATCTGTAGGGCTGCCCTATACGCCGACGCCCACCGGAACCTACTATCTGGAACGTGCAATGCGCTGGCAGCCGCTGATGGGACCGTCCTGGGGACAGTATGCGTCTCATGTAGAAGGCGCTGGCCTTGGCGGAATTTTCATTCACTCCGTAGCAGGATGGGACACCCATTCTTATGCAGTTCCGGAATATGCCTACAACCAGCTGGGCTATCCGGCGTCCCACGGGTGCATCCGTGTCTGTGTGGCGGACGCTCTCTGGGTATGGCAGAACTGCGACGGCAGCAGGATCACCATTTACGATGGTCCGTATATCGCAAACGACGCACTCAAAAACGAACTTGGAAAGCCGCCGCTTGTTCCGACCTACGGAAATTATGATCCGACGGATCCGGCAATCTGAGGATAACTGGAGTAACTAACCGGCAATGCGGCCTTTATGGCCGCATTGCGTCGTATTATGCAGCCGGCTCTAAGCGGCCTGCATCTTCAGGAGGTGGCCCGTGAAAAAGAAAAACAGTATTTTTACAGGACTGCTGATCGTGCTTCTTACGGTTATTTACGCCTGCTCGGCAAATGCCGAGCCGAAGCCGGACAGAAGAAGCTCTGTCGCACCGGATATGTATGAATCCGTGCCCTCTGCAGGAGCAGAGGAAGGCGCGCAGGAAGGCGCGGCGGCAGAGACAGAAGAACAGAAAAGACTGAAGAATGCATGGCGCAAGGTAAACGGAGTCATTTACAACGGCAGCGGATACCCTGTTCCCGGCGCTTTGACATGGGGAATCGACGTCTCTGTCTGGCAGAGGCAGATCAACTGGTATGCCGCAGCCCGCTCCGGCATTGATTTTGCCATTGTGCGCGCTTCCTACGGGACAAGCATCTGCGACAGCTATTTCGACTATAACATGCGAATGGCGGAAGCTGCCGGGATTCCCGTCGGCGTCTATGTTTACAGTCTTGCGACCGATCCCGGGCAGGCGCTTCGCGAGGCGCAGCTTGTAATAGACATGATGGACGGATATAAGGTATCTTATCCGGTTTTCTTCGATACAGAAGCGGACGCCATCCGCAGCCTTCCGAAAAGCGAGATCACCCGGATCATACGGACATTCTGCAGCGAGATACGGAAAGCCGGATATTATCCCGCCATGTATTTTAATCCCGACTGGTATAACAATGTGGTGGATATAAACAGCCTTTCCGATTACGATCTGTGGCTTGCCAGCTACAGCGACAGAATGCTGCGGCCTTCCGTGACCGATTACCGGTATACCATCTGGCAGGCAACCGATGGAGACAGCGGCGGCATTTTAAGGCCCACATACGGTCTTGTGGACGGGATCAGCACTGATATCGACGTGGATATCGGATTTGTGGATTATACGAAGATCATTACGCCCAGATATCATGCTGACACGTTCTACTCCCCCAGCAGCTACGAATCGGCGATCGAAGGGTGGTACACCGTGGACGGGCTCAGATATTATGCCCACAACGGAAAGAAGCTGACGGGATGTCACAAGATCGACGGAAAGTTCTACCGTTTTTCCTTCGCCGACGGACATCTGTTTACCGATGCGGTGATGTCCTGGGCGTCGAGCGGCAAGGTCTGTTATGTGGACCAGACCGGGGCCCAGGTCAGAAATCAGTGGGTCACCTGTCGCGGGAAGACCTACTATATGGGCTCTGACTATTTTGCCGTAAAAGGACTGCAGTACGTGGACGGTGAACAGTACTTTTTTGACAGGACCACCGGCGTCATGAAGAAAAACTATATGTACTATACGGTCCAGCACAAACCATATTACTTCGGCAGCGACGGCAGACGGGCCCGGAACCGCTGGGTCAAGCATGTGATCGGGGGTACACTGTACTGGTTTTACTACGATAAATATGCGCAGCCTCTGACCGGCTGGCACAAGATCAACGGCTGGTACCGGTATTTCTATCCGTCAGGAGAACAGACGGGACGTCTGGCCAGAGACATGGTGCTTACGATGAACGGCATCAGCTATCAGCTGAACAATACCGGCATGATGATCAATAAATGGAAGGCATCCTGAACGGAGGCCTGAATTCAGAGGAATTTGGATGAAAAAACTATTTGCGTACCCGGCAGACCTTTACCGGAACAGGAAACTGATCCTGAAGCTTGCCGTGAATGATTTTAAAACAAAATATGCCGGATCCTATCTTGGAATCATATGGGCCTTTATCCAGCCCGTCGTGACGATCCTGGTATACTGGTTCGTGTTTTCGGTCGGGTTCAGAACGGGAGCCGGATCGCTGGGAATCCCCTTCGTTCTTTACCTGGTCGCCGGCATCGTCCCCTGGTTCTTTTTTCAGGACGCACTGAACGGCGGCAGCAATGCGTTGATCGAGTACAATTATCTTGTCAAGAAAGTGGTCTTCAATATCAGCATTCTGCCGGTGGTCAAGGTGCTTTCCGCTCTGTTCGTACACCTTTTCTTTGTCGCCTTCACGCTGGTTTTGTTTGCCGGATACAGAAGACTGCCGGATCTGTATACGCTTCAGCTGGTCTACTATACGTTCTGCGTTTTTATGTTCGTGCTCGGTCTTTCTTATCTGACCAGCGCCGTGGTGGTTTTCTTCCGGGATCTGACGCAGATCATCAGCATCGTTCTTCAGGTGGGTATCTGGCTCACCCCGATCATGTGGGTGGCAGAGGATAATCTTGCGGGGCATCCCATGATCCTCAGGATCCTGAAGCTGAATCCGATGTACTATGTAGTGTCCGGCTGCCGTGATTCCCTGATCACCAAAAGGCTGATCATCGACCACCCCTGGTGGACACTGTATTTCTGGGCAGTAACGCTGTTATGTCTGGTTGTGGGAACGACGGTTTTCAGGAGGCTCAGGATTCATTTTGCCGACATCCTGTAGAAGGAAGGACAGAACGATTGAGTAAGAATGTCATTCAGGTCCGCGACCTGACAAAAATGTATAAACTGTATGATAAGCCTTCAGACCGCTTCCGCGAAGCGCTGGGACTGAGCCGCAAAAAGCGGTACAAAGAGCATTATGCCCTGAAGGGGCTGAGCTTCGACGTGGAAGAAGGGGAATGTATCGGTATTATCGGCGTAAACGGTTCGGGAAAATCTACGATCCTCAAGATCATTACCGGCGTTCTCCAGCCTACATCCGGAAGCATCCGGGTGGACGGCAGGATCTCGGCGCTTCTGGAGCTGGGAGCCGGTTTCAATATGGAATATACGGGCCTGGAAAATATCTTTTTAAACGGGACCATGATCGGCTTTTCCGAGGATGAGATCCGGAGCCGGCTGGACGATATCCTGAAATTCGCGGATATCGGCGATTTTATCAATCAGCCGGTCAAGACCTATTCCAGCGGAATGTTTGTCCGCCTCGCCTTTGCGGTTGCCATCAATATCGATCCGGAGATCCTGATCGTGGATGAAGCCCTGTCGGTCGGAGACGTTTTCTTCCAGGCAAAATGCTTTCACAAATTTGAAGAATTCAAAAAGCAGGGGAAGACGATTCTGATCGTCAGCCATGATCTGAGCAGTATTGCCAAATATTGTGACAGAGTTCTCCTTCTGCATCATGGAGAGCTTCTGGATCAGGGATCTCCGAAGAAAATGGTGGATACCTATAAACAGCTGCTTGTAAAGCAGGATCCGGCCGTGCAGGGAGAGGGCGGCAGTCCGGACAGTGTCCGGGAAGAAGCGCCCCCCGCCGGAAACTGGGAGGAGGGCTTCGGCTGGAACCCCGATACGCTGGAATACGGTGAAAAGCAGGCAAGTATACTTGGATTTACGGTAATCGACGAAAACGGACGCAATACGAACCTGATCGAAAAAGGAACCGACTTTTCGATCAAGATCAAGGTGCGGTTTAACGAGGATATCGAGGAACCCATCGTCGCTTATACATTCAAAAACATCCGGGGCACCGAGATAACGGGAACCAATACGGCGTTTGAAAAGGTCCCGATCGATTGTGCCGGAGCCGGAAGGGAATGTATCGTCACCTTCCGCCAGAATATGAATCTGCAGGGGGGAGAGTATCTTCTCTCTTTTGGATGCACCGGATTCCGGGACGGGGAGTTCGTGGTGTTTCACAGGTTGTACGATGCGTGTAATGTAACAGTCGTTGCCCGGAAGAATACGGTAGGTTTTTATGACATGTTCTCCGAGGTTACGGTAGAGGAAGTCTGAGAAGGAGTGACTGTGCTGATGAACAGAGCAAATCTGCTGACAAGCCGCTCGGATGTGATAAAAAAGGCAGCCCGGAAACGGCCGCAGCTGCATATAGATCAGGAATCCTTCGACCCGGAAAAGGGGCTCGTGTTTATCAGAGGCTGGGTCCTTTCCGAGAAAACGGTAAAGCTCAGGATCTATGATGAAAAAAAGAACAGGGTGCCGGCCAGATTCCGGCGGGAGGTGCGGCTTGACATCCTGAAGGAGTATCAGACGCTGCAGGTGTCTGCCGAGAGCGGATTCTACGGACAGTTTGCTGCGGAGGAAGGAAAACTGTACTATCTTGCGGTCCGGGATCAGCATGGAGGGACGACGGTACACAGAATCATCTCCGGCGCAGAGAATGCCGGAGCGGGGGCCGGTTTCAGAAAACTTGCCTATTCCGCCGTCGAGCGGGCCGGGAAGGCACAGGATTACGGTCTGTCCGGCACAGCGGCCGCCATTCTGGGAAGAGCCGCCCAGAAGGCCGGCAGATTGTTCAACTATCCGACGTACTGGTATGATCTTGTAAGGACAAGAGAAAGGGAGCTGGAGAGTCAGAGAAGAGAGGCGAAGCCTTCTGACTGCGAGTTCCGGATCAGCATGCTGGATTCCCATGACGGCAGAGCCGGCAGGAACCTGCTTACGTCGCTTGACCTCCAGACCTTCGAAAACTGGAAGATCAGCCAGGAATCCTCCGCAAATGATGAAGACAAGGACATCTGGATTTTATACTGCCGGAAGGATGACTGGCTGGAGCCGGATGCGCTCTATCAGATGGCTGCCTATATTGACAGACATCCGGAAACGGAGCTCATCTATCCGGATGAGCTGAGACGTCCTCTTTCGGGAATCGGTGTCAGGGAAATACTTCTGAAACCCGATTTCAGCCCGGATTATCTGTGCTCCGCCGACTATATCGGACATGTTTTTGCCGTCAGAAGGCGGCTGGCAGAGAAGATCGGCAAGCCGTTAAGAGGAGCATCCCCCGACGTGGCAGCCCTCGATTATCTGCTGAAATGCGTAGAGAACACGGAGCATGTCGGACATGTGCGCCGGATTCTTTTTGAGACCAGAGAGCCCGACAGAAAGTTCGGTTTTCTCGTAAAAGAAATGATCCCGGTGATCCGGGCGCATTACAGAAGGACCGGTTTTGAATCCGAGGTGGTTTATGACCGGAAGGACGACGTTTTCCGTACAGTCCTGGCAGTCAGGGGAAATCCGAAGGTTTCCATCCTGATTCCAAATAAAGACCATCTGGAAGATCTGAAAAAATGTCTGAATTCGATCCGGTCAGTGAGTACCTGGAAGAACTATGAGGTCCTCGTTATCGAAAACAACAGTGAAGAGGAACAGACCTTCCGCTATTATGACGAGATCGAAAATACCTGTCCCGAAGTGCGGATCCTGTATTTTACGGAACGCCCTGAATTCCGCAGCGGAAAGGCTGTCAGAAAGGAAGCGGCAGGGCAGTTCAACTATCCGGATCTGAACAATTACGCGGCGGAGCAGGCCGGGGGAGATTATATCATTCTTCTCAACAATGACACGGAAGTACTCACGAAGGACTGGATGGAACGCATGCTCGGATATTGTCAGAGAGAGGATACCGCCATTGTCGGCGCCAGACTTTACTATCCTGACGACACCATTCAGCATGCGGGCGTGATCGTGGGGCTTTCCGGAGGTGCTGAGCATGCGGGAGCCCGGGAAGCGCGGGGCAAGGCAGGATATATGAAGCGATATGCCGCCACGCAGAACTTAAGCGCTGTGACAGCGGCCTGCATGATGATAAAGAAATCTGTTTTTGTGGAACTGGGGGGACTGGAGCGGGCGTATCCCGTAGCCTTTAACGACGTGGATTTTTGCCTCAGGGCCCGCAGTGCGGGGTATCTGGTAGTATACGATGCAGATGTGGAGCTGTATCACTACGAGTCAAAATCCCGCGGAATCGACGCGACAAAAGAACAGACAGAACGGGCCATGAAGGAACTGAAGCTGCTTCAGACCCGTCACGCCCGTTTTCTGGAGGAGGGAGATCCCTATTATCATCCATGGCTCCACCCGTCCCGCCAGGATTATTCCCTGGCGGAACCGGAAAGGGTGATCAAATCCGGTCATTTTTCCAGATGAACGCCCGTGCGCCAGCTGCCTTTAGGCGTAACCACAAATATTTCGTAATTTTCATACCCGATACGGTTTTCCGGAAAACGACACCGGAAACCGCATCGGGTTATATTTTTCATAAAAGAAAACTGATCTTCGACGTCCTTTCTGTCGACGGGATAGGCTTTGATCTGCCAGATACGGTCTTTTCCCTTCAGACAGATCCGGCGCGGCAGGCTGCTGTTGTTCTGATACTCCCGGAGCAGACACCATCCCTCTATTTCGATGTAACGTTCGGAGGAGATCCGGTCAATATGTCCGTAGAACTCCTTCACGGGCGGAAGGGGAGACTCGCATAAAGAAACCGGGGATACATGCTCCGCGAAATTTTCGAAGTCCAGCGAAAAGTCATTGGCCGTCTGCGTGTAATGGCGGTTATAAAAGGGATCCCGGTGGGCAAACTGGGGATGACTTTTATAGAGACGGTCCTCCTCCTGCATCAGTCTTCTCATTTTTCCGCGGTCTGTCAGGTCGCTGCCGCGGCTCACGGATTCATGGTGATACAGGGTGACGTCGTTTCGCACCACGTTATAGTACCCGGCTTCGTACAGCTTCATGCAGAAGTCCACATCGTTATAGGAAACCGCGTAGCTTTCGTCAAGTCCTCCGACCTCGTAATACCGGGACTTTTTTACGACCAGGCAGGCGGCGGTAACGGCGAGTACGTTATAGTGAAGGCGGTTACGCCCGAAGGGATATATGGGCTCGTCCGGCAGGCCGGCAAACATATGTACGGGTCCTCTTTCCAGATTGACGACGCCGACGTGCTGGATCAGGCGGTTCTGCGGGTACAGAAGCTTGCATCCGACAGCACCCGCATAAGGCAGCATGGCCTGTCCGAGCATGGTTCCCAGCCAGCGTGAGTCCGTGATTTCGATGTCATCGTTCAAAAGGGCCAGATAATCGCCCTGGGAACGGGAAGCCGCCAGATTATTCATTCTGGAAAAATTGAATTCCATAGGCTCGTAAACATAGTTTACGCCATAATCATGGCAGAATGCTTCGTAAGCAGAACGATTCTCAGGCGAACTGCCGTTGTCGATCAGTATGATCTCAAAATTCCGGTAATCCGTCTTTTCGAAAATGGAGACGATGCACTGTCTGGCCAGATCCGGGTGATCCCTGGAGGGGATCAGGATGCTGACCAGGGGCATGCCCGCCGGCTCATAGACAACGTTATACTGATTCATGACGTCCACAAGGGCAGTCGTACCGCACAGTCCCCTGCGGGCAAGGGAGGCCATTTTTGCTTTCCGTGCCGCTTCGAAAACATAGGGCTTGACGCCGGCGTCACCCGAGGTGGACTCGGGACGTGTTCTCCAGTGGTAGAGGATCTTGTCGATATGGGCGATCCTGTCGGGAGTGGTCATGTCGGCGATCCGAAGGGCAAGATCATAGTCCTGCGAACCGTTGAATTCACTGCGGAGGCCTCCGGCCTGCCTGACGAGGGAGGTCCGGTAGATCGTAAAATGACAGGTATACATGTTGGACATCAACGTGTCCGGAGACCAGTCGGGCTTAAAATTGGGATAATGACGGTGCTTTCCTTCGTCGTCGATCTTGTCTTCGTCGCTGTAAATGAAATCAAGCTCCGGATTTTCATTGAGCTTTGCAGCCATTTCATAGAGGGCATACGGAGAAAGAAGGTCGTCACAGTCCAGAAGACCGACGAAATCCCCCGTCGCCATGGAGAGGGCTGAGTTGGTACATTCGGAAATATGACCGTTTTCCCGGCGGTATACGATCTTTACCCGCGGGTCGTTTTCATACTTTTTCAGTGTCTCGCGGACATTTTGCCAGGTGGAACAGTCGTCCGCCAGGCACAGCTCCAGATTCTGATAGGTCTGGTTCAGGACGGATTCGATACAGGGGACAAGATGGCGGTCCAGGACATTGTAGACCGGAACCAGCACCGAGATCAGAGGCCGGAAGGCAAGATGACTTCCGGAGGGGTCCGGGATCATGGCCTGTTCCCGCTCTTCTTTCCGTGTGATCCATGTTTCATAGTCCATCAGAACATCACCGGATACCGCTTCCACGGTGGATTGTCCCTCCGCATCAGAGCCCCGGGCATTTTCCGCTTCAAGATCCGGCAGGGCATACTGGCGCAGGGGCAGCAGCTTGTTTTTCAGCTTCCGGGAAACATAGCGGGAAACTTCGGCAGCTCCGAACAGAGGATTTTTGATGCTCCGGCGCACCGTATCGAGCTTCTGCTCCTGGAACCTTATGATCTTCTGCAGCTCGTGTCCATATTCATTGAGAGACCGGATCGTTTCTTCCAGCTGCTCGGAACGTTCAAGCTGGGCTTTCAATGCTTCGGCCTGGTCTGTGCAGGTCTTTTCAAGTTTCGCATTCTGCACTTCCAGTTCCTGTGCCCGCGCCGTGATGCTGTCAAAGGAGACCGAGGGCTTTTCACAGCGGGCAGGATAAAGATATTTGCGGGCGGTTCCGTGTATCCTGTCCTGGAACCGGTCATCCAGAAATCCGAACAGCTCCTGTTCTTCACTGCTGAATTGAAAAAGATGAAGAAACCCGTTTACGGAGATGCGGCCTTCCAGTGACACGCGTTTGTCATTATAAAGATAACGGAGCACCCGGTATTTCAGAAAATCAGCGGGAACCGGAAAAGAGACGACCCATTCGCAGTCAATACAATACAGAACATCCCCGTCCTTCATAAAATTACTGAACATGGGATCAAGATTGGCGACTGTAAAAGCAGGACGGCCGCCGAGAATTCTGCGGCAGGTCTCCAGACGCGTTTCATCATCTCCTCCGTAAAGAAAGAATTCACGGAAGTCTTCCGTCAGTTCAAAATCGGTTTTGTATGACGTGCGGATCTCAAAGATCGTATCCAGCAGGCAGACGATCTGCTCCCGTATTGTGGAAAGATCTGCCGAGCAGTCGATCACGGAGGAAAGAGAGGCCGCATCTTTCAGAAAACGGGAGCGGACGGCTCCGTTCACGATGCTGCAGGGCAGTACCCGTATATTTGTATAATAGTTCTGCAGGAGCCGTGCGTTTGTTTCGATCTGCAGAACGTGGGCAGCGGCTCTTCTGGAGGGTGCGTATTTTTCCACGAAGAGCATTCCGTCTTCCTGCACAAAACGGGTGGCTGCCTGATACTCGGGCATTCGTGTGGAATTGTATTTTACATATAAGGTTTCTGACATCCTCTGCACCTCGGTCGTTATTGGCATATTACCAGAAACGAGTTGGAAAACTCGGGAAACAGGTGATCTTCAATAATGGAGTTCATGGCGCGGGCTTCGTTGAAAAAATGATACCGGTCCCGGTCATAGGCGGGCGAATCTCCCGAAAATCTGCCCTCCGGGGGAAGCATACGGTCGGACCAGATTTCTGAAGGGAGTTTGTAGTCCGGCACCGGATAATAAAACTCTGTCTTCTCAAAACCTGCCTTCAGGATCAGATCCTGCAGTCCGTGACGGGAGAAGGTACGCACACGGTCCGAAGAGGGATATCCGGTGATGCCCTCAAACAGTCTGCCTGTGTGATCCTCTCTGGCGCCGGCCCAGTATTTGATCCCGTACTTATTTTCGATGGCTATCATCAGAATCCCGCCAGGTTTCAGGAAGGAACGGACCTTTTTCAGCATTTCCAGAAATGGATCTGCCGCGTCAACATAGTAGATCGAATACTCCAGGACGCCGATGAGGGTAGCGTAATCACATTTCTCTCTGAGACAGATGTCTTTAAAGTTTCCGACAAGAATTTCCAGATTGTCATGCTCCCGGTGACGGTAAGCATTGATCAGAGAGCGCCTTCTGGAAAGATCCACTGCCGTCACATGCCCGGTGCGTTCACAGAAGAGTCCCGTAAGCGCGCCGCACCCCGAACCGATCTCGAGCAGCGAGCCGTCCTTTCGGAAGGGGTACCATTCCAGAAGATTTCTCCGTATGGGGGACATGTGGTACAAAACGGACCAGTCCGGATCCGCAGCGGCTGCCTCTTCGGGATCCGTGCCGTCCATGGCAAGCTTTAAGAGCTTTTCCTCGCTGTCACCGTCGCTGTAGGTATCCGTTCCGCTGTAATAGGTATAATTGAGTGTGACGCCGCCAATCTTTTCTTCCCGGTCCATAGATATCTCCAATATCTGCCGGTTCAGCGGCAGATCCATAAAAGCCTGTTTTTGCAGACAGGCCGTTTTCCAACTGTGATTCTGTCTATTATATCACAAGGAAAGCCGCACAGGCAAGAAAGCCGGAAGAGGCAGAACGTATCTTACTGGACAGATACTGCAGAAATGCTTATAATGTATGCATTCAAGGGGGTACGGTATGAAAAGAATAAACATAAAAAAGGCAGCCTTAATGCTTATAATGATTCCTGCGCTTGTTTCCGGACAGATTCCGGCAGATATCCGGGGTGAGGAGCTGTCGGCGGGAGATGAGATCCTGTCGTCTGATACGGCCGGTGCATTGCTTCCGGCTGATGCTGATCATGCAGAAGTGACGACGGAAGAGCTTCTTGCGTCCGGCGAAGAGGAGATGCTTTCCGCTGAGGAAGGTACAGAAGAGGGGATCTCCTATATCAAAGGACGTCCGCTTACGGATGCTGAGCGTCTCGAAGAGCAGTCGCTTCCGGTCGGGGACGAGATTCCGCTGTTTGACGTAGACGAAACAGGAGATTTTCTGGTCCAGGGCGTCGGAGCAGCCACTGCCAGCTATTATAATGCTGCAGATCTGGGGTATGTAACTTCGGTAAAGAATCAGGGCAGCTACAATAACTGCTGGGCCTTCAGTCTTGCATCGCTCATGGAAACCTCTCTGATCACACAGGGGTACGGAAGCGCGCAGACACTGGATCTGTCAGAAGAACATCTTTCCTGGTATTTTTCCAACCGCCAGGCGGACCGCCTGGGAAACTCGGCAGGTGATTACACCATACTGAATAATGGCTACAAAGGAAACAACAATCCCTGGATGGTATGCATGCATCTGAGTACCTGGTCGGGAATGGCCGTGGAATCGGATCCGATCCCGGGCGCTTACGACACGTCGGCATATCTGAAGGACGCGCTGTTTGTCAGAAGTCCGTCGGTTTCCGAGGTCAAAGCGCTGATCCAGCAGTATAAATCAGTCGGAGCGCTGACGTATTTCAACGCAAACTCGGCCTATTACAATCCGGATACCGCCGCGCTCTGCAATGCATCGGCCTCAGGCGTGAACCATGCCATCACCATCGTAGGATGGGACGACAATTACTCGTACAGGAATTTCTCCGCGTCCTCAGGCGTCACGTCGAACGGCGCCTGGATCGTGAAGAACAGCTATGGACCGTCAAAGGGAGATCAGGGCTATATCTATGTTTCCTACAGTGATGCTTCGCTGACCAGCTTCACCTGCGTCACGGCTCAGATCGCTCCGAACTATCAGGAGAATTATTTCTACGACGGCACGTCCTATGTAGGCGGAAGCTATCCCCTCAGCTCCGGCAATGCGGTGGCCTGTGTCTATAAGGCTGAAGCAGGCGGCGGATATGTGGAGACGCTGGGCGAGGTGGTGCTTTCGGCTGCATCGGCGGACGCAGCCTACGGAATCCAGATCTATACGGGGATCACGGACCCGTCGGATCCGGTAAGCGGAAGTCCGGCATACGCCAACCCCGTGTCCTGCCATGTTCTGTATCCGGGCATCGCCACCATAAAGGTGCCGGAGGTGGATATCGCCCCGGGAACCTGTTATTCGGTGGTGATCACGAACAACGGCAGCAGCCAGATCCGTTTCTATATCGACACCAGCAAAGCCGATTCGTTCTATACGACCACTGCCCGGGTAGAGGCAAAGCAGAGCTTCTATCGGAGCAACAATGTCTGGAAGGATTTTTACGGCAATACCACCAATCCCTTCAGCGTCAGGATCAAGGCCCATACGAAGGCAACCTCTGTTACGCCGTTCATCGAGGCAGAGAAGAGCAGTCTGACGCTGGAAGTGGGGAACACATACCCGTTTGTTCCGGTCGTTACGCCGGAGTCTCTTGGCTCTTCCGGATACACGTACACAAGCAGCAATCCGGACATCGTTTCTGTTTCGGAGAACGGGACCGTCTCGGCGCTTGCCTGCGGAAATGCCGTGCTTACGGCCGTGTGTAAAGAAGCGCCGGATCTCAGCGTGACCATGGCGGTGAAGGCAGTACCCCCCACGCCTCAGAACGTGAAGGCTTCCGCACAAAACGTTTATCAGATCCGGCTCAGCTGGAACAAGGTGGAGGGAGCCGACGGATATCGGATTTACAGGAAAGACGGAGACGGCAGCTGGTTTGTCCGCAGGACCATAACCAGTGTGAACAGCCTTTCCTATACGGATCAGGACAATTATACGTCCCGGGTCTTTATTGTTCCAAAAACGAAATATCAGTATTATGTTGTCGCCTACAAAGACATTGACGGGGTCCGGTATCAGTCGCCGGCTTCACCGGTGATGACCGTGACGCCTGACTTTGCAGCCAAAACGGTCGCGACCAGAACATATGATTCCTTCTATAATACCGTACAGTGGTATACCGAACAGGGTGCCAGCGGCTACTATCTCGACCGGTCCTGCAACGGAGGGCCCTTTGTGAATGTCGGAAAGTATGCTTCTTTTTCCGGCAGCAAGCTTTCGTACACTGACCATGATGTACAGAGACTGCAGCGGTATGTTTACAGGGTACGCCCGTACCGGATCATTGACGGAAAAGAGTGTTTTGGCCGCTGGCTCTACGGTACGACGATCCGTGCGTCTGCCGGTCTGACCTGGATCCGCTATGCGACGGCAGAACCTGGAAAGATCACGGTCTCCTTTAACTATCAGCCGGCATGCAACGGGTATTATATCTACCGGAAGCCCTACGGCGGATCGTATCAGAGGATCGCGATCCTGACCGACAGCAGTGCATCGACCTATGTGGATACGTCGGTGGTGAAAGGAGTCCGGTACCAGTACGCAGTGCGGGCTTATGTAAAGGAGTACTACGGAGGACTGCTGAGCACGTACCGTGGCGGATCCTTCGTGACGGCAAAATAGGCCGGCATGTATGTGCGCAAACCGGATCTGTACCGGAGAAAACAAAAGGAGAATCAGAATATGAACTATAAAATAACAGGCGGAAAGGTCCTGCTGAGAGAGAACGGGATTCTGAAGACGGATGAAAAAGATCTCTTTATCAGGGAAGGAAAAATATCCTTCCGTCCTTTTCAGACAGGAGAGGTCTTTGAGGGATTCGACGCCCGCGGCATGCTTGTAATGCCGGGCCTTGTAAATATGCATACCCATGCTTATATGACGATCATGCGGAATTATGCGGATGACGTCGGTTTTTCGGAATGGCTTTTCAAACGGGTCATGCCGGTGGAAGACAGTATGCCGCGGGAGATGGCCTACTGGGCGTCGCTTCTGGCATGCATGGAAATGATCCGCACGGGAACCACCTGTTTTGTCGACATGCATATGTATCACCGTCAGTCGCCCATGGCTGCCAGAGACGCCGGCGTGCGTGCTTTTATCGGACGGGGACTCGTGGGGGAGGATCTTTGGGAAGAGGGAAACAACCGTTTTCGGGAAGCTCTGGAGGAGAAGGCGGAGTTTGAATCAGAAACCCTGCAGTTCGTGCTGTCACCCCATGCGATCTACACCTGTTCGCCGAATCTTCTGACCCAGGTGGCACAGAAGGGCCGTGAGTTGTCCATGCTCAAGCAGATCCATCTTTCCGAAAGCAAAACGGAGCTTACGGACTGTCTTGTGAAATATGGAAAGACGCCGGTCCGGCTTCTTTGGGATCTCGGTTTTCTGGATAAAAAAACGATCCTCGCCCACTGCGTACAGATGCAGGGCGACGATCTGGACCTGATTCATGAGAGCGGTGCATCTGTTGTGACGAACCCCGCCAGTAACGCGAAGCTCGGCAACGGATTTGCTCCGGTACAGGACATGCTGGATCACAGAGTCAACCTCTGCATCGGAACCGACGGGACCGCCAGCAACAATACACTGAACATGTTCCGGGAGATGGGCCTTCTTTCTCTGATCCACAAGGGAATCCACAAAGATCCGGTCGCGCTTCCGGCGCAGACGGTTCTGGACGCGGCCACGGTAAACGCGGCCCGGGCACTGGGGATGGAAGGAAGCCTTGGAGTCATTTCCGAAGGAGCCGCGGCGGATCTGATCTTCATCGACCTGAACGAGCCGTCTCTGTTTCCGCCGAACAACATCGTTTCTTCGCTCTGCTATTCGGCAAACGGTTCCGAGGTATCTTCCGTCATGATCAACGGTAAATTCGTGATGAGAAAGCGGGAAATGCTGACGATCGACAGAGAAAAAGTGTATGCAGAGGTTCAAAAGTACGCGGATCAGTACCTGGTAAAAGCCTGATTCCGCCAGCTTCAAAAAACAATATGCCGCTGTGGTTTACGGGATTTAAAAGACAACAGGAGAAGATAAGATGAGTATTATAAGAGATGCAAGCCTGGCTCCGTCCGGCAGAAAAAAAATCGAATGGGTACGGTCGAACATGCCGGCCCTTACGCAGATCGAGAAACAGTTTGAAGAAGAAAAACCCTTTGAGGGTCTTCGCATTGCAGTGTCCGTACATCTTGAGGCCAAGACGGCAAACCTGGGCCTGGTGCTGAAAAAGGGAGGTGCCGAGGTATACCTGACAGGCTGCAACCCCCTGTCAACGCAGGACGACGTGGCCGCGGCCGTGGCGGAAATGGGCGTGGAGACCTTCGGCAAATACGGCGTCACGCCGCAGGAGTACGAGGATCTGCTGGCACAGACGCTGGCCTGCCATCCCCATCTGATCGTGGATGACGGGGGAGATCTGATCAATCTGCTGGGCGGCCGGTGTAAAGAATATGCGGACGTTCTGATCGGCGGCTGCGAGGAGACTACCACAGGCATCCACCGTCTGAAGGCCCGGGAGAGAGAAGGCGTTCTGCCCTGCCCGATGATGGCGGTGAACGACGCAAAAGCAAAGCATTATTATGACAACAAATACGGAACCGGACAGTCCGTGTGGACCGCGATCATGGACACCACAAATCTGATCACGGCGGGCAAAACCGTGGTCGTCGCCGGATACGGCTGGTGCGGAAAGGGCGTCGCCATGCGCGCCAAGGGCATGGGCGCCAATGTGATCGTAACGGAAGTCGATCCCTTTAAAGCACTGGACGCCACGATGGACGGATTCCGCATCATGAAGATGGACGAGGCCGCAAAGTTCGGAGACATCTTCGTTACTGTAACCGGCTGCAAGGACGTGATCGTGCCGCGGCATTTTGAAGTGATGAAGGACAATGCGATCCTTTGCAACGCGGGACACTTCGACTGCGAGATCGATGTGGCGTCTCTTAAGAAAATGGCAGTCAGCACCGCTGAGCGGAGAAAGAACATCGTCGGCTACACGCTGCCGGACGGGCGCACGCTGAACGTTCTCGGAGAGGGAAGACTGGTGAACCTGGCCTGCGGAATGGGTCATCCGGCAGAGATCATGGACATGTCCTTTGCGGTACAGGCGCTGAGCCTTAAGTGGCTCGCGGAGCACCGGGACGAGCTCGTAAAGAAGGTTTATAATGTTCCGGATTTCATTGACGATGAGATCGGCCGTTATAAACTGAAGGCCATGCAGATCGAGATCGATACGCTCACCCCCGAGCAGGAGGAGTATCTGGCCGGCTGGCAGGTGTAAAAGTCAAAGAAAGGAGACCCTCATGAAGATTCTCAGATCAGGAATAATTTTTATCTGTCTTTGTTTTCTTGGGTTCTTAACAGGAAGCGTAACAGTTCATGCAGGTCTGAAAGATCTTCTCGGGGCTCTGACTGGCGACAGTTCGATCCAGAAAGACGAAGAAGCACAGCGTCTCGGTACGGTCTTTCTTGGGGAAGAAGCCATTCACCTGGGGGATACGCCGGAGCAGATCCACGCAGTTCTGGGTGAACCGGAAGACCAGCGGACAATGGGGTCAACACTTACAGAATCCTATCCGGGCCTGGGAATTTTTTACAGAGATTACTGGAAGCTTTCCCAGAAGTACAGCTGGGTTCATTCCAGTGCCCATGGGGAAGGGGAAGATTACCACGCTGCAATGATCAGTATATTACCGCCAAAGGATGTCTCGGGAATCATTGCCCCGTATACTACGGCGGACGGACTGAAGATCTACGATTTTGCTCCTGTCCTTGAGAAATGCGGTACGGTTTTCGCGTACAGCCAGGGAGAGCAGAACGAGATCGTCGATTATAACCAGATTTATTACGGAGAATACTATACCCTGGAAGACTGGAAACAGAAACAGGATGAACTGAAGATGGGAGGAGACCGGGAAGCCTATGCAAGGGCACAGATGGAAGTGGTCCGGGTATGGTATTCCATGGATCATGAAAAGAATCAGGTCAGGCGGATCGATGTTGGCGATGAGATGATGGCAATGTACATGAGATGAGCATGGCTGTAAGAGTCCGGACCTTGATGAGAATCCGGACCTGGATGAGAACCCGGATGGGATTGGGATAATAAACAGACATATAAAAGGACCAGGGTTTGTGACCTTGGTCCTTTTGTCATTATGGTATTAT
>CAMNNM010000006.1 GCA_946545425.1 uncultured Blautia sp. | reverse complement strand
CCGCGGTCTCGACCTTGGCAAGGTCGCGCGTTACCAACTACGCCACTATCGCATAAGCGGGTGATGGGAATCGAACCCACGTGTCCAGCTTGGAAGGCTGGTGTTCTACCATTGAACTACACCCGCAGTCGCTGCATCTATCTCTGCAACGAAACATATTATATTCAATTTGAATGGATTTGTCAACTCTTATTTTTCGGCTGGCGAAGAACCAGTTCCGGTTCCTTTGTGCTGACCCGGGTCTGCGCCGGGATCGAAGCGGTAATGAAGGTGTTACCGGCAACGATGGCGTTTTCACCGATCACAGTCTCGCCCCCCAGTACCGTGGAGTTCGCATAGATCGTCGCATTATCGTGAATGGTCGGATGTCTCTTGAAGCCCTTAAGCAGCTGCCCCTTTCTGGTTGAAAGAGCACCAAGCGTAACTCCCTGATAGATCTTGACATAGTCGCCGATCTCGGTAGTCTCACCCACCACGACGCCGGTCCCGTGGTCGATAAAGAAGAAGCGTCCGATCGTTGCGCCGGGGTTGATGTCCACTCCGGTTCTTGCATGGGCATACTCCGAAATGATGCGGGGGATCAGCGGCACATTTTCGACATAAAGTTCATGCGCAAGCCGGTACATGGTGATGGCCAGAAAGCCGGGATAGGAAATGATGATCTCCTCTTTGCTTTTTGCAGCCGGATCTCCGTCAAAGCCGGCCTGAACATCCATCAGAAGCATTTTCTGAAGCTCCGGCAGCTTACTTATAAAACGCTCGGTGATCTGCGCCGCTCTTTCTTTCTGATGGTCCCCCTCGTCATAGTAAAGTGCGATCTCAATCTGTTTCTGAAGCCGGTCATAAATATCGTTCAGACGGTACTCCACATAAACCTCCGGCAAAATATGAACGGAAGTGTCCGTATCATAATAGCCCGGAAACAGGATCGGTCTGATATCCTTGAAGATCGCGATCACTTCGTTCCGGTCCGGCAGCGGTCTTCCCGCATTCTGTACAAAAAGCTCTTCCGTATGATATGTACACACCAGATCCGCGGCTACATTTCTGATCGTTTGCTTTTTCGCATTTTCCATTTCTCATTTTCCCCTGCTGCCCGGCTTATTCTGCCAGTTTTTATGAAGAGTATAAACAAAGAACTCAGATTCGTCAATGAAAAGTGATTGACCTTTTCGGGTTTTAAACGTATAATAGCCTGTGTGAGAAACGGAGGCTCCGTTTCTTATATCCATACGGAGATGTACCCAAGTGGCTGAAGGGTCCGCACTCGAAATGCGGTAGGCCGGGCAACCGGCGCGAGGGTTCAAATCCCTCCATCTCCGTTTTGAAAAGGCTGCCGCAGGGCAGCCTTTTTTATTTCAATGTGCCGGTCGCATTTTTTTAATAATCATAAACTTTATGTAAACTGCGGCAATTCTCTTGACATAATTTTTCTGAGAGTGTATAATCCGGGCTTGTATTTGTGAATGACTATTTCAAAACTTTTACAAAATTGTTTTCAAGGAGGTATTTTATCCATGAATTATAAAATCAATCGACTGATTGCAGCTTCCGTTTCCATGATGCTGCTTGCTGCTGCCCTGCCGGTCAGCGCTTCCGAACAGAATAAATCTGTTTCCGTATCTGTAACCCCCACTCCCGAGGAAACCGAATGGGATGGTCCCGTCCTGACCGCATGGGCAGGCACCGTACAGGGACCAAGCGGAAAGGAAACCTATTATAATCTCGATATGTCCGGCATAGTCCAGATCATGCGTGACATGGGAAACACGGATGAATACTGGATCCGCGAAGACGGATGCAAAATGCTGGGCGACTATATCATGTGCGCTGCCAACCTGGACGTTCATCCCAGAGGTTCTCTGGTCATGAGCAGTCTCGGTATGTGCATTGTCTGTGATACCGGCGGTTTTGCCGCCTACAATCCGACCCAGCTTGACATTGCCACAAACTGGTAAACCGTACGGACATCCGTCCTGATTTCAGCCATTCATAAAACACTTAAGGGGCGCACGAAAACCTTGAAGTTTTCATGCGCCCCTTTTCTCATATTTACCTTTTTCTTTCTGCACGCCCGGTCAGGAAAATGATCATGTATTCCTGTGATACAGGATCATCACACACCTCGGCGGCATCATGACCCGGATGATCCCCGCTTTGGCGGAACAGACTGCTTCTTCGGTCGTGAAGTCCTCCTGATCCGACAAAAGTATCCTGGTCAGCACAGTGTCTTCCTCCCGCTGAATTCCCGCACCGCAGGTATCCACTTCCACCTCTCTGGACTGGCTCATGTTATTCAGGACAACGATCATCTGCTCCGAGTCCGTAAATCTTGCATAGGAAAGGCCGTGCAGATCATTCCACAGAAACACGACCGATCCCGTTCTGAGGAACGGATAATCCTTGTGGATTTTCACCATGCATTTATGGAATTCAAGCATTTTCAGGTCTTCATGTCCCCAGGGGTATGTCCTTCTGCTGTCAGGGTCCGTAAATCCGCAGACTCCCGCCTCGTCTCCATAGTAAATAGTCGGACATCCCGGCCAGGTCATCTGAATCGCGACGGCTTCCCGCATTACGGCCGGTTCAATGTTCATGGACGCCGCCTCGGGACCAGCATTGTCGATTCTTCCCACGGTCCGGTTGGTCCGTGTCAGAAACCTGGAATGATCGTGATTGGAAATCTCATTCATTGCGCTGTACAGAGCAGTCATGTGAAGCCGTTTCATATTTGCCTTCATGGCTCCTATAAAGGCTTCACTGTTTCCGTAAAGCTCCTCGCGGTACTCGTCACTGTGCTTTTCCATGCCGGTCAGGAACCAGGTTACCGGCTCCATGAAGGCGTCATAATTCATGACGGTATCCCATTCATCCCCGAAAAGCCAGGAAGAAGGATCGCCATAATGCTCCGCCAGGATCACGGCTTCCGGGTTTGCTTCTTTTACGGCTTTCCGGAAATCCTTCCAGAACTTATGATTGGCTTCCGGAGAATGTCCGAGATCGGCAGCGACGTCCAGCCTCCATCCATCGACGCAATAGGGTTCGGAAACCCATTTTTTTCCGATCCGCAGCACTGTCTCATACAGTTCCTCGGATTCTTCGTAATTCAGCTTCGGCAGAGTCTTGTGGCCCCACCAGCCATCATAGGATTCGTTATAGGGCCAGCTGTCATCCTTGAACTGGAAGAAGCTCCTGTAGGGACTGTTCTCTGATACGTAGGCGCCTTTTTCATATTCCGGTCTGTCTTCATAGATCCGCTCTCTGTCCATCCACTTGTTGAACGAACCGCAGTGATTAAAGACGCCGTCGAGGATCAGCCGCATGCCCCGTCTGTGAAGCTCCTGTACAAGCGACGCAAACAGCTCATTTCCCGCCTCGAGGTTTTTCAGATCCGTCACACGCTTCAGATACTTCTTTCCATGCGCATTGTTTTCGTCTCCGGGCTCAAGCAGCCCTTCGCAGTCCTCCACGATCTTTCCAAAGTGGGGATCCACATGATCATAATCCTGAATGTCGTATTTATGGTTGCTGGGAGAAACGAAAATCGGATTCAGATACAGAACTTCTACGCCCAGTTCCTGCAGGTAGTCCAGCTTGTCAATGATTCCCTGCAGATCTCCGCCGTAAAAGCGGCCGATATCACTGATCTCCGGATAGCTGTTCCAGTCCTCCGCTTTCCGGCTGTGACTGTGGATATAGGAATACTCATCCGTTTCAACATCATTGGCAGGATCCCCGTTGCAGAAACGGTCCGTAAAGATCTGGTACATCACGGCGCCTTTAGCCCATTCCGGCGTCGTAAAGCCGGGAAACACCTGAAACTCCGAAATTCCCGTACTGTCGGGCACCGGCCCGTCGGTACCGTAGCAGATTTTTCTGTCCGCTTCAAAAAGGATCTCGAAATAATAGGATATTTCCGTTTCGGGCATGACAAAGGATGCTTCATAATAATCAAAGCCTTCCTTTGTTTCCGCGAGGGTCATCTCAAGGGACGTTTCACCCAGTACCATACTCACGCCGCTCACATTGCCTACCCGGGTCCGGAAACGTACCGTAACCGTATCTCCGGCCTGTGGCTGTGACGGTTTTCTGTAGTATTCCGATCCGTCCGAAAACAATGCTGGCACATCCAGGAGCGGATGCCTGTTCATAAAATAACGGATCTTTAAATCTGACTGATTATTCTTCTGACTCATTCGCTTTCACCATTATCCTGAAAATGAAAAAAGCAGCCTTTCAGCTGCTTTTCTCGGAGAAG
Organism: uncultured Blautia sp.; assembly: GCA_946545425.1. Classification (GTDB taxonomy): domain Bacteria; phylum Bacillota; class Clostridia; order Lachnospirales; family Lachnospiraceae; genus Blautia_A. Next base: position 27,102 of record CAMNNM010000006.1, on the reverse strand, counting down.
GTATTCTTCTTATGGGGTGTAGCAAAAACTATATAATGTATTGGGGGTTTACATCTATTATACTAGCATTTCACTTCACTAAAGTGTGCATAAAAGTGTACAATTCTACGCATACTTTTCTGTGCACTATTTCTAAATGCCTTCTGTCGCAGCTTCGGAAGCCATTTCTTCGAACAGTGCTTCAAATTCTTCGCGATGAATCTTCTCCTTCTCCAGAAGAATCGCGGAGCACCTGTGAAGGATCTCTATATGCTGATGGATGATCGCAAGCGCCTGCTCATGGCACTCTTCCACGATACGGCGGATCTCTCCGTCTATCTCTCTGGCAACGTCCTCGCTGAATCCGCGGGTATGGGCAAGATCCCTGCCGATAAATACCTCGTCCGAATCGTCTCCGAGAGAAACGAGTCCGATCTTATCCGACATTCCGTATTTCGTGACCATGGCTCTGGCAATGGACGTGGCCCGCTTGATGTCGTTGGAGGCCCCGGTGGTAATATCCCCGAAGATGATCTCCTCGGCCGCCCGGCCGCCCAGAAGGGTCGTGATCTCCTGCAGCATTTTTCCCCGGGTGTTGAACATCTCATCGTTCTCCGGAAGCGGCATGGTGTACCCGGCCGCCCCCATTCCGGTAGGAATGATGCTGATCGTATAAACCGGTTCCATATCCGGCAGCACGTGAAACAGGATCGCATGTCCCGACTCATGATAGGCCGTGATCTTCTTTTCCTTTTCGGAAATGACCTTGCTGTGCTTTTCGGCTCCGATCCCCACCTTTACGAAGGAGTTCCGGATATCCTGCTGACAGATATACGCGCGGTCCTGCTTTGCCGCCGTAATGGCAGCCTCGTTCATCAGGTTTTCCAGATCCGCACCGGTAAAGCCGGCGGTCGTCTGAGCGATCTGCTTCAGGTCCACGTCCTCGGAAAGAGGCTTCTGTCTGGAATGGACCTTCAGAATCTCTTCCCTGCCTTTTACGTCCGGTCTGCCGACGCTGACTTTACGGTCGAACCTTCCGGGTCTCAGAATGGCGGGGTCCAGGATATCCACACGGTTTGTGGCAGCCATGACGATGATTCCCTCATTGACGCCAAAGCCGTCCATTTCCACAAGCAGCTGATTCAGGGTCTGCTCCCGCTCGTCGTGTCCGCCTCCCATGCCGGTGCCGCGCTGTCTCGCCACGGCGTCGATCTCATCGATAAAAATAATGCAGGGGGCGTTTTTCTTTCCGTCTTCAAACAGGCTCCGTACGCGGGACGCTCCCACGCCCACGAACATTTCCACAAAATCCGAACCCGAGATGGAGAAGAAAGGAACACCGGCCTCACCGGCCACAGCCTTCGCAAGAAGCGTTTTTCCGGTTCCGGGAGGGCCTACCAGCAGAACGCCCTTGGGTATTCTGGCTCCCACATGAACATATTTCTGAGGCGCTTTCAGGAAATCCACGACCTCTTCGAGCTCTTCCTTTTCTTCCTGAAGGCCGGCCACATCGGAAAAGCGGATTTTCTGATCCTGCGGCGTCGACATCCGCGCCTGGCTTTTTCCGAAATTCATCATCCTTGAATTGCTTCCGCCTCCGGACATCTGACGGTTCATCATGACGAACAGAAGCACCACGAAGCCGCAGGAGATCAGAAGCGGAAGAAGCGTGGTAAGGAGCGCGTTGTCCCTTGGAACATTTTCAATGACCGGAGATATTTTATACTGCCTCAGAAGCTTCTCGACTTCCCTGACATCAGAGACATAAAACTGTTTCTGCCCCTCGTCACGTACGGCCACCTCCACCGCGCCGGTGGGCACTTCCCTGTTCTGCGTGATGGTCGCTTCCTGAACCTTTCCGTCCTTCAGAGCCTGCTCCAGCTGTTCGATCGAATAGTTTTCGACAGAGGTGATCTGATTATTCAGAAACAGATAACCGGCCACCATTGCAGCGATCAGAATCAGATACAGGCTGATTCTTCCAGTCTGTCTATCCAAATGCCTTTCTCCTTTCAGCCGTCCAGCTCAACCACTCCGATATACGGGAGATTCCGGTAAAGCTGCATGTAGTCCAGTCCGAATCCTACGACAAATTCATCGGGGATGACAAAACAGCAGTAATCTACCTCTGCGTCATCCACCACTCTTCTGTCCGGCTTGTCCAGGAGCGTGCAGAGCTTCAGGCTCTTCGGATTTCTCCCCTTCAGGATACGGAGCAGGTAGCTCAAGGTTCTTCCGGAATCGATGATATCCTCGACCACCAGAACATCCTTGCCTTCCAGCGGCTGGTCAAGGTCTTTCACGATCTTTACGACTCCGCTTGATTTGGTATCGTCACCGTAGCTGGAAACCGACATGAAATCAAGCGTTACCGGAACTTTCAGCCTTTTGGCAAGCTCACACATAAAGAAAACGCCGCCCTTCAGAACACAGACCAGGCTGAGCGTCCGGCCCTCATAGTCGCGGTTGATCTGATCTGCAACCTCCTGTATTCTTTTGCTGACTTCGTCTTCGCCGATCATGACTCTGATTTTCTCGTTCACGTTTATCCTCCTCTGAAGCCGTTATGGTTTTTCTGTCACGCTGATCTCCAGGATCCGCGATGTTCTGGATGATATTCTGTACATGGCCCCCGGCCGGAATCCTGTAATCCAGATGACCTCCTGCCCCAGTGCCACCACGGGAATTCTGTCTCTCTGTTCCCGGGGGATCCTGTCATCGATCATCACCCGGCGGAGCTTTTTTCTGATCCCCGTCTCCGTAACCGACATCCAGTCTCCCGGCAGTCTTTGCCTGATATACAAGCCACCTTTTATTTTATCATAATCAAACCATTTCGTATACTTTTTTTCCTCAATATTCTGACCGGTAAAAGGAAAGATCCTTGCACAGAATTCATAACCGCCAGCCTGTCTCCGAAATACACTTCCATCCTTGGGAATGACAAGCTCTGCAGCCTCATATGGCACGGTATCATCTGTATCCTGAACCTCCGTATCCTGCCCGCCAGGAGCTGTTCCTGCGATGCGGATTCCGCCCGGAAGTCTGTCAGCCTGCAGCCCGTACGGAAGATCCACATGCTTCCCTTCGTTCCTGTCCGGGGTCAGATCCATGACCGCCTTCACATGAACCGCCTGCAGATCCTGTTTTGCATCGGACAGATTCTCTAAAGCCGCAATGATGATGTATTCCTTTTCTACCGGATCAGCGTTCATAAAGCACTCATTCAGGAAATATCCGTTTTCTTTCCGGGGACATTTTTCCAGAAGGTGCTGACCTCTTCTCATCAGATAACCGGAGGCTTCACCACAGAAGAGGGCTGCCTGGGCAAGATGCCTGGAAGCCTGCGGATTCACCATTTCTTCCATGGCCGGAATGATATAATGCCGGATCCGGTTCCTTGTATAATGATCCTCGGCGTTGGTCCGGTCATCGGCAAAGGGGATCCCTTCTTCGGCAAGGTAGCGCACCGTTTCTTCCTTTGTAAGGCACAGCAGCGGTCGGATCAGCCTTCCGGAACATGGTTTCATTGAACCGATTCCTCGAAGTCCGGTTCCCCTTGCCAGATTGTGGAGCACCGTTTCCGCGACGTCATTCATGTTATGGGCCAGCGCGATCCGCGTGTCCTGGGGCAGTTCCAGACAGCGGATCTCCTCTTCAAAAACCTGGCGGCGGACGATCCTTCCGGTCTCCTCCTCGCCTTTTTTCCATGTTTCCGCCAGCTCGGGCACGGATCTTCTCACAGACCTGCAGGGCACGTCAAGCAGCTTTGCCGTCTCGAGGGTGATCCTTTCGTCATAGTCCGCTTCTTCTCCCCGGATCCCGTGATGAACATGGACCGCGTATAATTCAAAGCCCATGGCTTTGCGAAGCGAAGACAGGATGTGAAGCATCGCGATGGAATCGCTTCCTCCTGACACGCCGGCCAGGATGCTTGTTCCCGGATCAGTCATGTTATATTCTTCCATGTATGAACGCACCCGGCTTCGCAATTCATGATTTCTCCGCTTTTCCATCTCGCTCTCCCTGAAGCATGATAAAAAAGAGTGCGCGCGCGCACTCTTCTAATCGTCATTCGTCTGTTCGCGGAAAACGATCTCGTTTTCTTTTACGAGACCCAGTTTTTCGCGTGCTGCCGCCTCTGCATACTCGTCCGTCGCCATATAGGCCCGCAGCTGATCGATCTCTTCGGTTCTGTCCTTTTGCGTCTCGATCTCCTTCTGCAGGGTTTCGGCCCGGGTATGATACATGTTCAGCCGCTCATTCAGATTGTAGCTTTTATATACCAGTATACCGAACAGAATCAGGACAACGCCGAGAGTAGCAGCCATGCCGATATAATTATTTCTGTTCGATTTTTTTCTTCTGCTCTTCGGCCTGCTCAATTCGTTTTCCTCAGTTCAAAACATAGGTCTCCAGTAAAGCACATTTTATTATACACCGGAAAACCATGCTCCGCAACTGCTGCCGGAAAGCTTCATATTTCCGTAAACAAGTTTTAAATGATGCTGTAAAGATTTTCCGCTTCTTCCTTTTTAACCGTCTCTCTGACATCCAGTACCTTGACCTTCATGCTTCTGGTCCCGAACTGGATTTCGATGACATCGCCGGCTTTGACAGTGGCAGATGCTTTTGCGGGTCTGTCGTTCAGAAGAACCCTGCCTGCATCACAGGCTTCGTTTGCGATGGTCCTGCGTCGGATCAGTCTGGATACTTTCAGAAATTTGTCCAGTCTCATATTCTCTCCTGTAAAACAGCCGGAAAAACAGTTCATGCAGGGCTTCTGCCCTGCATGAGCTGTCTGCAGAACGGCGGCACCGTCCTGACCTTTCATAATTTTCCGGCGGATTATTCGTTTACGATATCCTTAAGGCTCTTGCCGGCTTTGAATTTCGGGCTCTTGGAAGCCTTGATCTCCATAGATTCGCCTGTGGAGGGATTTCTGCCTTCTCTTGCTGCTCTTTCCACTACCTCAAAGGTGCCGAAGCCGACAAGCTGCACTTTGCCGCCCTTCTGAAGTTCGGAAGAAACAACGTCTACAAATGACTTAAGGACTTTTTCCACATCCTTCTTGGTAAGCTCGGTCTGTTCAGCCATAGCCTCGATCAGTTCTGCTTTGTTCATAATATAATCCTCCTCTTTCGTTATACTTCTTAATAAACCGTGTCGGTCTGTCTATGTTGGTCTTTCGACAGCACACTATACGTCCATTTATATAACAATTATTACTCTGTGTCAAGACAAAATCGTCGTTGTGCCGCAATCGACAAAAGCTTCTCCTTATCGTTATCTTCCGGATGTTCCAGGACATGCTGCAGCAGCTCGGAAAGGAGCATTCCCATTTCTTTACCCGCAGAAAATCCTGCCCTTTTCAAATCGGATCCGTTCACGGCAAGCGTCTTGAGTGATAAACAGTCTCCGGCGGCCCGGATCTCTTCGGCACATTTTTCAACCCGCGCGATCCTTTCCAGCTTTTCGGCACGCATGTATGCACTCTGGGCGAGACAGTCAGCGCGCTGAACCTCCAGAAAAAGAGGAAACAGTTCTTCTCCGATCCTGTTCAACGCTTTCCTCACCTGCCGGGCTTCCGGCTCCGGCCGGTAATCGTGCCACAGGATCAACGTCGATACGGTCCGGATCGTATGATTGTCCAGCTTCAGCCTGCGCATGATGGTTTCCGCCATGTCCCTGCTTTTCAGGCCATGCATGATAAAGTGGTCCCTTCCCGATTCGTCGGTGGTTCTCGTCTGCGGCTTTCCGATATCATGAAGCAGCATCGTAAGGCGCAGCACAGGATCCGGGCGGACCTGCTTCATGCTTTCAAGAATATGCTCCCCGACCGTAAAACAGTGGTGCGGCGTATTCTGCCGTGTTTCCATGCAAAGATCAAATTCCGGAAGGATGACCCTTGTGATCCCCGCCTTCCATGCATCCGCAAGATAATCCGGATGCGGAGAGACGATCAGTTTCATCAGCTCCGTGCAGATGCGTTCGGCGCTTACGTGTACAAGATTTCCGGAGAGCTCCTGCATCGCCCGGAAGGTTTTTTCTTCGATTTCGAAGCCCAGCTGTGCGCTGAAACGGACCGCCCGCATGATCCGCAGCGCATCTTCCGTAAAGCGCTCACGCGGCTCGCCCACGCAGCGTATAACGTGATCCTTCAGATCATTTACTCCGCCAAACAGATCGATCAGGCCCTGACCGGGATCATAAGCCATGGCGTTTATGGTAAAGTCCCGGCGCATCAGATCATCGCTGAGTTTATGCGTAAAAGATACTTCTGCCGGATGCCGGAAGTCTTCATATTCGCCGTCCAGCCGGTAGGTGGTAACCTCATATCCTTCTTTTCCCAGCATGACCGTCACGGTCCCGTGCCGGATGCCGGTATCAACCGTATGCCGGAACAGGCCTTTCACCTGCTCCGGCAGCGCGTCCGTCGTAATATCCCAGTCATCGGGCCGGCGTCCGATCAGGGAATCCCGGACGCAGCCTCCAACCACATAGGCCTCAAAGCCGGCCTGATGCAGCATATTTAAGATTCCCGCCGCCTTTTCCGGAATTCTGATTTCCATCATTTAATACGCACGTCCCCAATAAACCATCTTCTTTGCAGGCTTGCCGCAGCAGACACAGGTATCCGACAGCTGTTCCTGCTCAAAGGGGATACACCTGGATGTCGCCTGTACGTCTTCCTTGATCTTGTCCTCGCACTCCTGGCATCCGCACCACATGGCCTTGACAAAACCAGGCTTGTTTTCGATCGTGTCCTTGAATTCATCATAGGTCACTGCAGTATAGGTATGTGCTTCGCGATGTGCACGGGCACGCTCAAGCATTTCTTTCTGCATCAGATCCAGGATCTCCCGGACTTTGGCGCCCAGCTCCCCAAAGGATGCTTCGTACTTTTCTCTTGTATCTCTGCGGCAGATTACCGCCTTCCCGTTTTCGATATCCTTGGGACCCACCTCGATCCGGACAGGAATTCCTCTCATCTCCTGTTCGGCAAACTTAAAGCCGGGGCTCTTGTCGGTATCGTCGGTCTTTACCCGGATTCCTGCCTTCTTAAGGACTTCCTGAAGCTCAAAGGCCTTGTCGAGAACGCCCTCTTTTCTCTGCTGGATCGGAATGACCATGGCCTGTACCGGTGCAATGGCAGGCGGAAGCACAAGTCCGCTGTTATCCCCGTGTACCATGATCAGCGCGCCGATCATACGGGTCGTCATTCCCCATGAGGTCTGGTGTACATACTGAAGCTGATTGTTCTTATCCGTGTACTGGATGCCGAATGCTTTCGCAAATCCGTCACCGAAGTTATGGCTGGTTCCGGACTGAAGCGCCTTACCGTCGTGCATCAGCGCCTCGATGGTATAGGTCGCGATGGCTCCGGCAAATTTCTCTTTATCTGTCTTTCTTCCCTTGATCACGGGAATCGCCATAACCTCTTCGCAGAAGTCGGCGTATACGTTCAGCATCTGCTGTGTTCTTTCCTCGGCCTCCCCGGCAGTCGCATGGGCGGTGTGTCCCTCCTGCCACAGAAACTCGCGGGAGCGAAGGAAAGGTCTCGTTGTCTTTTCCCAGCGTACTACCGAACACCACTGGTTATATACCTTGGGCAGATCTCTGTGAGAATGGATCTCCTTCTGGTAAAAGTCGCAGAAAAGCGTTTCGGATGTAGGACGGACGCACATCCTTTCCTGCAGAGGCTCAAGCCCTCCCTGCGTTACCCACGCGACTTCGGGAGCAAATCCCTCAACGTGATCCTTTTCTCTCTGCAGAAGGGATTCAGGGATAAACATCGGAAGATACACGTTCTCGACGCCTGTTTCTTTAAATCTTCTGTCCAGTTCTTTCTGAATATTTTCCCAGATCGCATATCCTGCAGGCTTGATCACCATGCATCCCTTGACGCTGGTATAATCGCAGAGCTCTGCCTTTTTCACCACATCCGTATACCACTGGGCAAAGTCTTCATCCATCGAGGTGATGGCTTCCACCAGTTTCTTTTCTTTGGCCATTCTTTCAGTCTCCTTTTAGTTTGATTTTTGCAGCGTAAACATCAGACGGTGATCCTGATGGCTCTTCCGCTGCGGGTGTATTGATAATACCGGACACCGGCTGCGTTCAGCATTCTTTTTGATGCACGAACGGCTGCCGTATCCGCATACTTATCGCAGTCGTATATGATGGTGCGGATCCCCGACTGTATGATCGCTTTGGCGCATTCATTGCAGGGAAACAGTGTAACATAGATCTTTGCGCCTTCGAGGCTCCCGCCGCGGTAATTCAGAATCGCGTTCAGCTCACTGTGCGTAACATACAGATATTTGGTGTCAAGAGGATCTCCCTCTCTTGCCCACGGAAATTCATCGTCCGCGCATCCGATCGGAAAACCGTTGTAGCCCATGGACAGAATTTTATTGTCATTGCTGACGATGCAGGCTCCCACCTGTGAATTCGGATCCTTGGATCTCATGCCGGACATGACAGCGATGCCCATGAAATATTCATCCCATGTCAGGTAGTCTTTCCTTTTCTGGCTTTCACCGCTCATGACGCACCTCTTTATTTCTCATCGATCATGTTGATCCTTCTCTGATGACGCTCCGCACCTGAGAACGGCGTATCCAGGAATGTATCCACCAGCTTGTTGGCAAGCCCCGGACCGGTGACCCGGCCGCCCAGGCATATCACGTTGGCGTCATTATGAAGCCGTGTGGCTTCCGCGGAAAAACAGTCGGAGCATAATGCCGCACGGATTCCCGGAAAACGGTTTGCCTGAATGGAAACGCCGATTCCCGTACCGCAGATCAGAATACCCTTTTCACATTCCCCGCTGAGGACCGCATTTGCCACCTTCCTGGCATAAATGGGATAATCTACCGATTCGGGCCCGTATGACCCGAGATCCTGGTACTCAGTCCCCCGTTCCTTCAAATGCTCCATAACCGACTGCTTCAGTTCGTATCCTCCCTGATCACTGGCGATTGCTATCATCCCGTTACCTCCTTTTTAAACATTAATAACACGATGTCCTGCTGCCTTCAGCAGCCTGTTCATGATTGCCTGTCCCATCCGGGGCGTATGAAAGGCTTCTGAGTAGATGACCTGCACGTCAAGCTGGTCGTATTCTCTGAGTATTTCGTACAGATTATGCGCAATGGTCTCTTCATGAGCCCTGCTGCCCATGGTCTTTACAATACCTGTACGGTACCTGTTCCTGCTTTCATCCGATGCGATGATACCGGCCGTTTTTCCTTCCTGCTCTGCTTTGGCAGCCAGTTCCGAAATATGCCGCACCACATCTTCCTGTTCCCCCTCCACGATGATCAGATCCGCTTTCGGGGCATAGTGACGGTATTTCATGCCGGGTGCTTTCGGACGTACACTGCTGTTTTCCGAAATAAGCCCTTTGTCCATACGGACATCGCCCAGAACTTCGCGCAGCATTTCCAGGGAAACATAGCCCGGCCTCAGTACGACGGGGACATCCTCCGTAAAATCTACGATGGTGGACTCCAGACCGATATTTACCGGCCCGCCGTCCAGGATCATGTCGATCCGTTCTCCCAGATCCTCCGCAACATGGGCTGCCGTCGTGGGACTCGGGCGCCCCGATGTATTTGCGCTCGGTGCGGCCACATATCCGCCGGCTGCACGGATCAGGGCCTGCGCCGTAAGGTCGCTTGGAAAGCGGACCGCCACCGTATCAAGGCCCCCCGTCGTTTCCATCGGGACAAGACCGGATTTTTTCAGTATCATGGTCAGCGGTCCCGGCCAGAATTTTCCGGCTGCGGTCTTTGCCTTTTCGGGGAACTCTTCCGTGATCGGACCGATCATGGAAAGATCCGCAATGTGAACGATCAGCGGGTTGTCCGAAGGCCGCCCTTTTGCGGCATATATTTTTCTGGATGCGGAGGGGTCCAGCGCGTTTCCGCCCAGTCCGTAAACCGTTTCCGTCGGAAATGCCACAAGTCCGCCTTTTTTCAGGATCTCTCCCGCCCGCTTTACGTCACCGGGATCCGGGTGATCCGGATTTATGGTAACCATTTCAGCTCTCATATGTCAACCGGCTTTCTAATTTTTGATGACTGTTCAGCACCCTGAAAACAGGAATGCTGCATGATTATAATTTTACTATACAGGTATTTCCGCTTCCGTTCACATAGACCACACTTCCCAGCGACTTCAGAAGCTCCGTATTCAGGCGGTCTTCGTACTTCTGCTGTTCCATGGCTCCGATAAAGATATATTCCACATCATACTGCGCCAGAAGAGAGCGCACCTGCTGTACGTCGGCGGATGTATAAATCGTTTCGATGTCCGCGCTTCTCTGGTTCAGATCCGCGACATCATTTCTCCACAGCCACTCGTGCACGTACCATCCAAGGATCGTTGGAAGTCCTGTGGAAGCAGACACCCTGCAATATCCGGTATAGCTGTCGCCGTTCGCCTCCAGAACCACTTCGGTCCCTTCGACATTCTGTTTCAGCCACCGGATCGCCGAAGCATCCTGCGAAAAATCGGTCTCCAGAAAGGTCTGCGCATTGATTCCTTTGTATCCGGCCGTATTCTTCACATCTCCGAACCAGTCTCCGACGCTTTCCTGAAAATAACCGCAGGTCCACACCCAGAGAAGGAACAGAACAAACGACAATGCCTTCAGGATCATCCCGCGGTACAAAAGCAGCAGTTTCCAGAGCGCATATCCAAGTACGATACCAAACATGATATAGGCCTGATAGGTCAGCTTGAACATGGTGTTGGCGCGGGCGTTTCCGTTTTCATAAATATCTCTTACATAAACGATCTCCGGGATCATCACAAGGCCCATGGCGCAGAGCGCAAGGATCACGCCGTACAGATCCGGCACGCTCATCCTCCCGGTAAATTCTCCGAACTGATATACATGCTGGTCATTCTTCTCCGATCTGAGAAGATGCGTCCGTTCCCGGACTGCGGCAATGATCAGCAGAACGCCGACAGCGGCAGGCAGCCCCCAGAGGATCAGCAGCTGATAAGGCAGCGAATGGTACTTTGCCAGTGCGACGCCGCTCACCATGGTCTTGAATTTCAGCGTAAAGGGCAATATCACCAGCGAAGACACAACCGCCAGCTCGATCGCCTGGATCAGCGTGTACTCCAGCATTCTTACGAAGGAACCCCTGCACCGTCTCACATTGACAAAAATGATGACGCCGCCTGTGACCACAAAGTAGATCACGAAATCCCAGTAATTCGTAAACTGATAAAGCCCCAGCAGACAGGCCGCCGCAAAAACATGGGTGGACCGCAGGACCTCGGTAATACGCTTTTTTTCAGGCCTTTCGTCATTCTCGGACAGCGGCTCGTACGCCACCCGTCCCAGGTAACTGTACAGAATTCCGAGAAGCAGGAGGACAAACAGAATATTGACCACATGGGCGTGCAGATCCCCCAGCACAAAGGAATAGCACGGAAATTCATGGATCGTCTTGTCCGGAACGTCCGGGTGAAACCCGATGTACCGGGTCGCATCCGGGAACCAGTAGGAATCCACGTTCTCGGCGCCGGTTATCTTCTGGATCATCGGAATGATCTGGCCGAAAACAACGTAATGCATATTTCCCGCCAGCGACACTGCCGTCCCCGCGGTAAGGCCTGCCGCCAGATGATGAATCCGGCCGTATCCTGTCTTTTTCTCCTTCTGAAGATCCATGGACATCTGCGATGCCAGCGAAAAAGGAAGAACAAAGGCAAATGCCGCGATAAAGGTCCGCATCAGGTTGTATGTCATGGCCGGCGTGCTTCCGGTCAGCTTTGTCAGGAATACGGCAAAATACTGTCCGCCGTAATAGTAGTTGATGACTCCGTCTGAATACCAAAGGTCGACGGCCGGAAGCTCTTTGCTCCGCATCATGGCTTCCATGAAGCCGTAATCCATGAACTTTTCGGTGCCATAGGCCGCGGGATGAAAGCCAGCCAGATAGGTCCACAGAAGAAAGAACAGGATAAAAAGAAGCTCTTCCCCCAGAATATAATCCAGACGGCTCAGATCCGGAAGGACCTGAATCCCCTTTGCGGATTCCTTCTCAAAAAGAAGGAAACTCAATCCTCCCAGAAGGATTGTGACCCCGATACAGGTTCCCCTGGAAAAAACAACGATTCTGCAGGCCGTCAGAAACCATACGGTAAAACCGCTGACCGTGATGGCCAGGACCTTTGAGAACAGATATCCCTTGTCGGCAAACCGGCTGAACAGTATGCCGGTTACCGGCATCGCCGCGATTCCGAGAACAAGTGCCAGAAGCCACCATGTCCAGAAGACCAGTGCATCTTTTTGAAGAACAATAATGGAAAATGCCAGGGCTGCCAAAAAGCAGACTCCCATCATGATCCGCATAATAATCCGTTTCATTTAAAAGACATCCTTACCGGGCCTCGTATACCCGGATCCTTCCGTCATCAGAAGTATAAATCAGTGGATATGTCATTGCGATGACATCTTCACGGCATTCAGTTTCTTCCAGCTTCATATCCTGTTCATACAGGATGTGGGTAACGCCGGACCGGGCCACGAGATCTCTCAGCACGCCCTGGTCGCTGCAGGAATAAATGGCTTTCGCCAGATCGGCCCTGCTGTAGGTATCGTATCCCGCAGACCAGGCATAGTAAGGCCAGCCCAGATACATCATAAGCCCCGACATGGTCACCTCGTTGAGGCTGTACTCCGGCGTGAGAACCAGATCTTCCGAAGACAGATGCTCCGAAAGCCATGCGGTCAGGGTACTGTCCATGCGGACCGCCACCCGGTGGTCTTTATCGTTGTCCTTGAGGATCACGACAAAATCGTATATTCCCGTCAGTGTCAGGCAGACCGTCATGAGAACTGCAGTCAGTGTCCGGGGAATAAAGCTTTTCTTTCCCCTTTTTCCGGCAAGCCGGCAGATCGTCCCTGCCCAGAAAACCGTAAGGAACGCCTGCGACATCATTATATATTTGTGATTCACCGTAATATCCGGCGTAAGGGAAGCAAGAAACGCGAAGCAGACCGGAAACAGGCAGCCGAAAAGGAACGTCTTCTCCGCGCGCTTCATAAAAACCGCTGCCAGGGCAAGTCCCAGGATTGAGAATCCGCTGATTGAGACGATATAACCCAGGACTCCCGTCAGACTCTTGTCTTCACAGATGAATCCCCAGAAAAAGGCAGGCTTAAACGACTCTCCCGTGATAAAGAATCCTGTCTGGAGCATAGAGACGGAAACAGCGGAAAGCGCAAGGATCAGATAATCGAGTTTTCCGTCAGAAAAAACAGCCATGCCGCACAGGATCAGAAGCGCTCCGATTACGGTGGCCCCGTTAAAGAACGCGCAGGAACCCAGAAGTATCCCGGCGATCAGGGACCTTACCGGAGAAACAGATTGCCAGGCATCTGCCGAAAACAGTCTGCCTCTCAGCCAGAGAAGGCCTTTTTCTTCATGGGCGGCTCCTTCCCCGAGCCTGTCCAGAAAAATCCAGATCACGACGGCGGCAATCAGAAGCCCGAAGGCAAAATGCCGCTGATTCAGGTAAACATTATAATTCCAGAGGCCCCAGTTTTCCTTGGGGGTATAACCGATAAACTGTGTGTTCGTCTTCAGCGTCTCGATCAGGTCTCCTGCGGTCAGATGTTCCGCCGCAAACCTGAAAAAAGCAGTCCCGCTTCGAAAGAAGAACAGTACGCAGCAGAGGATCCCCGAAACAAAGCTTCCTGTAATTCTGTATGCGATCCGGGTCAGAACGATCAGGAAGCAGGTCAGCGAAAGACTGCTGACCAGATTATAGGCGATATCAAGGCGCATGCCCAGATATTCCAGATTCCCGGTGAGGAACTGGAACATGAAATGATATTTCACGTCCTCTCCGCCGAAATGCGGATACTGTGTCGGATAATTGTTCTCAAGAGAAAAGGACCGCATCATGGCCGTATGAGGCGCATAATCCCCGAACACAGTAAAGCCGGAATACAGAACTTTGTCTTTTTCAAAAAAAACAAAGGTCATGGTCAGGCTTACAAACGCAAAGATAACAGCATAAAAGGCAAGTTCCTTAAAAAATGTCCGGGGAATTGATCCGGGACGCACCGCTTTTCCTTTTTGTTTTCCGGTTACAGCACAGAACAGAAGGATCAGCGCCGCCGTACACATGACGACAAGATCCGCCGTCCGTAAAGGGTTCTGGCTGCCGGCAGTTACATGAAGAATATAGGCCAGGATGTATACCGGCCACGTCAGTGACAGGATCCCGATCCCGAACCCGGCGGAAACGCGGACCCAGAACACCGAGGCGGTATCTTCCACGTTATTTCCCGGTATCAGGCGTACCGCCGCCTGATAGCCGAGCAGACTGGCCAGAACCAGATAGATAACTCCAGGCATTGTATGCTCCCTGTTTTAATTCAGATTATCAGAAATGACCTGCCACACGGTGCTCTCCTCAAGTCCAAGCTTCCAGGCTGCCGTTCCGCCCAGGCCATACTTTCCTGTCAGCGCGACCTTCATGGCAAGGGATGATTCGTCTTCGGCCCAGATCTTGTAGGACGCCCCGTTCCGTTCGTAGGTGGCGATATTCTGGCATACATTGTTGTCCCACCAGGTCTGCGCTTTGTTTTCCGCGATAACCTTTTTCATGGTTCCCATGCCGATCTGTTCCAGGGTAAGATTTCCTGCCAGGGTCTTCCACGCCAGCGAATAGAACGGGATTCCCAGAATCACCCGGGACGGATCGACCAGCTCTATGGTATCGGTCACGCCCTGCTCGACCCAGGGAAGAGACGCCGAGGAGCCGGCTTCATAAGAGCCCGCGTAATGTTCGTCATATCCCATAACGATCACATAATCAACCACCAGTCCCTGTTCCCTGCGGTCGTAGTGACTGGTAAAATCCTTCGGAACCGGATTGTCCACAGACAGGATCAGACCATTTTTGTGACACTCAATGGACAGCTCCCTGAGAAATTCGAGAAAATGCTCTCCTGCTTCTTCCTGCAGGGTTTCCAGGTCTACGTTGATCCCGTCCTGTCCTGTCGAGACCGCCGAATTTACCAGCTGAGAGATCAGGTTCTGGCGGGCGGCCGTACTGGAAAGAATGACGGTTGAACTGATATCCGGTGAAAAATTATCCACAAGTCCCCATACCTGAAGTCCCATGGCGTGAGCCTCTTCCACATAGGATACGGAAGAAAGATCGCTGATATTGCCGCTGTTGTCCGTAATGCTGTACCAGGTCGGCGAGATCACATTGACGCCGGACATATTTGCCGTGTCAGAAGACAGCAGCTCATTTGCACTGGTGTTCGTGACCTGATGCCATACAAGGTTTACTTTTTCATCCAGCGTGATGTAGCTGTACTGCTCCTGGGATGCATTTCGCTGTACGTTCATTTCCTGCGGAGCCGAAACCGCTTTTTTCTGGATATATCCCTTAAATCCATCCTTTGTGGCTACATGGACCCAGTCTTCCAGCTGTTCCAGAAGGATCAGCTCCTCGCCGGAAGAAACGTTTCTGAGAATGGGGGATTTTATGCCTCCCTGATACCGGACCGCACTGCTGCCCTTGACCGTAACCGTCTGCAGCCCGGTAAATGTATTCTGTACCGCGATCCTCCGGGGATTTTCAGCCGTATACACATCCATGTCCGTGTACTGCTGTACGAAGCTGAGATTCAGATAAACCTGCCCGTCCTTCAGCCATACCTCACCGCCCGGCTCTGCAGCGGACGGATGATACGTAAGAGCCGACGGCGTCGCATAAAGGATCTGGTTTCCTTCGGAATCCCAGTAAAAACGTTTATTGATCTGTGTGTTGACCATGGAAAGGGGAAGATAATAAAGTCCGTTTTCCACGAGGGCCCGTTCCTCCTGAGCCTCGGTTCCGATCACCACAGCTGCCTGCCCCTCAGCTACCGGACCGTAAGCGGCGTTGCTGAAATACTGATTCAGATCCATCAGCTCATTGGAAACCCGGAATCTTGAGATGACCGCGCTGATTACGCCGGCAATACCTACCAGCATGATCAGAAGGATCACCAGAAGCACGGGCTTTGAGCCGTTTCCGGAACGTCTTCTTTTTTTCATACAAAAACGAGTATCCTTTCATAGTAATGTTCGTTATGGTATTATATCACATTCGCCTGAAAATGCCACATAAAACTTCCCCGGCACCGCAGTGTATGAGTGGGGAGTCTGCCGCAGGCCGGGGAAGGGATCTTTTTACGATCCGGTTTTTATAAAATCAAAATCGATCCGGGCGATATGTCCGGCTTCATCGGTTGTATAATCCCGCATATAGCCGCATCCCTCTTCACACAGCATGCAGGCGTTTGCAATGGAACGGGGCGTTCCAGGCTCTCCGTCAAGATACAGGGCAATCCCCTGTTTCCTGTACTGCCGCAGCTCCGTCTCCAGGTTCGTGCGGAATTCTTTTTCTGTGTGTGATATACTTCCCGTTTCACTACCCTCCTTTCCGGACAGCATGATCAGACATGCGTCAGATCGCACCGTTTGATGCCTGGAGAAGCGAAAAGCGGATTTTTATCGACTGGTGGAAAAATTGCGGACACACGGCTGAACCGCCGCAGAAAAACTGTCCTGATCAGAAGAAAATGGTTATAGCTCTGATTTTTATCATGGGTGTGTTCTGTCCGGCATCCGGCCGGCGCAGATTCAGGTATTTCAGGATCCGTGATCCTTTCGCCTTTCCCACTCATTATTATAGTCTTTTTTTGTTTCCGTGCAAGCCTTTTTCTTTACATTTGCTTTTCAATCTGCTATAAAGTATTTATCAGGTGAAATTTACCGATTCTATAAACAGGATGTGATTACATGAAGATAGAAAAAATCAATGAGAACCAGATCCGCTGTACATTGACCCGGGAGGATCTTGAGAACCATCAGATCCATCTGAGCGAGCTTGCGTATGGAACGGACAAGGCCAAGCAGCTGTTCCGCGATATGATGCAGCAGGCTCAGCTTCAGTTCGGATTTGAAGCGGACAATATACCCCTGATGATCGAGGCGATTCCTCTCAGCACCGAGAGCATCATTCTGATCATCACCAAGGTGACGGATCCCGAGGAGCTGGATACACGCTTTTCCAAGTTTGCTCCGTTCAAGGGAAACTCTTCTCAGAATTCCATCGAATTTGACGGGGCGGACAGCATTCTGGATCTGATCCAGAAGCTGAAAGGCAAGGCAAAGGAAGCTGCCCAGCAGATCGCGGCGGAAAACCAGAAAAAGGAATCCGCGCCTGCACCGGAGCCGGAAGGGCTGGTACGTCTTTACAGCTTTGATACCCTGGACGACATCATCTCCGCTTCCAAAAACCTGAGCGGCTTTTACCACGAAAAGAACGCCCTGTACCGGGACCAGATTTCCGGTCAGTACAGTCTCGTCATTCACCAGGGAGACGCTTCTGCCGAGGAGTTCAACAAGGTATGCAATATTCTTTCAGAATACGCTTCCGGCCGGGCTTTTACCAAAGCCGGCGAGGCTTATCTGAATGAACACGGCGACGTGATCAGCGCAGACCCGGTCAGCTTCTTTGGAAAGCTGTGACGTCTTCCTTCAATATTTATAACGGGGGAATGTTTTTTCCCATAACGCCAGAAACAGGCTGCCCGGCGGGCAGCCTGTTTCTTATTTACTGATTATTGCCTCACATACGTCTGCGATCAGCAGCCTTTCAGAAAATCGTTGATCTGGTCTACCAGAATATCGACGTCAAGTCCGTGAACTGCAGCTGCATCTTCCAGAGACTCCATCTGGGAAGCCGGGCAGCCAAGGCAGTGCATGCCTGCTCTCATAAGGATCGGTGCGATATCCGGGTTGAGCATCAGAAGCTCGCCGATCTGCATTTCTTTATTGATCTGTGTCATGGTATATACCTCCTGTAATAAATAACATTTATATCCGGGCTGTGGACCCGTACCATATGCCGTCGTTTATTATAATATAAAATTAACTTGGACACAACCTATTTTTTCATATTCACAAACTGGGTATATTTCGGGAGCCACACCAGCTCTATGGTGCCGATGGGACCGTTTCTCTGCTTTGCGATGATGATCTCGGCAATATCCTTCTTCTCGGTATCCTTGTGATAATAGTCGTCGCGATAGATAAACATGACCACGTCGGCGTCCTGCTCTATGGCACCGGATTCTCTCAGGTCCGAAAGCATCGGCCGGTGATCCGGCCTCTGCTCTACCGCACGGCTCAGCTGGGAAAGAGCGATCACCGGGACATTCAGCTCCCTGGCCAGCGACTTCAGAGATCTGGAAATGTCCGAGATCTCCTGCTGCCTCGAATCATAGCGGCCGGAACCGCTCATAAGCTGAAGATAATCGATCATCACGATGTCCAGCCCATGCTCGAGTTTATATTTTCTGCATTTCGACCGCATCTCTGCGATGGAAATTCCGGGCGTATCGTCAATGATCAGATTGGAACGGCCAATGATGTTGGCGCCTTCCACCAGCTTTGTCCAGTCGTCGCCTTCCAGATTTCCCGTTCTTAAATTCTGGGCATCCACATGGGATTCCATGGAAAGAAGACGGTTTACAAGCTGTGTCTTGGACATCTCAAGGCTGAAGATCGCTACCGTGACATCCTTCCGGCAAGCCATGTACTGGGCGATATTCAGTACAAAGGCGGTCTTTCCCATGGACGGACGGGCCGCGATCAGGACCAGATCAGAATTATGCATCCCCGCGGTCTTGTAATCCAGGTCGATAAAGCCCGTAGGAATTCCGGTGACCGCGCCCTTCAGCCGGGACGCCTTTTCGATCGTGTCAATCGCTTCGAGTACGATCTGCTGGATCGGAACATACTCACCGGATACGTCCCGCTGGAGGATATTGAAAAGCTTTTTTTCGGATTCCTCCAGAATTTCCTTCACCGGCTGATGTTCCAGATAACAGGCGTTTGCGACTTCTTCGTTGGCCTTGATGAGACGCCTGAGCACCGCCTTGTCGCTGACGATCTCGGCGTAATACCGGATATTGGCCGAAGTAGGCACCGTGGTGATCAGGTCGCGGACATAATCCATGCTGCTGATGTCGGGCGGCAGATCTTTTTCCTTCAGCCTGTTCTGAAGCGTGATCAGATCCACCGGCCTGCCCTCATTGCACAGCTCCACCATGGTATCGAAAATAATTCCGTATTGTTTCTGATAGAAATCGTCGCTCGTAAGCATCTCCGAGGCGATCAGGATCGCGTCCCGGTCCATGATCATCGAACCGATCACGGACTGCTCCGCCTCGATGCTGTGGGGCAGGATTCTCTTGATCAGCGCTTCATCCATGTCAGGATTCTTCCTTCACCCAAACCTTCAGACTTCCGGTTACCTTGGGATGCAGTCTTACAGGTACGTCCGTAACTCCCAGTGTCTTGATGGGCGACGCCAGTACGATCTTCTTTTTGTCGATGTCAAGATTCAGCTGAGACTTTACGGCTTCCGAAATCTCCTTCGTCGTGACGGAGCCGAACAGCCTTCCGCCTTCGCCTACCTTAAGAGTCAGCACGATCTGCTTCGACTCAAGATCCTTGGCAAATGCCCTGGCAGCTTCCAGATTTTCCTTTGCGATTTTCTCTTCATTTGCCTTCTGAAGCTTCAGATCATTCAGATTTTTCGGCGTTGCCAGAACGCCCAGCTTCTGGGGCAGAAGCATGTTTCTTGCATATCCGTCGCTTACGTTAACGATGTCTCCCTTTTTTCCCAGGCTTTTCACATCCTGCAGCAAAATAACCTTCATATAATTCAATCCTCTCCGGGCCTTCCGGCAAACACAATAAAGGTTGCCGCCTTCAGCTCTCTGCTTCTTCTATTGTCTCGTCAATTACCCGCTGAAGCTCCTTTTTCGCTTCTTCTACCGGCGTGCGCATCTGCGCGCCGGCAATGTTCAGGTGTCCTCCGCCGCCCAGTTTTTCCATCATCACCTGAACATTGATCTCGTCAATGGCTCTGGCGCTGATATAGATTTCATCGTTATAGCAGGTCAGTACAAAGGAGGCCTTTACATCGGAAATATTCAGCAGTTCGTTGGCTGCCTGTGCGCCTACCACAGTAGGACTTTCAAGCCCTTCGCTGGGACAGAGCGCTATGGCAAAGTGATCACGGTAAATCTCCGCGCTGCGGACAGCCTCAGCTCTCGCTTTATAGGAATCGATATTGTCTCTCAGGAGCTTGCGCACTCTTGTGATATCTGCGCCGCTTCTTTTCAGGAAAGCAGCCGCCTCGAAGGTGCGGACCCCCGCTCTTGTGGTGAAATTATTCGTATCTATGATAATTCCGGCATACAGACAGTCCGCCTCGATGCTTCTCAGCTTCAGACCGTCGGCAAAGTACTGAAGGATCTCGGAAACCATCTCACAGGTTGACGATGCATAGGGTTCCACGTAAGAAAGCACTGCATTCTGGATCACCTCGCTGCCGCGCCTGTGATGATCCAGCACCACGATCGTCTTCGTGAGGGATAAGAGCTCCTGGCATTCCGTATAGCTCGGTTTGTTGGTATCGACAACGATCACAACAGTGTTGTTGTCCACCAGCTGCTGTGCGGCAGCGCTGTCGATAAACATGTCGGGCGTGTACTCGGGATTGTCGATGAACCCGGCCATCAGCGGTTTTATGGATGTGGTCGGATCGTTTACCACAATATGAACCTGCTTGCCGATGGTCCTGCCCGCCCTGTAGATTCCGATGGCGGCGCCCAGCGCATCCACATCGGTGATCTTGTGCCCCATGACCACAATGCGGTCCCGGGATGACATGAATTCCTTCAGCGCCTGGGCCTTGACACGGGCCTTGACTCGTGTATTCCTTTCAACCTGCGGCGTTTTTCCTCCATAGTAGGAAATATTGTCGCCATCCTTCACAACGACCTGGTCGCCGCCGCGGCCGAGGGCCATCTCGATGGCGATTCTGGCGTATTCATAATTCTGAAGATATTCCGGCGCGTTTATGCCGATGCCGATGCTCAGAGTGATCGCCATCTCGTTTCCGATGCTTACCGTTTTTACTTCATCCAGAATATGAAAACGTTCTTCCTTCAGCAGCTCAAGCGAACTTTTTTTCATGACAAGCATATACTTGTCTTTTTCAAGTTTCCTGACAAGGCCGTCGATATTGGAAAAATATCTTCCGATTCTTCTGTCGATCAGCGCGCCGAGCAGGGACCTTCTGACATCCTCGACACTCTGAAAAGCCTCGTCATAGTTATCGATGTAGATGAGTCCGAAGACTGCCTTTTCGTCATCGATCTGCTGGATGTATTTTCTGAGCTGGGTCTCGTCATAGAAGAATGCCCCGATCACCAGCTGATTTCCGTCTCCCGTCTCCAGCAGATCGGAACTGCGCACCGCCTCTTCGATCGAAACCGGCTTCAGGACAGTACGGAAGATACGATCCCCATACTGAACCATAACCTCGGAGACGCTCCCTCGTTTTTCAGAAAAGGCGTTTCTGCTGATCTCGGGAAATAACGTCTCGATATTCTTGTGATAGCATTGCTTTTTTCCGGTCAGCTCACAGAATTCAAGATTGGACCATATCAGTTTTCCTTCCGTGTCCAGTACGGCGTAAGGAATCTGCAGGTCGTCCAGAAGTTTCTTTTCAACCCCCGAATATTCATTGGCGAAAGCAATCAGATCATTCAGAACAGATTTCTTCTGGAAATTATAAATGATCGCCGCTACCAGAAGACACAGCAGAATCCCGACGCTGACAAGCAGCCCCGCTTCAATGTTGATCAGATAGACGCCGACATTAAGGGCGGCCAGGATGATCATCAGATACAACGGAATTCTTATATAATGCCGGAATACCCCTCTGTACTGAATTTTTTTCTTCTCGTTCATCTCAAGGAATCTCCATAGCGAATCGAAGCACAGACTCATGGGAATACGGAACATATCGTAAATGACAGAATATCGTTCACGAAAATTCAGCGTTTTCCTGATCATTATAACAGATTCTTTCCCTTTTGACAATCAAGCAGAAATTGTCTTAAAAGAAGTACCGCCGTCTGTGCATTCTGCACAGACGGCGGTCAGCCAAATTTCCGTCAATCCTGGATATAGGGCATAAGGGAAAGATGACGTGCTCTCTTAATCGCAACCGTCAGAGCTCTCTGATGCTTCGCGCAGTTTCCGGTAATCCTTCTGGGAAGGATCTTGCCTCTTTCGGAGACATACTTGCGAAGTTTTGCTACATCCTTGTAATCGATCTCGTTATTCTCTTTGCCGCAGAATACACAGACTTTTTTTCTTCTATGGCCGCCTCTTCTCTTCATCGGAGATGTCGGTCTCTCACCTCTTGCACCGTAAGCCATTCTGGTTTCCTCCTAATCTTAATTAAACGGCAGCTCCTCGTCGATTCCGTCCGGAATATTCATGAATCCATCCGTGTCGCCGACATCTTCGGGTGACGGCGCGGACGGCTGTCTCGGGGCCTCTGCCCGCGGCTGCGCTGCGATATAGCTGTCGCTTGCGCTCTTGCTCTCCGCGAATTCCTGTTCTTCAACAACGACTTCTGTCGTATAGACCTTCTGGCCGTCCCGGTTTGTATAGCTTCCGGTCTGGATCCGTCCGGTCACTGCAATCTTCAGTCCTTTACGGAAATACTTCTCGGCAAATTCAGCCTGTTTGCCAAAGCTGACACAGCTGATAAAATCTGCCGATGCATCGTTTCCGTCTCTGTCGCGGCGGAATCTTCTGTCTACAGCCAGCGTAAATCTGGCGATCGCCATTGAACTCTCACCTGCAGAATAGCGTACCTCCGGGTCTCTGGTCAAGCGTCCCATTAATATGACTTTGTTCATATGATTTCCTCTCTTTATGATTTCTTTGAACGGTTTCTTAATGGTGCTTTCTGACGATGTAAAAACGGAAATCAGTCTTCCTTCTTTACGACCAGATATCTGAGTACGTTGTCCATAATGCGGACATGCCTCTCGACTTCTGCCGGGCAGGCGGAATCGGACTCGAAATGGATGAAATAGAAGAAACCTTCGTGCATCTTCTGGATTTCATAGGCAAGTTTCTTCTTGCCCCACTCTTCCACTTCCGTGATGGTGCCGTTGTAACGCTCGATATACTCTTTGGCTCTTGCCACAACAGCATCCCGAACGTCATCTTCAACTTTGGCACTCACGACCAATGCTAATTCGTACTTGTTCATGCTTGTCTTAACCTCCTTATGGACTTCCGGCCCTCTGTCTGATCAGAGAGCAAGGATATGAAAATATATCACACAGACTTGTATTTTAGCACGTTTCATTTTCTTTGTAAAGATATAATTTTACAATTCTTCAGCCAGCCGGAATTGGCGCCGCAGTTGTTCCTGAATCGATCCCCGTCCGCTTTATGACATCGGATATTCGACCCTGCAGGATAAATCTTGTACTGTAATCGCCTGTACAGGTAGACAGCGTAACGACCTTGTCCGTGACCAGAAGATCCTCTTCTTTGATATCCGCGTTCAGCTGGGATTCCCGTCTCATGCTTCTGATCCAGGACTGGAATTCTTCCCCGGGACCTTTGAAGAGCGTGTATACGGCGCCGTCCACATCGCAGATTCTTGCGGAAAATATTTCATAGCGGTATGAAGCCTCAGGTGTGATGATCCAGAAATATCTGCTGTTCTTATAGATGGAAGCATCACTGGTAAAACGGCTGAGTTTTCCGAACATGGAACCGTCTTTCATGTTATGTCCGTAGATGATGGTGTTGCAGTCGCTGAAATCCGCAGAGTTCTGATAATCCATAAATATCGAGCCCACAAACAGATTCTCTCTCTTGTAGGTCCTGTGCAGATATTCATCATTGTCCTTTCCCTGCACGATCGGGTAATTGATGTCGGGAATTGCTTCGAACCAGATCCACCCGATCACGTCTTCATTTACGGACTTCAGACCGGCAAAATCAATGTCCATGGGAGATTTCAGTGTCTCTCCGGCAGATGTTTCAGGCGGTGCCTGCTCCCCCTGCTGTACAGTACCGGCCTGCTGAGTCTCTGACTCTGCAGACGGTCTGGTATAATTTTCCGCGATGGACGTATACTGATCCCGCCCGTTTTTATAATCAAAATAGAGCCTCAGAAGATTATATCCTGCAAAGCAGAACACACCGATCGCAATGATCAGGATGATCGTGAGGATCGCGTCTCCGGCACTCCGTCTTTTCTTTCTGCGTCTTCCGCTCATAGAACGTACCTCCTGTCTGCAGTTAAAAGCAGCTGAAATATCATTTATTGTCTATTTTAACAGATGGTTTTCTGATTCTGTAAATCGCCATGACCAGACCTGCTGCAAAGGTAAAGACCGCGATAAACTGGGATGTGGACAGAACTCCGATGCTTCCTCTTTCCAGATCTCCTCTGAAAAATTCCATCACAAACCTTCCCCCGCTGTAGAAGATCAGATAACATGCCGCAACCATGCCGTCGGATTTCTGTTTCCGGTCTATCAGCAGAAGGATCATAAAATTAAGAAAGTTCAGCCCCGCCGAATAGAGCTGCGTAGGAATCAGAGGAACATGATTGGGGGCAAATGCGGAGTCCTGGAAAACCACTGCACAGACCCCATGCGTCTCTCTCCCGTAGCAGCAGCCCGCAAGAAAACAGCCGATCCTTCCGATCGCCTGCGCCAGTGCAATGGACGGCATGACCAGGTCAAAATATTTCAGAAAGGGCAGCTTTCTGATCCTGCAATAGAGGAACCCGGCCATTGTACCGCCGATGATGCCGCCAAATACGACAAATCCATCCGTAAAATCCGTCAGATACAGGAACGGATCCCTGATAAAGTATCTCCATTCCGTTATCAGAAACATGAGCTTTGCGGAGAGCAGACCGGAAACCGCGCACACGATCGCAAGCGAAAGGACGGTATCCGTATCGGCCTTTTTTCTTTTCCCGCGCAGCATTACCGTAATAACCGCTGCTAAAATGGCAAACGCCATCATCGTCCCATAGCCATATACAGTAAGCGGTCCGATATGAAACAATTCATTCTTCATCCTGCAGTCCTCTGTACCAGTTCAGGATTCTGGCATTCGTTCGATCGTTCGGGTCCGGACAGCGGCCGGCTTCCGGCGGCTGTTCTCCGCATACGTCCACCGCAAGGATCCTTCCGGCTCCTGCTGTTCCGGCAGCCTCTCCGAGAAGACGCAGGAGCACCTGATCTGACATGGTTCCCTGCGTCCATGCTGTTTCGGCATATTCTTTATCCAGCACATCTTTATCGACGGAAATATAAAGGGGAAATTCCGCCAATTCAGTTCGTATGACCTCTTCTGCTTTCTGTTCATGCTCCTGGTCAACAAAAATGACCTTCTGCTTCAGATCGTCATCCACCTCCTGGAAGTCCATACGGGGCGGCCCGATCAGGACCAGCTTTTTCAGATATGGATGATCCTTAATGAGATACCGGATCCAGCCCCCACATGAAAGAATATCCCCGAACTGCGGATTCTGCATATCGGTATGATGATCGAATACAAGCATGTTAAATGGTTCTTTCAGAGATCCAGCCAGCAGAAAACTCATGTAATGATAATTTCCCGAGTCGATAAAACGAATACTGTTTCGGCAGAGGTTCTTCGTCCTTTCCCGTATTTCTGCGGCGGACTGGTCGTCACAATAGCAGTTTGTTCCGGATATGTCTCTAAGATCGATCCGTACGGGATTATTTCCGTCCCAGAATTTCTTCCGCGTATAAATTCCCGAAAGATCAAGCAGGTAAAAATCGCACATAAACATACTCCACTTATATGGACTTAGTTTTTTCGCTTCCTATAAAACAATATCATGCAGGACACACGCCCTGCATGATATCAACATACATTTATCTTTGGTACTTTATCAGAAGGCCTGATTCCCAGGATTCCCGGGCAGTTCAAGATGGGTGCCGGCAGAAGGCGTGACCGGATTTCCGTTCTGGTCCAGAACCTCCCCGCCTCCGCTCTGGAATGCAGGGGGCTCCGTCTCATGCTGGAAGCCGTACGAAGGATCATATTCTTCGTATACATCATCAGACGGTTTATGATCCGCAGTATCTTCCGGATCACCGAAATGCGTATTTGTTTCTTCTGTTCCGAACAGATCTGTATTTCCGGCACCCGCAGCCGCAGGGTGCTTCCTGCTGATCACATAAAAGACGATGTCCGCTGCTCCGTGTATTATGAGTACGATCCCGGAAAACATAAGCGTGGTGCTGAATTTTTTGAAAAGGTTCAGCATGATAAAAATACCGAGGACCATAAACAGTCCTCCCACCGCAAGAAACCGGGTTGCAATCTCATCACCGGCCTTTTTCAGCCGTATACCGCTCCGCACAATCCAGAAGCTGTCCACGATTATAAGAGCGCCAAGAAGAAGCGGAAGGATTTTCACGACGATCTGGGGATGCCGGATCAGAAAGCCTCCCAGGATGAATGTAATTGTTCCTGAAAAGAGTTCGAATATCGTGGTCGACTTCTTTTCATTCAGATAGTTGAAGATCAGATAGCAGCCGGCCGCCATCATCATGATCCCGAATACAATCTTGCAGATCACCCCGACAGTCTGAACCGGAATAAACGTCAGGCAAAGTCCAAGGAGCATCAGTACGACGGCAGCACAAATCTCGCCTTTGATAAAACCGGATAATTTCTTTTTCATTATGCTCCCTCCTTTTCAGAAACAGTATATCGCAACAGTCCTTTTTCGTCCAGTAGTATGAAAAAAAACCTTCATGTCAGGATCGACATGAAGGTTATCGAAGAGGTGCCAACCAGATTCGAACTGGTGATAGAGGTGTTGCAGACCTTTGCCTTACCACTTGGCTATGGCACCTTATAGTGACTCCAAGGAGATTTGAACTCCTGTTACCGCCGTGAAAGGGCGGTGTCTTAACCACTTGACCATGGAGCCATGTTTTAAAACAGGTTTTCCCTGTTTCAAAAAAGCTCCCCCTGTTGGACTCGAACCAACGACACCGCGGTTAACAGCCGCGTGCTCTACCGACTGAGCTAAGGAGGATTACTGACAGGCCACTATGCTTTTTCAGCACTGTACCTTCAAAACTGCATACATAAATGACATTCCCTGATAAAGATCGTCTTTCTGGCC
>CAMNNM010000005.1 GCA_946545425.1 uncultured Blautia sp. | reverse complement strand
TATAGATATACGGAGCCATCTTGGGGTTCCATCTTCTGGTCTGATGTCCGAAATGAACACCTGCTTCGAGAAGCTGCTTCATTGAAATTACGCTCATTGTCTTTTCTCCTTTTTTGGTTTTTTCTTCCGCAGCGGTCGCCTTCCGTCCGGACCCTTGAGAGGCACCCTCCTTAAGGAATCACGCCGCGTGCTTTTTACACAGCCTGGTTATTATAGCATAAGGGAAATCATTCTGTAAAGTGGCTTTTGCAATAAATCTTCAGCGGCCTGCGTTCTGGTGCTTTTCGTCGTCTGAAACCTTCATTTCATCGTATTATTCTATACGTTCCGGCTGAAAAATGATATACTTTTTCATGTGGATAAAACCAACCGGTCAAGGGAGGCCTGTATGATGAACGAAAATATCAATATTGAAATGACGCCGGAAGAACTGTCTCTTCTGACCTCCATCTCAGTCAACGAAAAAAAAGTCAGGGAAGGACAGCTTAACAACTGGCAAAAGCAGCTGCTTATGGAAATAAGAGCCGTGAGATCGGTCCTTAATGATAAATATCCTTCTTCCAGTTTTGAAATAAAGGAGTGCACCGGAACCAGCACACAGAACGGCTTCTCCACCTTTCTGTTCAGCGAAGCGTCACATGAAGAAATGCTGTTCGACGCTTCCTGTACTCCTGATATTGACTCCAAAGGAGACTTCCGTATCGAAGATAATTATTACAGAGTATTTCTTGAACCTGTCCTGAAAGATACGCTTCACAGCATCCTCAGGGCACACGCCATAGAGCCTGTGCAGATTCTCTGCTCCTACACTTCCATGCTGGGAAAAGAAGCAGACGAAACCATCACGCTGGATTCTGTCATTAAGAACGGGCTTAAGGTCCAGCCAACCATTCAGATCATCCTTGACGGAAACGTTCCAGATGATAACGCCGCAGCGGAACAGATCACGCAGGCTTCCCGTTATGTCAAAGACCTTTCTGTCCCCGGATTTTATGTACTGCGGAAAGATTCCGGAACCGGCGGATCAAATCGGATCAGCTTTTCCATCTGATTGTCTTTGCCCACACCAAAGAGAAAGGAGATCGAATCATGGGTCAGCTTAGTACAGAACAGGTTCTGCTGCTGAATAATTTTATGTACATGCGAAACACCTCGCCATTCAGTTCCATCACGGACAGTTCCTTTCAGAATCTGACGCTTGGCGAAATCGTCGACAAAATCACATCCTCAGGCTCTTTTGATTCCAACAGGGATTACGGTTCCAAAATGACCGGCAGCGACTGGGACAATCTCTGTAATGCGGTCAGAAATGATCCCCAGCTGTCCAACGTAAAGCTTGTATCCAGCCATGTGGATATGGCTGACGGAGGCGGAGGCGGCGTCAGCGCTCTTTTTGTTGACCCGAGTACCAATGAAGCCATCGTCACCTTCCGCGGGACCGCCGAGCATGAATGGAAAGATGATTTTCTGGGTGCGGCCAATACCACAATGCCTGACGGGGTCTCAACTCAGCAGCAGATGAACGCGCTGGACTGGTACCAGGACCTGGATCTTTCCGGATATGATTCCATCACGGTTACCGGGCATTCAAAAGGCGGAAACAAGGCGCAGTATATCACGATAATGGATCCCACCGTCGACAGATGTCTCTCCTTCGACGGCCAGGGCTTTTCTGACGAATTCTTAAACACCTACGCCAAAGAAATCTCCATGAATCAGGGAAAGATCACAAATCACGCCGCGGAAAGCGACTTTGTCAATCTTCTTCTGAACAAGATCGGGACTACCCAGTATTATAAAGGATATGACGTCGCCAGCTTTCCCGAGAACCATTGCCCCAACACCATGCTGAAGTTCAATGCGGACGGTTCGGTATCCATGGTACCGTCCGAGCAGTCGCGGGCCATGCGCGAGCTGGATCAGTTCCTGAATTCCTATATCCGAAGTCTTCCGGCCGATGACAAAGCGGCAGCGGCCGAGATGATCGGCGAAATGGTCGAAATGGCGTTCAACGGTGAAGATGTCAACAGTCTTCTGGATGTGCTCCTCACTGGAGACCATCCCGAGCTTGCCGCGAACATTGTGGCATATCTGGTCCGCTATGGCGAACAGAATCCCGAATTCAAAAACGCACTGAATGATATCCTGAAAGAACTCGGCCACGAGGACTGGACCAAAATACCGGATCTGGTGACATCGTTTTCCAGTTGGAAATACAGCGATGAACTGATCGCGCTTCTTGCCGGCGGAATCGACAAGATTCCTGGCTGGATGTGGAAATATCTTCATGACTGGATCCTCGAAAAAACAGGACTGGATCTCTCCTACGCCGAACTGAAGCAGATCGTCAGGTTTCTGAATTCGGTATCCTCCGACTTGAATACGGTGGACGTCACGCAAAACGGATCTGACAGAAAACCCGTTTATGTACCCGGAATTGATGAGATTCTGAGCGGATTTGTCCATGAGTTTACGGTACATACCGCCGAACTCGAAAATGACTCTTCCACCCTTGATGCTCTTGGAAAAGAAATGGAAGCGCTTTCCCAGGAGATCATCTCTCTTGCCGGTGCCCTGGAAACCAGCATCAGCACAGTCGGAGTCAAGGCAGGTCTTCTGCTTCAGAGCACCGCTGTCGGCATGCAGGCAAAATCGCTGAAAAATCTTGCAAAGAACCTTCGTTATATCAAAAAGCTTTATACGCAGACGGAAAGCAGGATCGTTTCCTCCGTTCCGAAATAGTCCGAAACGAAAAAAAGCGCACCCGCAAGGTGCGCTTTTTTTCTTATTACGGTACTCTGTCGTACATCAGATAATCTCTTGTATTCGGATCGCCGTAATGGAACTTCCATCCGTAAGACCCAAGAGTCGCGTCATAGACAAACGTATCGCCGTCCTGATCGATCTCGACCCATCCATGATCGCCGTATCCGCCGTTCCATGCAATATAGCCCATAATAAAATGTGCATCGTAGCCAAGCATATACGCCATCTCATAAAAAGTGGCCGCTGCTACGTAACAGGTACCAATATTGTTCTCAAACCCGGCTATGGCAAAATATTCTGATGCCAGCATGCCGTCCGGAACAGTCTCGGAAAGGTCATAATCATATTCCATGGGAACGACCCACCAGAACGCCTTTTCAAGATCCCAGCCCACTTCGTCCAGCTTCTGGCATGCAAGCTCCTGCGCATGCGTCAGATCTGTCACGACGCCGTTTTCATCGATCATTTTCCTGACGCCGTCGATTTCGTAAGCACGCTGATTGACGAGAAGCGCACCCGAATCCTCAAAATAGTACTGGCTGCCGTCAATCGTCTTAAGACCTCCCGATACCATGGCTCCGGTTTCAGTATCAAAATAATATTTGGTACCGTTCACATCCTGAAAGCCTGTCTCCATGATCCCGGTTTCTTCATTAAAATAATAGGTTGTCCCGTTATCAGTTACCAGGCCCTTTTTCAGAGCCCCGGTTCCTTCTTCCAGATAATAGGTGCTGCCGTCAATCGTCTGCAGACCGCCCTTGGCCAGAGTACTGCCGTCTGAATTCTGCCAGACAGTGTTTCCCTCCGCATTCTGGATCCAGCCTTCCTCATATTTTTTCCTGAATAATCTCGGCACCAGAAACACGGCCAGGCAGATGATCAGGATAACCGCCAGAGCGCCTCCTGCCATAATGATCTGCTTCTGACGCCTTCTTTTTCTGGCCAGCGCTCTCGCACGGGCACGCCTTGCTCTGGCTCTTCTGTATTCTTCGTCAGACATATCCTCTCTGGAAATCCGGGAAGAAGCGCTGTTCTGTACCGTACGTGACGATACAGATCTTGCGGCAGACGGCCTTGCCGTCGTCTGTCTTCTTAATTTCTCCCGTTCTTTTTCATCCAGGATCGGTCTGCGGTACTGAGAACTCCGCCTTACAGAAGATCTCTCTTCAGCCATGGTAAATCACTCCGTTGTTCTGTCAGTCCATAAGGCCGTCGTTCATGCACTCCTCAAACATGCCGCCTGCTTCCGCATCTTCACCGTTTCCGGTAGAAACGTCGTCATAGGAAAGATAAGCCAGTTCGACCCTCTTGGTATCCACGTCCTTGCCTTCGCTTACGCTCTTGTAAGCAACATAACCGATTCCGTCGCCTGTCGCGCCGATGGAAAAACCGTCTTCGGACATATCAGAGAATTTTACTTCATGAAGCGTCACAGTGCTGTCATCGCCAAAGGTAATACGGATCACATATCCGGACTCTTCCGCGTCTTCAACGGGAACATAATAAAGAACCCTCTGCTCATCGGCTTCGAAGGTATCGCCGTCTTTCAGAAGATTACTGCCGAAGGCGTCATCGCTCTCAGAGAAAAACTCAACACCCTTGATGGCTTTTCCGGTAGTATT
The DNA here is from genome assembly GCA_946545425.1 of uncultured Blautia sp. Taxonomy (GTDB): domain Bacteria; phylum Bacillota; class Clostridia; order Lachnospirales; family Lachnospiraceae; genus Blautia_A. Next base: position 29,243 of record CAMNNM010000005.1, on the reverse strand, counting down.
TTTAACTTTAACGCTCTTCGCGTCCTGCGTCTCTTCACCTACGGTCTTCAGGGAATCTTCTGCATAAACAGCGCAGGCCGTTCCCATTGTGCCTGCTGTCATCGTTGTACCAAGCATCATTGCCGCAGCAATATAGGCAAATCTTTTCTTCATATCCATAGTCCTCTCTTTTTTACATTTATACTGTATACCCGAATGCCGGTTCACGGTCCTGAACTGTTTTCCATCCGGTCCGTGTCTCTCCGTGCACTCCCCAACAAATATATATATCATACTTCGGTCTGATTTGTAACCCCCACTTTACACATTTCGTCACAATGTCTGTTCCGACCCCAATATCCTGTATTTCTTATGACATTTCTGTCAGGAATTTCTCTCTTCCAGCACATTCGCCAGAACGACGGAAAACTCTCTTGCGGCATCTCCGTTCATATGTCCGTCAAAATCCGTAAAGCAGGTTATGTCGTGGGAAAATGATTTGTAATACTCTTCATTAAAGTTGATGTAATCAACTCCCTGCTCTTCAAAGAACGCATTGAAAAAGTCCCAGGCGTCCCAGAACTGTTCCTGGTATTTGGAAAGTGTGGCACCCGGCAGGGGTGTCGTCACTGCAACGAACTCGATTCCTTCTTTTTTACAGTAACGGATCAGCTTTTCCAGGTATTCCATGGTCTCAGCGCTGACCGCTTCCTTGTCAAATAGCTTGATGGCCTTCATCTTCAGAGAGGAGGTATCCACGGGATAACGTTCTATAAATCCGCTTTCATGATATTCCTGCGATGCGCTTTTCAGGCCGTCAATGTCATAATTTCCTGTCACCTTCTGCGTAAATGTTCTGGCGATTCTCGGAACCTCATAACTCAGAGAGTACTCGTACCAGGGAAAGAACACGGTACGAAGGTTGCATTTTGCTATGGAATCCCTGAAATAACCGGCCTTTGCCAGTGAAACGGGAAATTCATGATAAAAAAGCAGATAGTTGTTCCCTTCCTCTTTTTCCGATACGAAATATCCCGGATCCACTTCATAGATGATCCTGTCCACGGACTGTTTTTCATCGATCAGACGGGCTATGTAATATGCGTCGACCCCGTATTCTCCGCCGACGCAGACATTATGTCCCGTCCTTCCGGTAATCTGTTCCATGGATTCCGGATCGATGTTCATCTTACCGTGTGATGTTCCAAGAATAATGTCATCAAAGCTCTGCGTGCTGACTGTATGTATATCGTTTCTCATGAACGTGCAGGGATACAGCATAAGATCCAGCACAAACAGGACCACGGCGCATATTATGCATGCAAGGATGGTCCTTATGACTCTTTTTTTCTTAGAATTGTGCATAGATAAAACCTCTTATCGCGGCAGTTGAGCCAAAGAAACCGATTGTCAGGAAAAGGCAGAACCAGATGCAGACCACAGCCGGATACGGCAGCGCGTCGATCTTTTCTCTTACCGCAATGCCCTTCTCCTTCAGAACACTGACTACAAACAGTATCACGCATCCGACCGCAATGATCAGAAGGGCATAGGGCGTAAACGCGGTGCCCTCTTTTCCGGCGCCGATGGTAAGCAGTTCGGCAGGCGAAAAACGGGTGAACAGATTTTTCATCAGGATTCCGGTCTCGCGAAGCGTGTTCGGTCTGTCAAACAGCCAGCTGAAATTGACCAGCACAAAAGTGCGGATGACCGTGAAGACATGATACCATGTTTCTTTTCCGCTTATGTGCAGTGCTTTTTTCCAGCTGCGGTAGTTCGGCGCAAGAAGACCGCTGATACCGATGATCAGACCATTGTAAAGACCGTAGATGATGAATTTCCATGCCGCGCCGTGCCAGACGCCGACGATCAGGAAGACAAGAATATTGGCGATGCAGATCGGCATGGCGCGTCCCGTGACTCTCCCCATCTTTTTTCTGCACCATTTTCCGAATCTGCCCATCCAGCGGGAAAGGGAGATCGGATAGAACACATAATCTTTCATCCAGGTGCCCAGGGTGATATGCCAGCGATGCCAGAAATCCGTGATGGAAACAGCGAAATAAGGCTGCCTGAAATTCTCGTCCATGGTGATTCCGAACAGATGTCCGATACCGATCACCACATCCATACCGCCCGAAAAATCCGCGTACAGCTGGATGGAGTAAAACAAAAGGCCGAACAGCGCCAGTCCCGGATATTTCTCAGGCGTATCAAAAATGGCGTCTACGAACACGGCCGACCAGTCCGCAAGGATCATTTTTTTGAAAAAGCCCCACAGGATCCGTTCAATTCCCCGTACGATATTTTTTCCTTCAAAACGATGGCCATCGTAAAGCTGGGATGCCAGCCGGCTGTAGCGTCCGATGGGGCCCTGAAGGATCTGCGGAAAGAATGACACGAAAAGCGCATATTTTACAGGGTTTTTCTCGGCCTTACACCGCTCCCAGTACACGTCCAGAATATATCCGGATGACTGAAAGGTGTAAAAGGAGATCCCGAGCGGAAGCAGAAGATTCAATGACCTGAAGTTTCCGTGAAACAGCGTATTGATGTTTTCGATGATAAAATTCGTATACTTGACCGCACCCAGCATTCCAAAGTTCAGAATGATCCCCAGGATCATAAAGGTCCTGGCGGCTTTTTTCCTTTTCTGATCCAGCGCCCTGCCTGTCATCAGTCCGGAAATGAAAGTCACTGCGGTAGAATACAGCAGAAAGCCGGCAAAGCGCGCCCCTCCCGCCATATAGTACAGATAACTGAAGACAAGAAGTACGAGCCATCTGGCTTTTGCCGGCATCAGATAATACACGATGACTGCCGCCGCTACGAACAGCAGAAACAGATTGGATGTTAATGACATGATATTCCCCGTTTCGAGTTTTAATCCCAGTTATGATCAGAAATTTCAGTATATTCTCCGGTCTTAAGATCTTCCGGAAGCGTAAGATCTCCCATCCGGATCCGTTTCAGATAAATAACAGGCTTTCCGAGGGCTTCCATCATCCTCTTGACCTGATGAAACCTGCCTTCTGTGATCGTCAGATGAATTTCCGAAAGCCCGCCGCACACGCTCAGTATCTCAAGCCTGCCGGGAAGTGTTTTTTTATCGTCCCCGATGTCGATTCCTTCACTTACCTTTTCTATATCCTCCGGAAGCACGATCCCGTTTACCTTCGCGTAATATGTTTTTTCGACATGCTTCCCGGGTGACAACAGGCGGTGCGCCAGAGCCCCGTCATTGGTGATCAGAAGAAGCCCTTCCGTATCCTTGTCCAGGCGTCCCACCGGAAACATCCCCCTTGGATGGGAAGGCACCAGTTCCATTACTGTCCGTTCCCTGCCGTCTTCCGTGGCCGTGATATAACCCGCAGGCTTATTCAGCAGAAAATAACGGAATTCCGGCCCGGTACGAATGATTTTTCCCTCGATGGTCACGATATCGCTGTCCGGATCAAGCTTATGATCCGCCTTTCTGACCAGGCATTCGTTAACCCGCACCGATCCGCCCTGGATCAGTTTACGCACCTGGCTTCGTGTTCCCTCTCCCGCGTCGGCCAGAAATTTGTCCAGTCTGATCATCCTGCTTCCCATAAATCCCTCGCCTCCCGGTATCATCAGGGCCCCGCTCACACTGCCCGGAACCCTCTTATTTTTCCTTTCCTACCTGCCCAGAAAAGCATCATCGCCAGAATGATAAAAAGCACCTGCATCGACATCGCGACAAATCTTTGATAGGCAAAGCCTTCTCCCATGGATTCTGAAGCCTGAAGAAGTATGATGGACCAGATATTCGCGCCCGAGTGCAGAAGGATACAGCTGAAAACCGACCCGCTCATCTCAAGAACCCAGGCAAAGAAGAATCCCAGGATCGAGGCATAAACCGCCTGTCCGGCATTCCCGTGATACAGTCCGAACATGATCCCGGACAAAAGGGCAGCCGGAAGATACGGAAGTCTTAAATCTCTCATTCTCAGATAGATCAGCCATCGGAATATCATTTCTTCCGCCGCCGGAGCCAGAATGCCGGCCGTCAGGATCAAAAGCAGTACGTTTCTGCCTGCCATCACCTCGCCGGTCACATCCCGGAAGCCTCCGGGAAAAAACAGCTGTTCCACAATGCTGACGGTCATATTGCCGAACAATGACAACGCGGCGCCACCACACAACAGAAGAACAACTTCAGCCGGATTCAATATCTCACTGTCTCCTGCCGGGACCACTCCTGTGCTCCTTCGTTTATTTCTGTCCATACCATACAGCCATACCGCCGGGAAGGCTGTAAGTACTGCAGCGGCTGTCGTCAGAAACAAAGGATCCATGAGCAGCTTTTCCCCGGCGGGAAAGACTCTTTCCGAAAAGAAATACGCAATGACGATTACCAGCTGCTGTATTCCAAAATGGATTCCGGCCGGGTAAACGATCCGTACCAGACCGCGCATTACCGGCCGGCCCGGCCGCAGGAGCTGTTCCCGGACTCTTTCTTCTTCCATGATTATTACATTTTTTCAGGAGCAGCAAATCCAAGCAGATCGATGCCGGTTTCAAGCTCTTTTCTTGTAACCTGAAGCAGCCGGATCAGAGACTCCTTCTTTTCACTGTTTTCCTCGTCGAGGATCCTGGTCTCATGATAAAAACGATTGAACGCGTTGGCCGTTTCATAAATAAAGGAACAGATCCTGTGGGGCGCTCTTTCTTTGTAGGCATCCTCCACCATGCTTCCAAACCCGGTAAGCTGCAGCATAAGAGCTTTTTCTGCCTCACTTGAAGGCGCCTTCATGGCAAGTCCTTCCAGTCGGCCTCCGTTTTCCGCGTACCGGCTCAGAATGGATTTGATCCTGACAATGGTATATAAGATGTAAGGACCGGTATTCCCCTCAAAGGAGGTAAAGCGGTCGATATCGAATATATAATCCTTGGAAGCCTGATTTGAAAGATCTCCATACTTCAGGGCAGAAAGACCCACCATTTTTGCCGTCTCTCCGGCCTCTCTGTCCTTGACGCTTCTGTTCTCGACGATCTTCCGGAACATCTCGTCATTGATGTCCTTGATGAGATACTCCAGCCTCATTACCCCGCCCTCACGGGTTTTCAGGGCATGTCCGTCCTTTCCGTTTACTGTCCCGAATCCAAGGAATGAAAGCCTTGTATCTTCTTTCACCAGTCCGGTTTTTCTCGCGCAGCGGAATACCTGGATAAAATGAAGCTCCTGCCGCTTGTCCACCACGTACAGCATTTCATCCGGATCATACAGCTTCATCCGCTCCACGATTGTTGCAAGATCAGTCGTGGAATACAGCGACGCACCGTCCGATTTCAGAAGAATGCAGGGGGGAATCTCTTTGGTATCGCTGTCTTCCCGCACATCCACGACCAGGGCTCCCTGATCCTCATGGGCGAACCCTTCCGCCTTCATTCTTTCGATCATGTCCGGGATATAGGGCTGTGCATCCGATTCCTTTTTCCAGAGATCAAAGGAAACGTTCAAATTTTCATAATTTCTTTTCAGATCGGCAACCGATACATTCAGAATGTGGTTCCACAGTGCCATATAGCCGGGATGTCCCTCCTGAAGTCTGTGCGTCGCCTCAAGCGCTTCCTTTTTATACTCTTCGTCCTCCTTGGACCTGGCGCTCGCAGCCGGATAAATTTCTTCCAGCTCACTGATGGTAAAGGGCGCTTCGTCCGGATATTCACCCTCGAAATTGTCACAGAAATAAACCAGATCCGGTTTTCTGTGCTTCAGCTCGGTGATGATCAGTCCCATCTGAAGACCCCAGTCTCCCAGATGTACGTCTCCGATCACCTCATCGCCCATAAACCGGAGGATCCTCTTCAGGCTTTCTCCGATCACGGCAGAACGTAAATGTCCTACATGAAGGGGCTTGGCCACGTTCGGGCCGCCGTAATCTATAATTACTCTTCTGCTTTTCTCCGGTCTGTTCACGGACAGCATGTCGTCGTCAGCCAGATCCGCCAGATATCCTGCGAGAAAATCAGGATTCACCGTCAGATTGATAAAGCCGGGTCTCACAGCTTCCGCTTTTTCAAATACATCGCAGTCCTTCAATGCGTCCGCAACGTCCTCTGCGATCATGAACGGCGCCTTGTGATATTGCTTCGCTCCTGCCATCGCACCGTTGCACTGATATTCACAAAGGTCCGGTCTGTTGGACAGAGAAACTCTTCCGAGGGCTCCGTCATATCCCCGGGACACAAATGCCTGTGAAAGCGCTTCTTCCATAAATTCAGTAAGTTTTTTCATTTTCTAATTGAATCCCCGGCAGACACCTGCCGGGGAGCCCCTCCTTTTTATTCTGTGGTAGTTACCTTTTTGGCGCAGGCCAGAGCAAGCGCCCCGTGTCCGATATGACAGGCGATGCTGAGGGAAAGCGGGTCCATGTGAATGTCCCGGAATTCAGGAAATGCACCCTTTACCTCTTCCTTCCACTCCTCAGCCTCTTCCGGATTACCGGAATATGAGACCATCAGCTCCATTTCTCCCTTATTCATATAAGAGGAGAATCGCGTCTCAAGATCGGTACGCATCGCCTTCAGCATCACCTTCCGTGCCTGCTTTTTTCCGCGGGACTTCGAAAATGCATCCAGCTTTTCTCCCTGAATCTGCAGCACCGGCTTCAGATTCAGAACTGTACCGATGGCTGCCGCCGCAGGCGTGATCCTGCCACCCCTTTTCAGGTACTTTAACGTCTCAAGGGTGATATAGATGCTGGATTCGAACTTTTCTTTTTCCAGGATCTCCTTGATCTGCGCAGCTGTCTTTCCGGCTTCTCTCAGATTCATGGCGTCTATGACCGACTGCCGCATGGTAACCGAGATCCTCTGATTGTCAACCACCTGCACACGTCCGTCAAATTCCTCTGCCAGAGAAAGCGCCGTGCTGCAGGATGCGCTCAGTCCGCTTGACATCGGAATGTAGACCACCGAATCATGATCCTTAAGGAGTTTCTTCCAAAGGTCCATGATATCCCCGGGACTCGGCATGGAGGTCGAAATCTTTCTGTCGTTCAGAAGCATCTCATAAAACTTCTTCTGGTCCAGTGTAATGTCCTCCAGGAACATCGTATCATCTATAAAGAAAGGCATCGGGACCACATAAATACCCATCTCTTCACCCTGCTTCTGGGTGATTCCGCTGTTGCTGTCCGTTACGATTGCAATATTCTGCATTCTTTACTCCTCCGCGCAAAAACAAACGCTCTATTTCGGGAGTTTATCATATTCTCTGTGAGCGGTCAAGACAGGGAAACGGTCTGATTACTCACTTCTGAGCGCGTCGATCGGGTTCAGATTGGCAGCTTTCACCGAAGGCAGCAGTCCGAACACCAGACCGATCAGCGTAGAAAAGATAACCGCTATCACGATGGACGGAATGCTGATTGCCGTCGGAGCTCCCGAGACATTCGAAACAACTCTCGACAGAATGATTCCCGACACTACTCCTATGATTCCTCCTATGCTTGTCAGAACCGAGGCCTCCGTCAGAAACTGGGCCAGGATCTTGTTCTTTCTGGCTCCTATGGCCTTTTTCAGACCAATCTCACTGGTACGCTCCGTCACGGAGACCAGCATGATGTTCATTACTCCGATTCCTCCAACCAGAAGCGAAATTCCGGCGATCCAGATCAGCTGCTGATTTGTACTCTCAGAAAGCTGCTGCAGGCTTTTTACCCTTTCCATCACGTCGTCCGCCCTGTAGGCGAAGTTGTTGGATGAGGTGCTGCTGGCAGGAATGATCTCATTCATAATATCCTGAGCTGCTTTTCCGGACGAGCTCATGTTATCGGTAGAATCCGCCTTGATCACAGCGTTCATCGGTTCGTCAAACCGAAAGGCCACCGGCCACGAAGCCGAGGGGATCATAACGCTTCCCATGATGGAAGTATAGTACTGGTCGAATTCCGAAATCGAATTGATCTTCGGCAGCGCGTCATCGTTCTGTTTGACGATACCGACGACAACAAAAGGCTCATCGTCGATCTCAATGGACCTGCCGAGCGGCTCTTCTCCCTGAAAGAGATTTTCCACCGCACTGCTGTCCAGGATCGCCACCTTTGCATAAGAGGTATAATCCGACGGTACGAATCCGCGTCCCTCCATCACCTGATACCCGCAGGTATCCAGGTAATCCGTGTCGATTCCGTACACCTTGCCGCCGGAAAAAGCCTTGTTCTGATAATATACGTTGCTGCTGTAAGACCTGCTGTAAAAAAAGGTGGCCGCAAGCACATGATCCAGTTTTCTGACCTTTTCCTTCTGCTCAGCCGTAAGAATCGGAGCCGCTGTTGAATTGTCTCCATACTCGGCGTCGTACTCGTAATCGCCCTGATGCAGAAGAATCTGCACCGTATTGTTGCCGGAACCGATCAGGTTCTCCTTGATCTGTTCACTGGTCCCTTTGATGGTCGAGACGATGGCGATGATAGAGGCAATTCCGATAATGATGCCAAGCATGGTCAGAAACGATCTCATCTTGTGAGACCATATTCCTGCAAACGCAAGGCGTATATTCTCAAACATGGAGTTTCTCCTTAATAATAACCATACAGCTCATCCAGTGTTCCGTCCTTGGTTGGAAGCCCTTCTTTCGATGTATCACCATAAGGAAAAGCGATCTTGTCATTCCGGGTGATTCCCGCGGTAATGCGAATGCTGTAGCCGCCGTTCACGGTTCCGCCGGATTTCACATATTGTTTCTTAAGAACCCCGTTGTCGTCTTTCATGACATAATAGGCTCCGTTCTCAGACCGGACGAAAGCCTTGGAAATGATCAGGCCGTTCTGCCGGTCGTTTTGCTTTTCGACGGTAATGGTCACATAGTCCTGATCAGTAAAGGGCAGGGTCTGGTCTTCGATTTCCGCAGTGAAGCTGTAATAGGACACATTTGGATTACTGGCCGAATATCCGAAAAAGCTGTCGGAAGCGTCCACGGGATACGTGGACACGTCCACAACGGACGCTTCAAAATTACCTGTCATATAGCTGGTACATTTAAGCTGTGTACCGGGGTTGATCTGATCCAGCATAAGCTCCCCGACCCGCCCCTTCAGGTAAAATCCGTCAGCGCTTCTCACCTTCATAAATGCCTTGTCCGAAGAAGTCCCGGTATCCGGATCTCCCACAAACTCAACGATTCCGTCAATTCTGCATACCACCTCGGTGATACTGTTTTTTTTCTCCAGCTTCGAGATTTTGATATCACTTTCCTTCAGATCCAGTTCAAGGCTGCTGGCTCTCATCTGAAGTATCTTCATTGCCTCGGCTCTGGACACAGACGATGAGTTCCCATAGTAGCCGTAACTTCCCGAAGCTCCTGCTGACGGCGTCGGACCGAGCTTTTCATATTTCTTTGCTTCACTGACTGTAAAAAATGTCTCGGCAAAGGGATTCAGCGGTTCCGTAAAAAGACCGCCGTTCAGGTAATAATATCCGCTGCAGGAATCCTTTCTGTCAGAATAATCCCCGATGCTGTCAAGCGGATAGAATTCCAGGGCAAACCAGTAGCCGCCCTCCTTCAGGATCTTACTTCCGTCCTCGCTCCGCCCGGCCATTTTATTGAAAAAGGAACCAAGAACCCGCACCTGCCCTTTCGCGCCGCTGCAGAGGAATACAAATGGGTCTTCCATCGTTCCTGTCCCGGTAAACGGCTCCGACTGATAATTCAGCTCCAGGTAGAATTCCTCATCTCCGTCTGTCAGTCCTCCGGTATCAGCCGGATCCACCGTGACCGGAGTTGGCGTCGGGCCTGTATATCCCCCCTCCGGCGAAACGCTGCCGGAAGCATCCTGTCCCTCGATGATGGTCTGCTGCTGGCCCCATTCCGGTCCCGAAGAAAGCTCTTCACCGGGTCCCGACACGATATCAGAAGAAAGCATATCCCCCATGGCCGGCAATTCGGTGCTTCCCGGCGTGTTCCCTGTCACTTCCCCCGTGACGACCGGATCTGACGCATCCCCTTCGTCGTCCAGAATCTCGGCCAGAACCACATGCGGAAACGCGACTGCCGTCAGGCTGCTCCCCTTAGTAAGACGCGACATCAGATCAAAGGAATCCGGAGAATCCGTTGTATCGTCCGTATAATCCGAATAATAGGAGGAGGTTCCGAACAGCTCAGAGTCACTCAGCGTTTCTCCGTTTTCAACGCGTCTTATCTTCCATACCGCCGTATTCAGGTCCTGCTCCTGTTTCTGCCGCTTCAGCCGGGCAATGTTCAGCTCCATCCCGACCAGGGTCGTATCAAACCGGATCAGCTTGTCACCCTTTTTGACATTATCACCTTTTTTTACCAAAACCTCATCGATGATCACGTCTTTATCCACCGAGATTTCCTGCGTGACATTAGAGGTTACGGTTCCTTCCAGCTGCGTGTCGTCATAGTAATAGCTGTCAGCCAGACTGCTGACCTTGATGACCGTGGCGGTTTTGACGTTCGATCTTTTGATATAGGAAAGTCCGCCGGCCGCTGCTCCTGTCACCAGAGCCGCTGTCAGAATACCGGCTAAGATTTTTCCGGCTTTTCCCACCGTATCACCCTTTCTCTTCCAGGACTCCGTCAAAAATGGTCACGATCCGTTTTGCATGTGCCGCAATGTTTGCATCGTGTGTGATCATCAGTACCGAAACCCCTTCCTCATTCAGCCTTCCGAAAAGCTCCATTATCTGATCTCCCGATCTGCTGTCGAGCGCTCCCGTAGGCTCGTCGGCCAGCAGGAGTTTCGGATTGTTCACCATCGCTCTTGCGATGGCGACTCTCTGCATCTGGCCTCCCGACAGCTGATTCGGACGAAAGTCGACGCGGTCGGAAAGGCCTACTCTGTCGAGGGCCTTCAAAGCTCTCTCTTTCCGTTCTTTTCTTGGAATCTTCGCATAGGTCAGCGGAAGCTCCACGTTTGTCAGCGCCGTCTGTCTGGCGAGAAGATGAAAGCTCTGAAATACAAACCCGATCTTATTGAGTCTGATATCGGACATCTGATTTTCGGAGCATTTGCTGATATCCTGCCCGTCCAGTATAAAGGAACCGCTCGTTGCCTGGTCCAGACACCCGATGATGTTCATCAGAGTACTTTTTCCGGATCCGGAAGGCCCCATGATGGCCACATACTCTCCCTCTTCCATCTGAAAGTTCACATCTTTCAGGACCGGCACCACCAGTTTTCCCTGATAATAATCCTTATAAATGTTTTTCAGTTCAAGAATCATATGGAATGCTCCTTACCTCAGGACATTACCGTTTTCGTCGTACAGGACCGGATCTTCCATCATGCCGCCCATATCGAAGCTTTCCTCTATCAGATTACCGTTCTCGTCATAGAGTCCTTCATTTGGCATGGAATATACAGAATCTACAGAATCGCCGCCCGTACTCTCTCCCGGGAAGACTTCATCCTGGGGCAGAACATAATCATCCGTTACGATCCCCTCCTGGCCGCCGTCATAGGCATCTGCGTCAAAATAGTCATCCAGGATCTCGCCTTCGCTGAAAGCGTCAAGCCCAAGGTCTTCTTCTGTAATATTATCCTCTGTAAAATCGTCCGTAAAGGCGTCTTCCATCATGGACTGCATGGTCTGGGAACCGGTTCCGTGGACAGCCGTCATTCCTTCTTTCACGGACGAAGCAGGATATGCGATATAAGTATCATTGTCGATCCCGTCCAGAATCTCATACTCCATCAGTCCCTGATCGTACGTTCCAAGAACCACCGCTCTTTTTTCGATCTTTCCGTTATCTCCTTCGGCCCACACGTAGGGGCTGGCTGTATCGGAGTCTACAATAAAATAATCGGTCAGCCAGGTGCCGTCCTTTTTATTATTCTGTCCTTCATCCGGTTCTATCAGGACATGCTGTCCCAGCATCAGACCGTCGGACGATTCCATCTGAACATAAAACGGATAGGACGTCGATGTCGTCATGCCTCCTGAACTGTCAAACATATAGCTTCCGGTATCGGTGGATCTCGAAGATTCCATATCCACGGATTCCAGAACGCCGTTCCATGTCTGTGTTTCATCTGCTCTGGAGCGTATCACGATCGGAACCCCGGGGACCAAGTCCGAGATGTTCAGCTCGTTAACCATTCCCCTGACCCGGTATACGCCGGTACTCAGTATGGTAATAAAGGCGTCGCTGCTGTCCGTAGAATAGACGGAGTCGGAAACCAGCATGTCTGAAACCACACTGTCATCGCCGGAAGCCATCTTGGATTCGTCTATCTTCTGGATAATTCCGTCGATCTCGCTTCTGATCTGGGTATTTCCGGTCGCATTCTGCAGTTTTTCGATCTCAGCCTGTTTTGATTCCTGATCATATTCGTTCTTCTTCAGATTCATCCGGTTCGTTTCAATTTCAATTGTATAGGAAAGCTGCGCGTCCTCCTTGGCTTCTCTTTTTTCCTTTTCAAGTGTATCGATCTGGGACTGAAGGCTTACAGCCTCATTTTTCAGCCGTTCCATATCCAGCTGTGCCTGTTTCAGGTCATCCTCAATACTGGACTGATCATATTCAAAAAGGAGCTGTCCCGTCTTTACCTCTTCGCCTTCCTTCACAAAGATCTCTTTGATCTTTCTCTGGCTGTCGGCCTGTACCTTTATTGTATCCTGCGCTTCGACCACTCCTGCGTACCTGTTCTGTACGCCGGAAGAAACTCCCATCAGGGTGCTTACCTGCGTGACATATACGGTTTCACCTTTTTTTGTTTCTGACTGAAAAGGCAGCACAGACTTTACCCAGGATTCCAGCGGGATCACCGATTCCAGCGGCCATCCGAACCGGCAGATGCAGAATATACCTCCACCGAGCAATGCCGCCAGAATGATCAGCACTGCCGCTTTTCCTTTCTTCATACCTGTATCTCCTTTATGGTCTTTTTGATCATGGTAGCATAACTATATCAGATTTTCGTAAAATTGAAAAGTCTTGTCGCAGGTCCGTAACACTTTTCACACTTTGTTCATATTTTATTATTGGAAATACCGAATTATGGACATAATTTTGACAAGCGTCCTATATTCTGCTAGAATGTGGAAAAACCTCGGAAAGGAATATCTACCTATGAAGTCCGTAAAACGACAGTCCCGTTTTATGAGGAAAGTTAAAAGGGCAGTCCGGTCTGCAGGATTCAGGCGTCTGTTTCCTGTCCTCATTGTCGGATGCATTCTTGCGGCTGTTCTTCTTGCAAGCTGTTTCCGTTCCGGCAGCAGGTCCATCAGAAAGGTCATTGCCCGGGAGCTTGATCCGCTCAAAAAAATGGATACTAACACAGTAAGTAAATATGTCCCCGGTGATATCCTGTTCCCGGAGGGTCGCGGCGTGGAGACCTCTTCCGACGAGATCGGCAGTGTATTTACCATGTTTTTTAAAGATTTCGATTACAAAGTCAGATCCGTTAAAGTCAGCGGTGATAAGGCGAATGCTCTTGTCACAGTAAAAACGCCTGATTCCAGGTCGCTTGCCGCCGATTATACTTCCGCCCTGCTTGAAACCCTTATCATGGACCAGGCAGACGATCCGTCTGTCTCTTCTGCGGACATCTCCCTTGAAGAGCGTTTTCTGATCTTAAACCGTCTTCTGTCTCAGAATACGTACGAAACCGTCAGCAATGACTGTACGATATCCCTGAACCGTGTTGACGGACAGTGGGTGATCGATCAGAACAGTGCACTTAAAAACTCTCTTGTGGGAGGTCTGATCTCTTATCTTTCAGACTCTGAATTAATCTCTCCCGGTGAAACGCTCCGTATATATCTGGAAGCACTGAGCAAAATGGATATCGAACAGATGAGTACCTTCCTCGGACTGGAAAACCTGCTTCATTCCGAAGACGCAGGCAAAAGTACCATTGCACAGTCTCTTCTTGAACAGATTCACGAAAACTATGACTTTACTGTCGGTGAAGAATCCATTGACAGCTATAAAGCTGCCGTTCCGGCTTCCATCGTCACACTCGACGGCGATGCGGTGCTGAATGCCTATCAGGAAGCCATGACCGAATATATGAACAGTCCCGACGCTCTGATCGACGGGGCAGAAATGCGGGAGCAGAAATCACAGGAGCTTCTTCTGGAACAGATTCAGAACGATCCTCCGCTTTCCGAATCCGAGACCACGTTCTATCTGACAAACGACGGAAGTTCATGGAAGCTGGAGAATCCCGGAAACAGCCTCTCCGACGCCCTGTTCGGAAAGCTTGCCCAGGAGCCTGCCCGGCAGACCTCAGATGAAACAGATCCGTAAGGGATCGTCAAAATCGGCACACTTTAAAAACGCGGCGTGCGAATGCAGCAATAAATGCTGTTTCGCACACCGCGTTTTTCTCAGGTCGTTTCTTCCTTTACGGCAAGGTGAAGCTCTGCAAGCTGCTTTGTATCCACAACTGACGGAGAATCCGTCATAAGACAGGATGCGTCCTTGACCTTCGGGAATGCGATCACGTCACGGATCGTATCGGCGCCTGCCATCAGCATTACGAGTCTGTCCAGCCCATAGGCGAGACCTGCGTGGGGCGGAACACCGTAGCGGAAGGCGTCAAGCAGAAAACCAAACTGTTCATGGGCGGATTCCGGCGTAAAGCCGAGTACCTCGAACATCTTTTCCTGGATATCATCCTGATGGATCCTGACGCTTCCTCCTCCGATCTCGTTTCCGTTCAGAACAATGTCATAGGCCTTAGCCCTGACTTTTCCCGGATCGGAATCAATCAGTGCAAGATCTTCCTCCATCGGCATCGTAAACGGATGATGCATGGCTGTAAACCGGTTTTCTTCGTCGCTCCATTCGAGCAGCGGGAATTCGGTCACCCAGACAAACCGGAATTCATTCTTGTCAAGAAGATCCATCTCCTTCGCAAGCTCCAGTCTGAGCGCTCCCAGTACATCGTATACAAGCTTCTGCCGGTCGGCCGCGAACAGAAGAAGGTCGCCCGGTTCGCCTTCCATTGCGCTGACAAGAGCATCCAGTTCTTCCTCTGTCATAAATTTGGCGAAAGAAGATTTTCTGGAACCGTCTTCAGCGATGGCAATATAGGCAAGGCCCTTCGCACCATAGCCCTTTGCAAATTCGACCAGCTTGTCGATCTTCTTGCGGGGCATGCTTCCCTGGCCTTTGGCGTTGATGCCGCGTACGCTGCCGCCGGCAGCAAGAGCATTGGCAAATACGGCAAACGAACTGCTTCTTACGATATCGCTTACGTCATGCAGTTCCATGCCGAAGCGCATATCCGGCTTATCCGAACCAAAACGGTCCATGGCTTCCTGCCAGGTGATCCGCTGAATCGGAAGCTGTACATCCACATCCAGGACATTCTTAAACAGATATTTGAGGAATCTTTCGTTTACATCGATCACATCGTCCACGTCAACAAAAGAAAGCTCCATGTCGATCTGGGTAAATTCCGGCTGTCTGTCAGCCCTGAGGTCCTCATCCCGGAAGCATCTGGCCAGCTGGATATATCTGTCAAAGCCGGAACACATCAGCAGCTGCTTGAACAGCTGCGGCGACTGGGGAAGTCCGTAAAAGCATCCCGGATGAACTCTCGACGGCACAAGATAATCCCTGGCACCTTCCGGGGTACTCTTTCCAAGCATCGGGGTCTCGATTTCCAGAAAACCCTCTTCTGCAAAGAACTGCCTGGTAAGAGTCGCCACACGGCTTCTCAGCATCAGTTTTTTCTGAAGATCCGGTCTTCTCAGATCAAGATAACGGTACTTCAGTCTTACTTCATCACGGGTCTTGCTGTTCTCTTCGATGGGGAAGGGAATTACATCCGCTTCGGATAAAACGCGCAGGGACTGCACTCTCAGTTCAATCTCTCCTGTTGCCAGATTCGCATTAACGGCTCCGCCTCTCTTTTCAACGATACCTGTAACCGCGATCACAAACTCGCTTCTGAGCTTTCCGGCCTTGGCAAAATCCTCGGATGACACGCTTCCATCTTCAAAGATCAGCTGCATGATCCCCGAACGGTCTCTCAGATCCACAAACACGATACCGCCTTTATTTCGCGCTTTCTGTACCCAGCCCATAAGCGTTACGGTCTGTCCCGTCATTTCTCTGGTTACTTCTGCACAGCGGCAGGTCCTGTGCAGTCCCTTCATACTCTCTGCCATCTGAAATAATCCTCCTGATTTATTCGTTTAACGGAAACGGATATATCCGTTTCCGGCAGATCTTCCGGCCCTCAGTTCTGAAGACCCGACCTGTAAAACTCCATGAACTCCGTATATCCCTCTTTGGCAAGCTGATCCTTCTGGAATTTCTTGTTTTTCTTCATCACCACGACTGAAACCTCGTTTCCGTTTCTGCGTTCCTCCGACGCCTGACGGAACAGTTCGGCAAGCTTGTCTGCGGGCATGTTCTTCTCAACAAGATATGCCTTTCTGCTCTTTCTTCCAGGGATCTGATATCCCCTTTCCAGAAGAAGCATGACGATTCTCTCGAATCCGATCGAAAACCCGCAGGCCGGAGTATTGTTTCCCGTAAATTTACCGATCATCTCGTCGTATCTTCCGCCTCCGCCTACAGATCCGCCGTATTCATCCATGGCGATCTCAAAAATGGGTCCTGTATAATAAGACATTCCCCGGACAAGCGTCGGATCAAATGCCATGCGGAAATCAGCAGTTTTGACTTCATCCACGATCGTTATGATGGTTTCAAGATCTTCGGCTGTCTTAGGATCAAGTACGCCTTCCAGCCTTTCCTTGAGATACCGTACTCCGTCTATACCGTCTCCCGTATTGCCGAACAGTTCCAGATAGGTTTCTACGGCATTTTCGGAGAAGCCTTCTTCCAGAAGCTCGTTTTTTACCCCTTCCAGACCGATCTTGTCCATCTTGTCCAGAATGATGAAAACCGTGTCAAAGCTTTCTTCCGGGAACCCGCTGTACTTTGCCATGGCCTTCAGGATCCGTCTGTCGTTGATCCTTATGGTAAAATTGTGAAAATCAAGCTTGTCAAGAAGTGTCGTGGTGGCCAGTACCAGCTCGATTTCGGCCATATATCCCGGTTCTCCCAGAATATCGATATCACACTGCATGAACTGTCTGAACCTTCCCCTCTGCGGTCTGTCAGCGCGCCACACGCTGCCCATCTGAAGGGCCTTGAAGGGGGCGTTCAGGTCATTGGCGTGATTGGAATAATACCTGGAAAGCGGAACCGTCAGGTCATAACGAAGTCCCGAATCCACAAGGTCGTTTTCCTCTGCGGCTTCGTCGATCTTCAGCTTTTCTCCTCTTTTAAGGATCTTGAAGATGAGCTTTTCATTCTCCCCGCCCTGTTTGCTGCACAGATTTTCAATATGCTCCACACAGGGAGTCTCGATCTCAGAAAAGCCGAATGTACGATAGGTCTCCCGTATCATACCGGTGACATAATCACGTATTTCCATCTCTTCGGGAAGAATGTCCTTCATCCCGGTAACCGGTTTCTTTTTTAGAGCCATTGTTCTACTCCTTCTTTTTCATTATCTCCGTTCTTTACGGTTTTTCAGGGGGCATGCCTGTTACTTCCGAAAGATATCCGGAATGGACAACCCGCTGGAATGCAAGAAAAATGCTCAGATCAAAATGTCTGTTGTCTTCGATCATCAGCTCCAGCGCAGTCTTTATATCAAACGCTTTTCTGTAAGGCCTGTCGGACGTAAGCGCGCAAAACACATCACAGATCCTGAGAATCCTGGCGCCTGCCGGAATCCTGTCCCCGGCAAGTCTGAACGGATAACCTGATCCGTCGTAGTTTTCATGATGATACAAAATCGATTCAAGGATAAAATCAGAATAATCCCCCTGCTTTTTCAGAAATTCGTATCCGAGCGTGGAATGAAGTCGTACGTATTTCAGTTCTTCGATTACCAGAGGGTCTCTCTTCTGCGCGTGGATATACGTCCACAGCCGGAATTTTCCGATATCATGTACCATGCCCGCAACCGCCAGCTCGTGACTCTTCTCTTCATCAAGTCCCGCTTCCCTTGCAAGTCTGCCCGCAAGTCTGCTGACGGCTATTCCGTGACCGATCTCCTGTTCCACATTGAAATGAAGGATCCGTCTTCCTTCTGTTTTATTCAGTGTGTCGTTGTCAGCCATCGCATAATACCCGTTCTCTTTCTGTCTGTCATCTCATCGACCCTGCTTATGTATTCAGCTACATCCTTTACATTTTCGATCCGGCAGATACGGCTGCTTCCGGGAATCTGAAACTTGGTGGAGCCGCCGGCTCCAAGAGCAATGATCGGCTCCTTCTGTTCCATGATCAGAATATTGTAAAGACATTCCTTTCCGGCTCTGGCGTAACCTACATTCTCAAAATTCCCCTTCATGTTCTTCTGCCTGTACATATAATAAGGAGCCATCTTCATAGCCCCTGCCGCTTCGATAGTCAGATCGATGATCTTCTGATTGTTCTCGAATGTCATTTCCTGGTAAAGATCCCTGAATATGTTCAGCCTGGCAGACCGTTTCACCGCAAGGGAATGGACCGTCATGCTTTCGGGGGAAAGTTCTCTGATCTGTTCCAGGGTATTTCTGACGTCCGGTTCCTCCTCGCCAGGCAAACCCACGATCAGATCCATGTTGATATTATCAAAGCCTGTTCTGCGGGCCAGTCTGAACGCCTCTTCAGTCTGATAGACCGTATGTTTTCTCCCGATCAGATCCAGTGTTTTCTGATTCATTGTCTGCGGATTTACCGATATTCTGGTGACAGGAAATGAGTGTATGACTTTCAGTTTTTCTTCGGTAATACTGTCGGGACGTCCGGCCTCGACAGTAAACTCCATCAGCCCGCTCAGATCGAACTGACTGCAGATGGCACGAAGCAGGCGGTCCATCTGCCTCTCATTCAGAGACGTTGGCGTACCTCCTCCGATATATATCGTGTTCAGACGTCGTTTCGTCTCCCTCATAAGAGCGGCAGTCCCCGCAATCTCTTTTTCCAGTGCCGTCAGATAGTCATCCACCCTGGTACTCCATGCATTCAGGGAAAACGAACTGAAAGAACAATACAGACAAATGCTCGGGCAGAACGGTATCCCAACATACAGGCTGTAACCGGTTCTGCAGTCAACGCGGGACAGGAGTTCCAATTCCCGGACAGCAATTTCCGCAGCAAGACATGCTTTCTTTTCGCTGACCATATACCGGGACATAAGTTCGTTTTTTGCTTCTTCGGCGCTGCTTCCGTTCTCCAGCATTTCCGTCGCAAGCTTGGCAGGTCTGATCCCTGTAAGATCGCCCCAGGGAAGCGTCCTTTTTGTTTCACCCGAAAGCAGCTCATACAGCATGCTCTTTATAATATCTTTGTTCTGTTTGCGGGCAGGATTCCCATCCGGCAGATCCGGAAGGCGTCCGGCCGTTTTCAGAAGACGCTTATCCCCGCTTTCATAGCTGATCCTGTATTCGTCCCCGGACCTGTCTGACACGATCAGCAGATCATGATCTCCGGGCATTTCTTCTTCACTGTACAGAACGCTGAAGCTGGCTTCCGGAAAAAAGGCCCTCGTCAGTTCAAAAACATCATGTTCAAATTCCGTATCTTTCAGCAGGATCGTGATCTTATACAAATGGATTGTTCCTTTTTTCAAACTCAATCGTCGTTGCGGGACCATGTCCGGGAAAGACCATTGTATCATCCGGAAGCTCCTCCAGCAGACGATGGAGGCTTCCGTACATCTGCTTCATGCTGCCTCCCGGAAAATCTGTTCTTCCCACAGATCCCCTGAACAGCGTGTCACCGCTGATCAATATATTCTGTTCCTTGAAATAATAGCAGCAGCTGCCCCTGGTATGTCCAGGTGTGTGGATCACACGGATATCAAATCCGGCCATACCGATTACTTCATTGTCTTCAAGCCATACATCGGGCTCTGCCGTAACGTTCTGTCCTTCAAAGGCAGACATGTTGATCTTCGGATCCGAAAGCATTTCTTTTTCGTCACTGCACGCGTAAACGGGAGCGGGACATTTTTCCAGAAGTCCCGGCAGTCCCAGAATGTGATCGTGATGTCCGTGGGTCAGCAGCACAGCCGCAACAGTTCCTTCCATTTCCAGAACAGCGCGTGTGATTGTTTCCGCACTGTCTCCCGGATCGACGACGATGATCTCCCTTGTATCTGTATTCTGGATCAGATAACAGTTGGTAACGATCGGTCCGACTTCACACACCGATATTCTCATCTTCGGCATAAATTTCCCACCTTCCGTCCGTGTCAGCCTGTAGTACGTTCAATATCCACAACGCTCTGTACCTGACGCAGTTTTCCGATCAGATAGTTCAGTTCATCCCGGCTCTCAATATAGAAAGACAGTGCGATCGTTGCCATCTCCTGCTTGTTCGCATGGCTGTTGATGGATCTGAGATCGATCTTCCGCTCTGTAAAAATTTTGGAAATATCCACCAGAAGGCCGGTCCGGTTGTTTGCATAGATCTGAATCTCAGCAAGATACTTTTCTTCCGATCCTTCGCCGCCTTGTTCCCACTCGGCCTCGATCAGACGGCTCCGGTCCAGCTCCGACATATTAATCACATTCACGCAGTCTGTCCTGTGGATCGTAATACCTCTGCCCCTGGTGACAAAACCAACGATCTCGTCTCCGGGGATCGGGCTGCAGCACTTCGAAAAACGTACAGCCACATCATGGATACCCCTTACGATGATGCCGCCCTTGTTTTTTGTAACATGCAGCTTATCGTGGTTTTCGGCTGCCGCCTCAAGAACCTTTTCATCCGTCATGTTCAGACGGTTTTCTTTCTCATAGGCGTCATGCAGCTTGTTAAAGACCTGCCCTTCCTTCAGACCGCCGTGACCGATGGCGGCAAGCACGGAATCCCAGTCCCGGAAGCCGTACTTTCTCAGTACCTGATCCTCAAACTGCGGTTTCAGGAACTGAGGAAGCTTATAGCCCTTGGTCTTTGCGATGGAGGCAAGCATTTCCTTGCCTTTAAGGATATTATCCTCCTTCAGCTCCTTTTTGAACCACTGATTGATCTTGTTCTTGGCCTGCGTGCTCCGCACGATCTTCAGCCAGTCTCTGCTTGGTCCCTGGGAGTTCTGAGAGGTGATGATCTCAACCCTGTCGCCGTTGTTGATCTGGTACTCGATCGGTACCAGCTTCCCGTTGACGCGGGCTCCGATCATCTTATTGCCTACGGCACTGTGAACGCTGTAGGCAAAGTCGATCGTCGTCGAGCCGCTGGGAAGCGTCTTCACGTCTCCCTGCGGCGTAAAACAGTAAACACTGTCCGCAAACAGATCAAGGTCGTTTTTCAGAAGGCTCATGAATTCCCGGTTGTCCGACATGTCCCTCTGCCACTCCAGGATCTGTCTGAGCCAGTTCAGCTTCGCTTCCTCACTCTTGTCGACGGGTATCTTACCGTCTGCAGATTCCTTATACTTCCAGTGCGCGGCAATACCATACTCGGCTGTTTTATGCATTTCGAACGTACGGATCTGAATCTCAAAGGGCGTACCGTTCGGACCGATCAGAGTCGTATGAAGCGACTGGTACATATTGGCCTTTGGCATGGCGATGTAATCCTTGAATCTGCCGGGTACCGGCTTGTACATTTCATGGATCACGCCAAGCGCGCCATAGCAGTCCTTTACCGTATCCACAATGATGCGCACCGCAAACAGGTCGTAGATCTGATCGATGGTCTTGTTCTGATTGACCATCTTTTTATAGATGCTGAAGAAATGCTTGACCCGTCCTGAAACCTCCGCCTTGATCTCGGCGTCTTCCATATGTTTTCGCACTTCGGCCACAATACTGTCGACGAATGCAACCCTGCTGCTTTTTCGCAGCGCGATCTTTTCAACAAGATCGTAATAGACTTCCGGCTCGAGATATTTCAGCGAGAGATCGTCCAGCTCCACCTTGATCTTGGAAATACCAAGCCTCATGGCGATCGGCGCGTAGATATCCAGAGTCTCCCTGGCTTTTTCCTTCTGTTTTTCCGGCTTCATGTACTGCAGGGTACGCATATTGTGAAGCCTGTCCGCCAGCTTGATCAGAATCACACGTATATCTTTCGCCATGGCAAGAAACATCTTGCGCAGATTCTCGGCCTGGACCTCGATCTTGTCGGCGTCATAGGAAAGCTGCCCCAGCTTGGTGACGCCGTCCACCAGAGAGGCGACCTCGGAACCAAATTCACGTTCCAGATCCTCGGTGGTCATCCAGGTGTCTTCCACAGAATCATGCAGAAGACCGGCAACGATGGTCTCCTTGTCCAGCTCGAGATCCGCCAGAATGATACCTACGCAGAGTGGATGTATGATATACGGCTCGCCGGATCTTCTCTTCTGATCCTTATGTGCTTCGGACGCAACCTTGTATGCCTTTTCGATCATGGAAATATCCGCGGAAGGATGATATTTCCTGACGCTCCTTACCAGCTCCTGATACAGTTCTTCGGGGCTGGTAAAATCGTTCATGATCCTGACAGCCGCATCCGCCTTCTGTACCTGGCGCATCCTGGACTCTTCCATATTCAGTTCGTCGGTCTGAACCATGCTGGTATTCGCTTCCGTCATTCTCCTACCTGCCCGTTATCATCATACGCTTATATGCAGACATGAGTCGTCTGCAGTATTATTTTCCATCGTAGCAGAGAACCGATTTCACATCGTATCCTGCAAGTTTTTCTCTTCCCTTGAGACCGGCCAGCTCCATCAGGAAGACGATCTTTACAACCTTTCCTCCCAGCTGCTCGATCAGATCGACTGCCGCCTCGATGGTGCCTCCGGTAGCGATCAGATCATCAATGATCGCTACTCTCTGTCCGGGCTTTATGGAATCCTTGTGCATTTCAATAGTTGCAGTACCATACTCAAGATCGTACTCTTTCGAGATCGTCTCACAGGGCAGCTTGCCTTTTTTTCTGACCGGAACAAAAGGCTTATGAAGGTTATATGCGATCGGAACCCCGAATATGAAACCTCTTGACTCCGTCCCGACTACCACATCGACCCCGTCCGGATCTCCTACCAGCTCCTGCATGGAATCGATGGCAAGCTGAAGTCCGTCGGCATCCTGCAGAATACTTGTAATATCACGGAAAATGACTCCCGGCTCGGGAAAATCAGGAATACTTCTGACATACTCTTCAATCTTTTTCATATCTGGTTCCTCCCAAATTCTGGCAAATCATTATTATGATACAAAGCCCCGGCCCGCAAAAGGCAGGAGCGTCTCTTTTGAAGTATAGCACCTTTTAGTGACTTCGTACAGACTTCAGCAATAATTTTGTACAACAAGTCTAATGGAATCCACGCCCCGGTATGTATTGATCTCCGGGTAATAGGTGACGGATATGGTCTGTCTCTGTTCTGAATAGCGGATCAGTGCGTCTGCATCTCCGAAATAGACCGCTGCGCAGGTATGTCCGTCCGCCCCTCTGACATTCATTCTGAGCACATTCCGGTTCTGCCCGTAAACGCGAAAATCTCCTGCGTGAACTTCTTTCTGTGCGAACAGCGGCCTTGGGTTTCCCTTGCCAAAAGGCTCCAGAAGAGAAAGCTGACGTGTAAGGCTCTCTGTCACATATCCGAAGGGCATCGGAACATCGATCGTCACTCTGGGTATGAGTTCTTCCTCGGTAAGTGTACAATTATCATTCAGCCTTTTCCGGAAAAGGGGAATCTTCTCTTTTGCAATAGACAGACCGGCCGCCATGGGGTGTCCGCCAAACTGCAGCAGAAGGTCCGCACATTTCACAAGCTCGTCATACATGGAATATGCTTCGATCGAACGACCGCTTCCCTTTACCGACTGTTCGCCGTCAGTCAGAACAAACGCGGGCTTGTTGTATCGTTCCCTGATCCTGCCTGCTATGATACCGGCCAGGCTTTCATGACACTCAGGAAGATAGATCACAAGCACCCTGTCATTGCCGATCTCTGACTTTTCCACCATCTCATATGCCGCCCCGGCCCCTTTTTCTGTCATTGCCTTCCTGCTCTGGTTAAGATTTTCCAGATCTCCGGCCGTTTTGTAAGCCGTCTCAGAATCCTCCGACAGAAACAGTCCAAGCGCTCTTTCGGCCGTATCGATCCTGCCGCTTGCGTTTATACACGGTCCAAGGACAAATCCGATATGGTAGGCCGTGATCTTCTTGTCCCTGAGTCCGCATACGTCCACCAGGGCTTTCAGTCCGGTATTCTCTGTGTATGGTATCCTCTTCAGCGCTTCCTTGACGATCGTCCTGCTTTCACCCGTAAGATCCATCACATCGCCTACCGTCGCAATCCCGATAAACTCAATAAACGCGTCAGTCTCACCGGCTGCTGTTCCGCTTCTTTCATAAAGCGCCCGGATCAGTTTATACGCCACAACGGCACCACAGATGTTTTTTGAGGGATAAGAACAGTCCGGTCTTTTCGGGTCAACAACCGCGTCTGCTTCCGGCAGAAGATATGTTTTTTCTCCATGCTCTTCCACATACGGCACTTCATGATGATCCGTCACCACCACGGTCATCCCCTGTTCCTTCGCATACCGTATCTCATCATGCGCGGCTATACCGTTGTCACAGGTAAGAATGGTATCAATTCCGTCTTTTACAGCCTTTTCCATGATAGGCATGTGCAGACCATACCCGTCAGCAATCCGGTCCGGTATATAATGATCGGCATCTGCTCCGAGCAATGTCAGTCCCTTCAGAAGAACATAAGTGGACATGACGCCGTCAATATCGTAGTCTCCGATGATCCGGATCTTCTTTTTCTCCCGGATCTTTTCGGTAAGTACTGAAACGGCCCTGTCCATATCCTTCAGAAGCCAGGGAGACGGCAGGGAATCCATGGTTCCATACAGATAATCAGAAATCTCGCCGTCACCCGTAAGGTCTCTGTTCCGAAGAATCCGGGCAATAACGGGATCTATGCCGAACTTTTCCGCAACTTCCTTGAAATTGCCCTTTTTCATGGTTACGACCCATTTTTCCATGCCATTCCTCCCGCATGTTTCCGTCAACGAAAGAGAAGGCGCCTGCGGCGCCTTCTCCTGTTATCATAGTGAATATCCGGATCACTGCTCGCCGGAATTCTCCCGTGCCGCCTGTTCCTGAGCTGCCAGTCTTTCAGCGACGCGCTTTCTGTTTTTCTTTTTCGGAGCCTGCTGTACAGAGTCCTTACTAACGGAATCCTGCTTCTTCCCGGCGGCCTTTGGCGCAGTCTTTACTGCGGCCGGCTTCTTTTCAGACACCGGTGTCTCTACGACCTTTGATTTAAAGCGTGTCTTCATGACATACCACAGAGCGCCGGTGATAAATACCGAAGAGTATCCACCGCAGATAATACCTACCATAAGCGGAAGAGCAAACTCACGGATGGAAGATACACCCATGATATAAAGCACAGCTACCATGACAAAAGTCGTCAGAGAAGTATAGATACTTCTTGTCAGTGTATCCATGATACTGTTGTTAACGATCTCGTCAAGACCGTCCGTACGGTTGCTGCCCCTCAGATATTCACGGATTCTGTCAAAGATAACGATGGTCGCATTGATCGAGTAACCGACAATGGTCAGCATACACGCAATAAAGGTATTACCTACGGATACACGGGCGATCGCATAGAAAGCCAGTACCACAAGAACGTCATGGATCAGAGCGATAACGGCACTGCTCGCAAACCGGATATCGCGGAATCTCAGCCAGATGTACAGAAGCATGCATACCGTCGCGATCAGAACGGCTATGATGGCATCCCTTCTCATCTCGTTACTGACAGTACCCGAAATGTTGTCCGTCTGGATCAGCTCGCCGTCAACGCCGAATTTCTCGACCATGCTGTCGTTCAGGGCAATACGGTCTTCGAGTTCCAGCGTTCTGGTCTTAATGATGACCTGGTTGGTGTCGTTGACCTTGGTCACCTGGACATTGTTGTCGCCCGTGATCTCTTCCACGACCGGCACCACCTGAGCATCGATCTCTTCCATGCTCATGTCTTCGTTAAAGGTCACGTTTGTCGCAGTACCGCCTGAGAACTCAAGGCTGTAATTAAAGGCTTTTTTGCCCATTCCGCTGTTGATCGCCATGAAAAGCGGTCCGCACAGGATCGCGACCAGAGAGATCGTAAAGAACAGTTTTCTGCGTCCGACAAAATCGAAATACTTTCTCTGGCCGGTCTTTCCATAGAACTTTTCGTCACGTACACCCGCCGCGTAAAAAGCATTGACAAGAAGTCTGGACACGACCAGCGCGGTGAACATGGATGTGATGATACTCAGTGCAAGAGTGTAGGCGAAGCCCTTTACCGGGCCGCTGCCAAGCCACATCAGTACCAGTGCCGCAATGAGCGTGGTGATGTTGCCGTCAAAAATAGCAGAGAACGCTTTGCTGAATCCGGTCCTGATGGAAGACCTGACAGGATTTCCACCGCCGATCTCTTCTTTTATACGTGCATAAATGATGACGTTCGCATCAACGGCCATACCGATACCGAGGATGATACCTGCGATGCCCGGAAGCGTCAGCGTGACCTCGAAGGCATTCAGAAGGATCAGGATCAGGGCCGTATAGATGACCAGCGCCCAGGCCGCGATAAAGCCCGGGAAACGATATGCGAATATCATAATAAGAACAACGAGGATCAGACCGATCACGGCTGCCTTCAGACTGGTTGCAATTGCCTGCACGCCAAGCTGAGGAGCAACGGTACTGGACTGGATCTCTTCCAGTTCAAGAGAAAGAGAGCCGATCCGGATAAAGGAAGCAAGCTCTCTTGCTTCATCCAGAGATTCCATTCCTGTGATCTGTGCTTTGCCGTCGCTGATAACAGACTGTACACGCGGAGCGCTCTCGATAACATTATCATAGACGATCGCGATCTGCTTATTCAGATTCGCCTGGGTCGCCTCGGCAAATTTGGAGGCTCCTTCGTCTGTAAGGGTCAGAGAAACTACATACTCGGCTGCGTTTGTGGTCTGATTCTGAGTGGCCACGCCTTCCGCAGTCTGTACGTCGGAGCCTTCCAGAACGACAGAACCGGACTCCCTGATTTCATCGAGGGATCTGGAAAGTACATACTCGCTGCCGCTGAGACTGAAGTTGGAATTCCCGTCGGCATCTGTCTGCTCTACAAAGCAGAGAGAGCCGGGCTTGCCGATGTCCTCGAGGATCTCGTCCGGATTGGTAACATCCGGGATCTCGACTGTAATTCTGTCGGATCCTTCCTGATATACTGCAGCTTCCGTACTGAACTGCTGAACACGCAGCTGCAGCTTGTATATGGTATCGCTCATGTCTTCCTGACTGGGATTGTTGTCCACCGTCTGATAGGTGATGCTGACACCGCCCGAAAGATCGAGTCCCTTTTTAATGTTTCTGGCGGATCCGGAATGATTTTCTCCGAAACCGATGCCTGCTGTGTAGCACAGAAAAGCTGTGATGATGGCGGTGATGATGATGACCGCGATTCCTCTGCTCTTTTTCATTGTTTCATACCTTCTTTAAAAAATATTGTCACACCCGCAGGTGTCACTTGCAACTTAACCGGCCAGCGCAGCCTTCACCATGATGGCGCACTCAACCCTTTTTCTCTGCAGTCTGCAGCCTATTTCATAATTTCCGTTCACGTCGCCGGAGAAATGATACGAATTTGCCGCACATCCGCCACTGCAGTAGAACCTGGAAAAGCAGTCCCTGCATTCCGGCTTCGAGTAGACATTACACTTCGCGAATTTATCCCGGAGACCGAGGGCCGTGACCCCTTCGTCCACGTTTCCCATCAGAAACTGCTCTTCGCCGACAAACTGATGACACGGGTACAGGTCTCCCCAGGGCGTAACAGCCAGATACTCGGTTCCCGAGCCACAGCCCGAAAGACGTTTGTAAACACAGGGACCACCCGTCAGATCGATCATGAAGTGGAAGAAATTGAACCCTCTTCCTTCCTTTTCCCGGCGGATCATTTCTCTCGCAAGAAGATCGTACTGTTCCTCAATGAACGGAACGTCTTCCTCCCGGATCGCATAATCCGCATCCGCAGGCGCCACCACGGGTTCAACCGAAATCTGCTTGAAGCCCAGATCAGCCAGTGCCAGCACATCCTTCGCAAAGTCCGTGTTATAATGCGTAAACGTACCCCGGATGTAATATCTGTCCTGCTGTCTCATTTCTGCCAGCTTCTGGAACTTCGGCATCACAAGGTCAAAGCTTCCCTTTCCGTTACGGAAAGGTCTCATAAAATCATGGACTTCCTTCCGTCCGTCGCAGCTTAAGACCACGTTGCCCATCTCACGGTTTGCGAACTCCATAACCTCGTCGTTCAGAAGAACGCCGTTGGTCGTCAGGGTAAAGCGGAACCTTTTCCCGGTCTCCTCTTCTCTTGACCGCCCGTACCGCACCAGCTCCTTCACGACTTCCCAGTTCATGAGGGGTTCGCCCCCAAAGAAGTCGACCTCCAGGTTTTTCCGCGCCCCGGATTCCCTGATCAGGAAATCCAGCGCCTTCTTTCCGGTTTCCAGAGACATCATCGCGCGTCGTCCATGATATTCGCCCTCTTCGGCGAAGCAATAACGACATGCAAGATTACAGTCATGGGCAATATGAAGGCAGAGAGCCTTGACGACTGTCTGCCGGTTCTTTGTAAATTCATCGATGATGTTTTCGTAAATATCACGGGTAAAGAGCATGCCCTGACTTTTCAGCTGCTCCAGCTCCGAAAGCGAAGAGGTGATCTCCTCCTTCGAATACCTGCCGGACAGGGCTGACAGGATCTCCTCTTCTGTTTTTCCCTCTTCCAGACAGGGCAGCACGTCATACGCAACCTGGTCGACCAGATGAACGCTGCCGCTGTTGATGTCAAGCACGATCCTGAAGCCGTTGCTCTCGTACCGGTGGATCAGACTCATTCTGTTTCTCATTTCCTTTCCGTTGTCTTATAAACAGACAGCCGCGTTTCATCGGCTGATGTATGACAATAGAAAGCAGCGGATAAATTTACCCGCTGCCGTCTGTCATTTACCACAGCTTATTATTTATGTTCGCAGCTCTGATTTCCAACAGTACAGGAAGTCTTGCATGCTGACTGGCAGGATGTCTGGCACTCGCCGCAGCCGCCCTTTTTCACAGTATTCTGAAGACTCTTTGTATTTAATGTTTTGATGTGTTCCATGAACAACCCTCCTCCTTATGAAATTTACTCTCGATAGTATAGCATAGTTTCTTATAATTTGAAAGATTTTTTTTCACTATTCGCTTCTCCGGCTTTACTTTTTCTCTGAAAACGGCTATACTTTTATACATC
>CAMNNM010000004.1 GCA_946545425.1 uncultured Blautia sp. | reverse complement strand
CGGCGGCCCGAAGGAATTCGACAAGGCTACCGTTCAGAGACTGTATCAGATCCGCAGACAGATGGGCCTTCCGGGCAAACATCCGGCAAACCTCTGCCAGAACAAGGACGGCATGAACTGCCATAACTGCGGCGGCGAATGCGGACACAGCGCTTCTGCAAAAGCGGCGGATGCCGATCTCGTAGCAGACATCACCAAAAAGGTTATGGCTCAGCTTGGCCTTAAATAAATCAAAGGAGGATGCAGTTTATGCCGATCAGTGACAGCATGGTACAGGAAATTGTACAGGAAGTCATGGCTAAAATGCAGATTGCCGATGCTCCCGGCGGAAAACATGGTATCTTTAAAGATATGAACGACGCCATCGAGGCAGCAAAAAAGGCCGAGACTGTCGTGAAAAGGATGTCCATGGATCAACGTGAGAAGATCATTGGCATTATCCGCAGGAAAATCAGAGAAAACGCCGAAATCCTTGCCCGCATGGGCGTCGATGAGACGGGAATGGGCAACGTCGGCGACAAGATCATCAAGCATCACCTGGTAGCAGACAAAACACCGGGAACCGAGGTCATCACGACCAGAGCCTTCTCGGGCGACAGAGGTCTTACCCTGATCGAAATGGGTCCCTGGGGCGTCATCGGCGCCATCACGCCCAGCACCAATCCGAGCGAGACGGTTCTCTGCAATACCATCGGAATGCTGGCAGCCGGAAATACGGTCGTATTCAATCCGCATCCCGGTGCTACCAAGACCACGATCTTTGCCATCAATCTGGTAAATGAAGCTTCCCTTGAGGGAGGCGGTCCGGACAACATTGCGGTTACCGTTGAAAAACCGACTCTGGAGACCAGCTCCATCATGATGAAGCATAAAGATATTCAGCTCATCGTGGCTACCGGCGGCCCGGGCGTCGTTACCGCAGTACTGTCATCCGGAAAGCGCGGCATCGGAGCCGGCGCGGGAAATCCGCCTGCACTGGTAGACGAGACCGCCGACATCGAAAAGGCAGCCAGGGACATTGTCAACGGCTGTACCTTCGATAACAATCTTCCCTGCATCGCAGAGAAGGAAATCGTCTGTGTTTCTTCCGTAATGGACGAGCTGATGCATTATCTGATCAACGATAATGACTGCTACCTGGCATCCAAAGAGGAACAGGACAAGCTTGTGAATGTATGCCTGGCAGGCGGAAAGCTCAACCGCAAGTGCGTCGGACGCAGCGCAAAAGCGCTTCTTGCCATGATCGGAGTCAATGCACCGGCAAATATCCGCTGCATCGTCTTCGAGGGTGAAAAAGAGCATCCGCTGATCACGACCGAGCTGATGATGCCGATCCTCGGCGTCGTCCGTGCGAAGGACTTTGATGATGCGCTTGAGAAGGCCGTATGGCTTGAACACGGCAATCATCATTCCGCACATATTCATTCCAAAAACGTAGACAGAATTACGAGATACGCGAAAGCAATCGATACGACGATCCTTGTGAAGAACGGCCCGTCCTATGCGGCCCTGGGCTTCGGAGGAGAGAGCTACTGCACCTTCTCGATCGCAAGCCGTACCGGCGACGGTCTTACGGATGCCAGCTCCTTCGTAAAGAAGAGACACTGCATCATGTCCGACGCGCTTTGCATTCGCTGATGAAGGAGAACAGACCATGGATATCAACAGTGTAAATATTGAAGAGATCGTCAGACAGGTCCTCTCCGGAATGGCCGGAAATGCACCCGCTGCCGCACCTGTTGCCGCAGCTGCTCCCGGATCGATCCCGAAGACAGCCCATGTGGCGGTTCTTACGGAAAAAGAGCATTTTGAAGTGAAAGAATATCCGATCCCGCCCCTTGGCGATGATGATATTCTTGTCAGAGTAGAAGGATGCGGCGTCTGCGGAACAGACGCGCACGAATTCAAGAGAGATCCCTTCGATCTGATCCCGGTTGCCCTCGGACATGAAGGCACCGGCGAGATCGTGGCGATGGGAAAGAACGTCAAGACCGATACCGCCGGCAAGCCGGTCAAGGTCGGCGACAAGGTCGTTACCTGCATGATCTTCAAGGATGATCCCGAGATCACCATGTTCGACCTGAACAAAAAGAACGTAGGCGGAGCAGACGTATACGGACTTCTTCCGGATGACGACGTTCATCTGAATGGCTGGTTCTCCGATTACATTTTCATCCGCGGCGGCGGGTTCGGTTCCACATTCTTCAACGTAAGCGATCTGGATCTGGATTCCCGTATCCTCATCGAGCCGTGCGCAGTGCTTGTTCATGCGGTTGAGAGAGCAAAGCTCACCAATATCCTCCGCTTCAACAGCAGAGTCGTTGTTCAGGGCTGCGGCCCCATCGGCCTGATCTGCATCGCAGTGCTCCGCACCATGGGTATCGAGAATATCTGCGCAGTGGACGGCAACGAGCAGCGTCTTGCCTTTGCCAAGAGAATGGGCGCTAACGTATCCGTCAATTTTGCGGATCATCAGGGCATTGAGGCTCTTGCAGGCGCAGTGAAGGAAGCGTTCGGAGGTCATCTGGCCGATTTCGGTTTCCAGTGCACCGGCAATCCGAAGGCACATGCCAACATCTACAAGTTCATCCGCAACGGCGGCGGACTTTGTGAGCTTGGCTTCTTCATCAACGGCGGTGACGCGACCATCAATCCGCATTTCGATCTCTGCTCCAAAGAGATCTCCCTTGTGGGATCCTGGGTCTACACCCTCCGCGATTACGCGACGACATTCGATTTCCTGAGAAGAGCAAAGGGAATCGGCCTTCCGATGTCAGAGCTGATCACACATAAGTTCCCGCTGGAGGACATCAACGAAGCGCTGAGGACCAATCTTGCCATGAAGGGTCTGAAGATCGCCGTTATCCTGCCGCCGTACATCAACAAGTAAGTAAAGGAGACAAGACATGGCAGAAGCTGTGGGAATTCTTGAGGTTTACGGACTGGTCACCGCCTTCTGTGCGGCAGACGCCGGCTGCAAGGCCGCCAATGTCCACCTCGAAGTGTTTGATAAGAATAAACCTGCAAATGCAGATGCTCTGCCGGTTCCGCTTCTTGTCTGCATCAAATACCGCGGTTCGGTCGCGGACGTTGAGGCTGCCATGGAGGCAGGAATGCAGAAAGCCGCAGCCATGACCGGTATTGTGCAGCACTACATCATTCCGAACCCCGAGGAGGGAACGGAAAAGATGCTGAAGATCAGCGCTTTTGACAAACGATAGCGTCAATCATATTATATTATTTTTTTCAGGAGGACAAAGATCATGTCACAGGAAGCATTAGGAATGGTCGAGACCAGAGGACTTACCGCTGCCATCGAGGCGGCAGATGCCATGACCAAAGCAGCAGAGGTCGTTCTGATCGGAACTGAGAAGATCGGATCCGGACTGGTGACTGTCATGGTCCGTGGAGATGTCGGAGCTGTAAAGGCTTCTGTAGAAGCAGGATCCGCAGCGGCTTCAAGACTCGGAGAGCTGGTAGCTACCCACGTAATTCCGAGACCGCATAACGATGTGGAGAAGATCCTTCCGACCATCTGAAACAAGGGAGTTCGCTCATGAGCAATTCTTTAGGATTTATTGAAATTTCCGGCGTTGTTGCCGCACTGGACGCCCTGGACATCATGTGCAAGGCGGGAGACGTCAGTCTCGTATCATGGGAACGCAGGTTGGGCGGACGATTGGTAACCATCATTGTGGAAGGAGACGTGGCGGCCGTAACGGAAGCAGTCGAGGCGGCTGCTCACAAGGCAGTAAAGAAACCTGTCAACTACGCGGTCATCGCAAGCCCCCACGAGGAGATCGTACGGCTCGTAAACATCAGCCGGAGCCGGTGGGATAAAGATTTCAGAAATCAATTCACCAAATAAAAACAATTTTCATTATGAATGAGGAGGAAAAATTCATGACACAGGAAGCATTGGGAATGGTTGAGACCAGAGGACTTACCGCAGCAATCGAGGCAGCTGACCAGATGTGCAAGGCTGCAAACGTTGTTCTTGTCGGAACCGAGAAGATCGGATCCGGACTTGTAACTGTCATGGTCCGCGGCGATGTCGGCGCTGTTAAGTCTTCTGTTGAGGCAGGATCTGCTGCAGCATCCAGACTTGGCGAGCTGATCGCTACTCATGTAATCCCGAGACCGCACAATGACGTAGAGAAGATCCTTCCGGTTCTGAAATAATCATTCGTCTCTGACGAAAGAAAGCAGGTGGATTCTTGGAAGCAAGCAGTATTGAACAGATTACCAGAATGGTAATTCAGGCAATCGGCAGCCATGAAGAAAAAGACACCGGCTTCATTGTACCGATCGGTGTTTCGGCAAGACACGTGCACCTTACTCAGGAGCATGTCGAGGTCCTTTTCGGACCGGGATATCAGCTGACGAAGAAAAAGGACCTGATGGGCGGTCAGTTTGCATCGAACGAAACGGTCACCATCGTGGGCCTCAAGCTTCGCGCAATTGAAAATGTCCGGATCCTCGGACCTGTCCGCAAGGCGTCGCAGGTTGAGGTTTCCGCAACAGATGCGATCAAGCTGGGCATGAATGTGCCGGTCCGCGAATCCGGCGACATCAAGGGCAGCGCGGCAGTGGCGCTGGTAGGCCCGAAGGGCGCGCTGTATCTGAAGGAAGGATGCATCGTTGCGATGCGCCATATCCATATGTCCCCGAAGGACGCCGAAGCTGCCGGAGTGAAGGACGGAGATATTGTTTCCGTGAAGGCTGACAATGAGCGCGGCACTATCTTCAATCATGTCAAGATCCGCGTGGACGAGAGCTTTACCCTTGAGATGCACATCGATACGGATGAAGCCAACGCAGCGCAGATCAAAACGGGAAATACGGTTACCATTATTAAATAACGGAAGTGATTCAGCAATCAGAGCCTGGAATGCCATGCATTCCGGGCCTGAGGCTGAATATCTGCAGATGATAAGAAAAGCAGAATGCAGCTCTGGAGGGTGTTATGTTCTTGGGCAAGGTAGTGGGAAGTATCGTTTCCACAAGAAAAAGTGAAAAACTTATCGGAAACAAATTTATGATCGTGGAGCCGATCCATCATATGAAAGGGGATCAGGCACGCCTTGTCGCGATTGACATCATCGGAGCGGGAATCGGTGAGTATGTACTGGTCGCAGAGGGCAGCGCGGCCCGCATAGGCTGCGGAATGGACAATGCGCCGGTGGACGCGGCGATCGTCGGTATTGTCGATGACGGGCAGGACTGGATCAAAGAATAACAAATATACAGCGGGGACCTCAGCATGGATATCAAGGAATTACAGAATATAATACAAAGGTGCGGTGTGGTCGGCGCCGGCGGTGCCGGATTTCCTACTTACGCCAAGCTGACAGATAAAGCAGAGATTATTCTGCTGAACTGCGCGGAATGCGAACCTCTGCTGAAGCTTCACAGGCAGGTGTTGGAACAGCATGCCTATGAGATCATGAAAACCTTTTATATGATCGCCGAAACGGTGGGAGCCAAAGAGGCGGTCATCGGCATCAAGGAGTCTTATAAAAAGACCATTGACGCCTTAAGACAGCATATCGAAGAATTTCCGAACATGAGGATCCATCTTCTCCAGGAAGTATATCCGATGGGAGACGAGGTGGTTCTTATTTATGAAGCAACCGGACGGGTGGTACGGCCGGGCGGTCTTCCCATAGAGCAGGGCGTAGCCGTGTTCAATGTGGAGACGGTGTTTAATGTATATCGCGCAGTGGAATTCAATGAGCCGGTGGAAGATAAATTCATTTCTGTCGTGGCGGAAGTGTCCAACCCGGTTACTGTGCGTATGCCCATTGGAGCGACGCTTGACGAGGCAGTGGCACAGGCAGGCGCATTGACCTGCGAGGATCCTGTCTATTTCGTGGGCGGGCCGATGATGGGAAGGATCGGATCGGGATCCGATCCGGTTACGAAAACGACAAATGCGATCCTGGTCCTCCCGAAGGATCATACGATCGTTACAAAGAAGAATCGAAAAGCTTCTATAGATTTAAAGAGGGCGGCATCCATCTGCTGCCAGTGCAACACCTGCACGGATCTGTGTCCGAGACATGCGCTGGGACATCCCATTGATCCTGCAAGATTCATGAGAGCTGCATCCAATGCGGATTTCCAGGATATGAATCCGTATATCAATGCAAGCTTCTGCAGCTCCTGCGGCGTATGCGAAATGTTTTCCTGTCCGCAGAGCCTGGCGCCCAGAACGCTGCTGGCCGACATGAAAGCCGGCCTTCGGAAAGGCGGCATAAAACCGCCTGCAGTGGAGGCCGTTCCGGTACGGGAGTCACGGGAATACAGAAAGGTGCCGGAAGAACGCCTGATGGCAAGACTCGGACTTTCGAAGTACGACAAAGAGGCACCCCTTGACGAAAGACTTGTCCCGGTAAAGAAGGTGACAATCCTTCTCAGCCAGCATATCGGAGCTCCGGCCCATGCTGTTGTTTCGGCGGGAGAGCATGTGAAGCGGGGACAGATGATCGCTGAACCTGCTCAGGGCCTCAGTGTCGGAATTCACGCGTCAATAGACGGAAAAGTCACCGAGGTTACAGACCGTCATATTGTCATTGCAGCTGAATAGAAAGGACGTACAGATCATGAGCAGAGCCATCGGTATGATTGAATTTAAGACTACGGCAGCCGGGATCACCGCGGCGGACGCGATGGTCAAGACCGCAGAAGTCGAGATCATTGAGGCACAGACTGTGTGCCCGGGTAAATATGTTGCGATTATAACAGGAGATCTTTCTGCGGTACAGGCGGCTGTCGAAACCGCCGTCAACAGCAATGAGTCCAGCTGCATCGACAGCTTTGTGCTGGGCAATCCGCATGAGTCGATCTTTCCGGCGATATACGGGGCGACCCATGTGGAGGAGATCAGCGCCCTTGGAATCCTTGAAACCTACGACGTGGCTTCCCTGATCGAGGCCGCGGATCAGGCTGCAAAAACAGCGATCGTCGATCTGATCGAGCTTCGGCTGGCCAAAGGAATGTGCGGAAAATCGTACATGCTGATCACGGGCGAAGTATCGGCCGTGGAGGCGTCGATCCGCAGGGCGAAAGAGCTGGTGGCAGCCAAGGGAATGTATCTGGATTCCTCTGTCATTGCGCATCCTGACCGCAGAATGATGGATACGATCCTTTAAGAAGGGAATCCAGTCCCGCCAGAACGGAGGTAATACCATGCTGGCAGCAGAGAGGCGTGGAGAGATTCTGGAGAAGCTTCACAGCGAAAAAAGGGTAATTGTCAGTGAACTGAGTCAGTTTTACGAGGTTTCGGAGGAAACGATCCGAAGAGACCTGGAACGTCTGGAGAGAGAAGGGTTTGCCGTAAAAAGCTACGGCGGCGCCGTTCTGAACGAGGATGTTTCCATAGAGCTTCCATTCAATATCCGGAGAAACAAAAACGCTTCCGGCAAGCAGAAGATGGCAGAAATCGCTTCTTCCCTCGTGAACGACGGGGATCATCTTTTTCTGGACGCAAGCACAACGGCGATCTTTCTGGCCAGAGCTTTGAAAAACCGTAAAAAGCTCACGATTGTGACAAATTCCGTAGAAATCCTGATCGAGCTGGGGGATGTGACCGGATGGTCCGTCTATGCGGCCGGCGGGGCGATACAGAAAGGCTATCTTTGCTTTCACGGAAGCAAATGTGAATCGATGATCCGTTCCTTTTATATGGACTGGGCTTTTGTATCCTGCAAGGCGATTAACCGGATACAGGGAATGATGGAGTCTCAGGAAGTCTTTTCGGGAACCAAGCTGGCCATGCTGGAATCCAGCAGAAAAAGAGTCCTTATGGCAGACTGTACGAAATTTGATCAGTCAGCCTTTGCGGTTACGGGAGGTCTGAAATCCGCAGGAGTCGATCTGGTGATCACGGATAAACGGCCTGACAACGGCTGGATGGAATATTTTGATCAAAATGAGGTGCGCTGCCTGTATCCGGATTCTCCGGCATGATACGGGATAACAGGTAAGCAGGCCAAATGCAGGAGCAGGAAATGAAAACATTTGAGATGAGGACAGCGATCCATTTTGGTGAAAATGCGCTGGGACGTCTTAAGGAAATTCCATATAAAAGAATCCTGATCATTACGGATCCGTTCATCGCGAAGAGCAGCATGATCGATCTGATCACGGAGCCGCTTCAAAGCGCCGGCAAAGAGTACGACCTTTTCAGCGATGTGGTGCCGGATGCGCCGGTTGACAAGATCGCAGAAGGCGTGAAAAAATTTCTGGCCTATCAGCCGGACGCGGTCGTGGCCGTGGGCGGCGGTTCGGCGATCGATTCTTCGAAAGCCATCCGTGAATTTGCACTGAAGATCAACCCCTACGGAAAAGTAGGACTGATTGCAGTACCCACTACCAGCGGGACGGGGTCCGAGGTCACCTCCTTTGCGGTTGTCAACGATACGGCTGCAAAAGTGAAGTACCCTCTGATCTCCGATTCGCTTACCGCCGACGAGGCGATCCTGGATGCCGAGCTGGTGCGTTCCGTTCCGCCTTCTGTTACGGCGGACACCGGAATGGATACCTTTACACATGCTCTGGAATCCTATGTGAGTATCAATCATAATGAATTTTCGGCGGCGCTTGCGGAAAAAGCTATTGAGATCTGCGGCGTTTTTCTTCTAAGAGCCTATCTGGACGGCAACGACATGCATGCAAGAAGAAAAATGCATGTCGCCTCCTGCCTTGCCGGTCTGTCCTTTAATACAGCCGGGCTTGGCATCACGCACAGCATGGCCCATCAGCTGGGAGCGGTTTTCCACGTTCCCCACGGCCGCGCGAATGCGATGCTCCTTCCCTACGTCGTTGAATTTAACGCCGATATCAATAAAAAAAGCCGCAGCCAGAAGGAATATCTTCCGGCAGTAAAGCGGTATTCCAATATAGCCCATATTCTGGGGCTTTCCAGCTATAACAAAGTAATGTCCGTCAATTCTCTGGTGAACTGGATCCAGTTCATGCTGAAAGAGATGGATATACCCATGACGATCTCTGAGATGGGGACGATCACGCCGGACAAATATTTCGGCGCCATCGACCGGATGGCCGAGGCTGCCCTGAGGGACAGCTGTACTCCGGCAAATCCCAGAGTTCCGACAAAAGAAGACATCATAAACATTTATACGAGGCTCTGGCAGGGCTGAGACAGATTATGGTGATTGGTTATGAAGAGATCCAAAAGAATTGAGGCACTGGACAAAAGAGCTGTAAACAAAGACGGATTTATCGACGAATGGCCCGAGATGGGATTCATCGCCATGAAGAGTCCGTATGATCCCGCGCCTTCGATTAAAGTCGAAAACGGTGTGATCACCGAGCTGGACGGAAAAAAGCGCGAGGATTTTGACTTTATCGATCAGTTTATCGCGGATTACGCGATCCGTGCGGACCGCGCCGAGGAATCCATGGCAATCCCCTCGCTTGAGATCGCCAGAAAGATCGTGGATATCGTGACTCCGCGAAAGGAGATCCTGAAGATCATCTCCGGGATCACGCCTGCAAAGATGGCAGAGATCATCAATTATCTGAATGTCGTCGAACTGATGATGGGCATGCAGAAGATGAGGGCCAGAAAGGTTCCCGGCAATCAGGCGCATATCACCAATCTGAAGGACGATCCGGTTCAGATCGCGGCGGACGCCGCAGAGGGAGCGCTCAGAGGCTTCAGCGAGGAGGAAACCACGACCGGCGTTGCCCGGTACGCTCCGTTTAATGCGATCGCGCTTCTGATCGGTTCCCAGGCAGGAAGAAAAGGCGTCCTCACCCAGTGCGCGGTCGAGGAAGCGACTGAGCTGGAGCTGGGAATCCGGGGTCTTACGACCTATGCGGAGACCCTTTCCGTATACGGAACCGAGAAGGTTTTCATCGACGGAGACGATACGCCGTATTCCAAGGCGTTTTTAAGCTCGGCCTACGCATCCCGCGGACTGAAGGTGAGGTTCACTTCCGGTTCGGGCTCCGAGGTGCTGATGGGATCCAGTGAAAAGAAGTCCATGCTGTATCTGGAGTGCCGGTGTCTGTTCATGACAAAGGGCGCGGGAACACAGGGAATTCAGAACGGATCGGTCAGCTGCATCGGCGTTACGGCCAGCGTGCCCTCCGGAATACGGGAAGTGATCGGAGAAAATCTGGTCGCCGCGCTACTGGGACTGGAATGCGCTTCCTCCAATGATCAGAGCTTTTCCAATTCCGATATGAGAAGAACGGCAAGAACCATGCTGCAGTTCATGCCCGGCACGGATTTTATTTTCTCGGGCTATGCGGCAGAACCCAATTACGATAACATGTTCGCCGGATCGAATTTCGATGCGGAGGACTTTGACGATTATAATGTCCTGCAGAGGGACATGCAGGTGGACGGCGGGCTCCGGCCCGTGACGGAAGAGGAAGTCATCCGTGTCCGCAGACTTGCCGGAAAGGCGGTTCAGGCCGTCTTCCGATACCTGGGGCTTACTGAGGTGACGGATGAGCAGGTGGAAGCCGTAACCTATGCCCATGGAAGCCACGATACCCTGAAACGTGACGTGGCAGCGGACCTTCTTTCGGCGGACGACATGATGAAGCGCGGGATCACGGGAGTCGACGTGGTAAGGGCGCTTGCGGAATCCGGCTTCGAGGAGCTGGCCGAAAGCATCCTGAACATGCTCAAGCAGCGTGTGATCGGAGACTACATGCATACCGCGGCGATCCTGGACGATCAGTTCCAGGTAATGTCCGGAGTCAACACGCCCAACGATTATCTGGGGCCGGGAACCGGATACCGCGTATCCGGAAAGCGGTGGGAAGAGATCAAGGCGATCCCGCACCGGATCGATGTGAACGATCTGTAAGGAGGACAAGAAAATGGAAATGAACGAACAGCTTGTCCAGGCGATCACCAGAGCAGTTATTGAACAGCTGCAGAAACAGGGTGCTTCCGTTCCGGAAACGAAAACGGCGGACAGATCCGTGCAGTCACTTTCCGGAAGAACCCGGATGCGGCCGAAGCATCATTATACAAACGTTGTCAAAGCGGTAAAGGGAACTGATCCGAAAGAAATCGTGATCGGTGTCGGCGCCGCGTTCCAGACCGAAATCCGTTCAACGATAACGGGAATCCCTCTCGATGAGGTGCTGAGAAACGTAAGGGCCGGAATCGAGGAGGAAGGCATGGTCTCCAGGGTCGTCAAGGTTCTGGATACCTCGGACGTGGGTTTCATGGCGCTTCAGTCGGCAAAGCTTTCCGGCTCCGGCATCGGAATCGGCATCCAGTCCAAGGGGACCACGGTCATTCATCAGAAGGATCTTTATCCCCTGACCAATCTGGAGCTGTTTCCCCAGGCGCCGCTCATGACGCCCGAGACCTACCGCAAGATCGGCAGGAATGCCGCACGCTATGCGAAAGGCGAGCGGGTTACGCCCATCGAGAGCGAAAACGATCCGATGGTACGTGCAAAGTTCCAGGTAAAGGCTGCGCTGATGCATATTATCGAGACCGAGCAGCTGGATCCTGAAAAGGGCATGATCGAATGGGAGGGCGTACAATGAGCAGATATCCGCTGGGAAAATATGAAGCAGATACGATCACTTCCAGAACCGGCAAAAAACTGTCGCAGATCACCCTTGAAGAGGTAAGAAGAGGAAATGTAAGCTCAGAGGATATCAAGATCTCCTCCGAGATGCTGAAGCGGCAGGGCAACGTAGCTCTGGAAGATGACAATCCCCAGATGAAGGCAAATTTTGACCGGGCATCCGAGCTTGTGAATGTTCCGGACGATGTGATCCTGAAAATGTACAATCAGCTCCGGCCGAACCGGTCTACCAAAAAGGAGCTGCTGATGCTGGCGCAGGACCTTCTGGAAAAGTATCATGCTCCGCACTGCGCGAAGCTGGTTCTGGAAGCCGCCGAAGTATATGAGAAAAGAGGAATCCTTGCTTGAAACTGATCGCGGGCGTTGATATCGGAAATTCGACAACAGAGGTCTGTATCGGGGAGATCCGTGAAAACGGGTCTTTTCGGTTTGTCTCCGGGGCATCCCGCATGACTACGGGCACCAAGGGGACGCTGCCGAACGTATTCGGCATAAAGCAGGCCCTGCTGGATGCACTCGGTGCAGTGAATCTTCCATTGTCCGCCCTTTCTCTGGTGCGTCTGAATGAAGCGGCTCCGGTCATCGGAGACACCGCGATGGAGACCATAACAGAGACGATCATCACGGAATCCTCCATGATCGGTCACGATCCGTCCACGCCGGCAGGCGCGGGGGAAGCGGTCGGTGAACTGATCTTTCTGGAAAACCTGTGGAGGGGAAAGCCGGGAGTCCCCTATATTGTTGCCGTAGACAGCAGATTCTCCTATGAGGAGGCTGCCTCGAGGCTGAACCAGTTCATCCCGGAGCTGGATATCAAAGGTCTGATCCTTCAGGCGGACGAAGCGGTGCTTGTGGAAAACCGCCTTTCGATCCGGATCCCCATCGTGGACGAAGTCCGGCACATCCGGCAGATACCGGAAGGAAAGATGGCTGCCATTGAGGTGGCGCTTCCGGGTACTTCGATCCGGATGCTTTCGAATCCCTATGGGATCGCGACGCTTCTCGGGCTCAACGCAGAGGAAACCAGAATGGTGACGCCCATTGCAAAGAGTCTGATCGGAAACCGGAGTGCTGTGGTGATACGGACTCCGCACGGCAATATACAGGAAAATGTGCTGCCGGCCGGAGAGATCACCTTTCACGGAGATACGGACAGAACCGTCAATATCGACGCCGGCGCCGACAGGATCATGGAGGAACGTTCTGCGGCCGGAGAGATCCGGGACATCGAAGGACAGAACAATACCAATGTCGGAAACATGTTTAAACGGATCAGAACCGGCATGGCGGATGTGGCCGGAGACGGCGGAGAAGAGATCCGGATCACGGATATTCTGGCGGTCGATACCCTTGCGCCCGTGACGATCCCCGGCGCTCTTGCAGGCGAGACCTGCATGGAGAAGGCAGTCGGCATAGCGGCCATGGTAAGGACAAGACATCTGCCCATGCAGAAGATAGCGGAAAGACTGGAGGAAGAACTTCATGTCAAGGCTGTCGTTGCAGGCGTGGAGGCTGTCATGGCATCCCTCGGAGCGATGACCACCCCGGGCACCAGGCTTCCGCTGGCCATCCTGGATATGGGCGGCGGATCCACCGACGCAGCTGTCCTCGAAGCGGACGGCACGGTACGTACAACGCACCAGGCCGGCGCAGGAGAGCTGGTCACCATGCTGATCCGTACCGAGCTGGGTCTTGAAAGCCGGCAGACGGCGGAGCAGATCAAAAAATATCCTATGGGCAAGGTGGAGAGCCTTTTCCATATGAGGCTGGAAAACGGGGCCATGCGGTTCTTTGAAGAATCCATTGATCCCAGATATTTTGGAAGAGTCGTTCTTCTTGCGCCGGGCGAGATGCTTCGGATCGAGGAAGACATCACGATGGAAAAAATCATGGATGTCAGGCGGGATGCCAAACGAAAGGTCTTTGTCCGCAATGCGATCCGTGCGCTGACTGCCGTCGCGCCGGATCATGATCTGAGAAAGATTCCCAACGTGGTGCTGGTAGGAGGCTCGGCGGAGGATTTCGAGATCCCTGAAATGCTTACGCAGGCACTTTCGGAATACCGGATCGTGTGCGGCCGCGGAAATATCCGGGGAACAGAGGGTCCGAGAAACGCGGTGGCCACAGGACTTCTTCTTTCGTATCTGGGAGCGGGAAAAGACAGATGATTGTAAACAGACCTTCGATCATGATCTATACGGATCATCCGGACAAGGATCTTTTAAAAGAGATATGCGCGGGAATTGAAGAAGAGGGCGTTCTTTTTCAGATCGTTTCCGGAAACGGAGACGTGGACGAGCTGGCACATCAGGCGGCAGCAGAGTCCATGCTGGGAAGCGGAATCGGGATCACGGGGCAGCAGGCCGCGATGCAGATGTCGCCTCTTCCCAAAGGACATAATGTATTTGAACTGATTCAGCCGACGCTTCGGCAGTGCCGGGATCTTGGTGCGAACAGCGCCAGGGCGGTCAAAAAAATGCCGTTCCGATCCCTCGCAGGAGGCAGCCAATGAGTATCTATACAAAAAACGGGGACCGTGGGATCACGAATCTGATCCGTTCCGGGAATGTATCCAAAGCGGATGACCGGATCAATCTTGTGGGGACTGTGGATGAGCTGACCAGCCATCTTGGTCTCGTAAAGGTTATGCTGAAGGATCAGCCCGATACGGTGCGGATCCTCGAAAAGGTCCAGAGATCGCTGATCCTTCTTATGGCCGGGATCGCGGATCCTTATAACAAGGAATACCGGGTCAAACCGGATGAAACCGAAATTCTGGAAAGTGAGATCGACCGGATGGAGGGTCTGTTTGACAGACCGAAGGAATTTATCCTTCCGGGCGGCTGCCGCCTTTCGGCCGAGCTGGACATCGCACGCACAGTCTGCCGCAGGGCAGAACGGGCGCTTGCCTCCGTAACCGTGAAATTCGGCAGCGACCAGGGCAGCAGGCAGTACCTGAACCGCCTTGCGGATTATCTGTATATCCTTGCCAGATATACGGATGCAAGAAGAGAAGGCAGACTTACGGGAAAGGATCAGGACGAACCAGTGATGACAGAAGTACACAGCGCTGCTCCGGCAGCAGGATCTGCCAGCGACGCCGTGGTGGCCGAGGTCATGAAGCGGATCGGCCTTCCGGCCAGAATGAATCTGAAAATTGCGAAGCGCCTGATTGAAAAGATTGAGGAAGAAGCGAAGCGCGAAGGAAAAGCAGCCGTGATCGCGGTATGCAATCCGCAGGGAAACCCTGTCGCGGTACATGTGATGGACGACGCGTTTCTGGTAAGCTTT
The DNA here is from genome assembly GCA_946545425.1 of uncultured Blautia sp. GTDB lineage: Bacteria > Bacillota > Clostridia > Lachnospirales > Lachnospiraceae > Blautia_A. Next base: position 21,473 of record CAMNNM010000004.1, on the reverse strand, counting down.
GATGTGGCGATGAAAAAAGCCTATACCTCCGTCGCGGTAAAGATGTCCACCATGGAGCTGAGCCGTATCGCACAACCGGGCGGAACATTCTACGGCGTGGACAAGATGGACGGCGGAAAGATCGTTATCTTCGGCGGCGGAGTGCCGCTGGTCCATGAGGGAATGATCATCGGCGGACTGGGCGTAAGCGGAGGAACCGGAGAGGAAGATCATCATCTGGCGGAGTACGGACTGTCCGTACTGCCTCAGATTCTGAGAGAAGAGATCTAAATACGTATAGTTAAAAAGCCCCCGTTGTATCCGTGATGTCCGGAACATTTTTGTTACGATTATGATTCATTCACAAGCTTCCCTGTCATATGCTCCGGAATCAGCTCCAGGCAGCGTACGCGGGGAAGCGCGTTTTTTAATTCTCGCTGAAGGTATTTCTCATCATCTGTGAACTTCCTGCAAAGATTGGTACAGATTTCGATTCGCTTCTGTTCGTCTTCCACGATGCGCATGCGTCCGAAGACCACAACGCTGTTGATATTGAGAGCCCATTCTCCTTCTTTTCTGAAGCCTTCATCGTAGACGCAGTAGCTGACTTTGTCACAGCGGGCGATGGCGTCCTGCTTGTGGCCTTCTACGGCTCCGTGAAAGTAGAGGTGGCCGTCTGTTTCGGAATACCAGTGATTCATGGGAATTCCATAGGGATAGCCGTCATCACCCAGAACGGACAATACGCCCCGGGGCTGTTCCTTCAGGACCCTGATGCATTGTTCCTCCGGAATCTGCTGTTTAAAGCGCCGCATTTTTCTGAACATAAAATAAAACCTCCATGATTCTGCATTAGACACATGTTCATTGTTGCGATGTTTCAGCTGCCTGCAGTAAGCAGAGGCCGTGGTATGCTTTATTTTCTGTGGACAGCCCCGGGCGTTCCCTGAAAGAGCATTTTCTGAATCTGCAGATAGTTCTTCAGATTCCTTCTTCGGTACTTTACCTTCTTTTCTGGCTTGCTGATCTCAAATCCGTTTTTGATCCCGGCAAGATATTCTTTACCAAAACCCTTTGCCGTAAAATATAAAAGCTTGACGGCAAAGCCGGCAGCGAGGAACGGCAGGTTCAGGATGATCTGCGGCAACGGCATGTTTTTATAGATCATGTAAATGTTGTTTCGTGATGAATAGCGGATCTTGAACTGATTATACCGGGATCCGCTGGTTCCGCTGCCCACATGACAGACAACGGCTTTGGGAAGATACCAGTTTTCATATCCGAGAATGCGGGCCCGGTAGCCGATATCCAGATCCTCGAGATAGGCAAAATGTTCTTCGTCAAAAACCCCTGTTTTTTTCAGAAGCTTTCTTCTGTAGACTGCCGCGCCTGCACAAGCGGAAAAGACCTGTTCTTCCTGCAGGAAGGCGCCGGCAGGGCTGTCTTTTCCTCTGGCATAGGCCCAGCCAAGAATCGAATAGCAGTCGCCGGCTCCGTCAAGCTTCGTGCGGTCCGAAAACTGTATCATCCTGGCCTGGCACGAAAAGGCGCCGGGATGCCGTCTGATGCCTTCAACCATTTCTTTGACAAAGCAGGGATCCGCCTCCGTGTCATTGTTCAGGAGAATTACAAATTTCGAACTGCAGGAACGGATTCCCACGTTGACGCCGCAGGCAAAGCCTGTATTTTCCGGCAGAGCGATCAGCCGTACTTCCGGAAATTCCTTTTCGACAAATTCCGCGCTGCCGTCTGTGGACCCGTTGTCCACGAGAATTGTTTCAAAATCAGTGAAAGTCTGCAGCCGCAGGCTTTCAAGCACTCGTTTCAGATATTGGATCCCGTTGTAATTCGGGATGATTACCGATACTTCGGGCATCATGCTTCCTTCCCTTCCCCGCTGCCATAAAAGGGCTTCAGAGAATAGTTCCATTTTTTGAGAGACAGGTTTTTGTTGTAGAGAGGATCACCGTTTTTCAGGATATCTGTCCAGCGGCTTCTCATATATTCAATTTCGTTCTGAAAACGCCGGATCTTTTCTTTGGAGTCCTCGGGCCCGCGGGTGACGGATTCCAGATGGTTCAGAGAGGCATAGGGGTCATAAACGACCAGCTGGTCCGCACTTCGTACCTTCAGGCAGTAATCCATGTCGTTGAACGCCACAGCCAGCTTTTCTTCGAAACCGCCCAGCTCCATGAACAGACTTCTGGGAGTCATCATGCAGGCGGCGGTGACCGCGCTCATATCCTGGATGATCGAGGCTTTGTGAAGATAACCGGATCTGCGCCCGTCCATTCCGACGAACATGGCGCCAGCAACGCCGCCCATTCCGATCACGCATCCGGCATGCTGAATGGTTCCGTTTCCGTAAAAGAGCTTTGCCCCGACAGCTCCGGTTCCAGGCCGCCGGCAGACACGCAGCATTTCTTCCATCCAGTCCGGTGAGGTTATCTCCGTATCGTTATTCAGGAACAGAAGATAGTCTCCCTTCGCCTTGCGGGCGCCGTAATTATTGATGGCGGAATAGTTGAAGGGCTTTTTCCAGCGGAGCAGACGGATTCTCGGATTTTCGGAGAGAGATTTGTAGTACCGGAAAATTTCTTCCGACGTACTGTTGTTCTCGATCACCAGGATCTCGTAATTCGGATAAGCGGTTTTCTCGAGAAGAGAATCCAGACACGTCTGCAGGTGGTCTTTCTGGTCTTTGTTGGGTATGATCACCGAAACCAGAGGCTGTTCCGGAAGCGGATACCTTACCCGGTAAAAGCCCGGATAGGATGTTTCGCTGACCTCGCCGCCCAGTCCTGTACGCAGCAGGTGTTCTTCTATTGCTTTTTTTCCGGACAGATACGCTTCAGGTTTGCTCAGCGGATTATCGGCCGTAGAATCTCTGTGGACCCTCCAGTGATACAGTATTTCCGGAATGTGAACGATCCGGCGGGCTTTTTCCGTACATCTCAGGATGAAATCGTAATCCTGCGCTCCCTCGAAACCTTCGCGGATTCCTCCGACCGACCTTGCAAGGGAGGCACGGACGACAAGAAAATGGCAGATATAATTGTTGGAGCGGAGCAGATCGGGGTTAAAGTCCGATTTCAGGTTCGGCTGGAAATGCTCGGCGGTGTTCTGAGAGATTTTGTCCTCATCCGTATAAAGCAGGTCGCAGTCCGGAAATGCGGCGGCCGCTTCTGACACATACTGCAGCGTATCCGGCTCCAGAACATCATCGTGATCCAGAAATCCGATAAAAACGCCTCTTGCGGCATCGATCCCGGAATTGGTGTTTCCGGCGATCCCTTCATTTTTCTCTTTTGAAATGACACGTATGCGCGCATCCCGGGCGGACCGTTCCTGCAGGATCTGATTCACTCCGGCATCATCTTGTGAGGCATTTACGAGGATCAGCTCCCAGTTCCCGCAGGTCTGGGAAAGAACGGAATCCAGCATCTCGTTCAGATACCGGGCAGGTGTGTGAAAAACAGGGACTACTATACTGATCAGCGGAGCGTCTTCCGGTACCCTGGGACGGGCACTCTTCCGGGACAGCTGTCTGTGCTTTACGTATTCGGGATACCACTGGGCGTAGGGAACCTCCTCCGGTTCAAAGCGGTCCCGAAGGCGGATCAGAAATTCCTCCGGCCCGTAATGTTTCAGATATAGAAGTCCTTTGCGGATCATGTACGGTGATAATCTGTGAAACAGGGAAGACCATGCGATTTTCCCTCTGGTTCCGGGTTTTGACATATTTTATTCCCTTTCAGGGCGACTGTACGAAGTGTTGTATTATAGAAAACGTCAGTAAAGATGATGTTTGCTATAACTATTACAGTTATATTAACATTGCAGTGATTTTTTTGCAAGGAATGAGAAGATGTGATATACTACGAAAGTGATTTTATGGAAACTGTTTTTGTTTCCGCATCAATATAGATTTGGGGAGTTCACAAATGAAAAAGTTTCAGAAAAAAGGAATACGGTTTCTTACTGTGGCTGCGGTTCTTTGCTGTCTTCCTTTTTCCAACATTCCTGCCGAGGAGACTGAAGAATACAATTACGAGGAAGAAGAATACGTCAGTTATGAAACGGACGATACCGAGTACTCCGGTTCAGACAGCGATACGGAATACGACACAACGGATTCTTCTGAAACAGATTATTCTGAATCGGACTATGAAGAATCCTACTATGACGATTCTTACGATTATGAAGAAGAAAGCACAGAAGAATCCGAAGAACCTGCCGCTCCGATGGATCTTGGAGATACGATCACGACAAACGCGATCGAAGGCTGGCCCCAGGGTCCTGCGATCACTTCCGGCGCCGCTTTCGTGATGGAAGAATCCTCCCATGTAGTCCTGTATTCCAAGAATGCCGACGTACCGCTGTATCCGTCCAGTGCGGTCAAGATCATGACATGCCTGGTAGCACTGGAGAACAGTTCGCTGGAAGACATTGTGACCATGACCTCCACGGGCATGGCCGGAGTAGTGGACGGAGCGACGACCATTTCTTCCCAGGTGGATGAAGAATTCACCATGGAGCAGTGCCTTTACGCCATAACGCTTGCATCGGCCAACGAGATTTCGCTTCAGGTGGCCGAATATGTGGGCGGATCGGTGGAGCACTTTGTCAAAATGATGAATGACAAGGCAAAGGAGCTTGGCTGCACCAATACGGTATTCACCAATCCCACGGGCCTTCCGGATCCGCAGCAGGTCACAACGGCCCACGATCTTGCGCTGATCACGGAAGCGGCGCTGGCCGACAGAACCTTCCAGACGATCTCGTCAACCAAGACATATACGATCCCCCCGACCAATGTTTCGGGAGGCCAAAGGGTTCTTTCCAGCAATCTGACCCTGATCGATCCTGCAACTCCTGAGTTTTATGAATTCTGCATCGGCGGAAAGGAAGGGTATACGGAGGACTCCGGAAGCGTACTGGCCTGCGGTGCCGTAAAGGATGACATGCGGGTGATCAGCGTGGTCATGCGGGGCGGTGCAGAGGAGACAGATAACGAATCTGTTACGCTTCTCAATTATGCCTTTGATAATTTTGAACTGCTGGATCTTGGCAGAAATGATTTCTCGGTAAAATCAGGCGGCGTGATCCTGGTTCCCAAGGAAGCAGGACAGGACCAGATCACATGGACCGATACCATGCTGGAAGACGGAACACTGGACCGTCAGTACCAGTTCAGCGGGATACCGATCGGAACCGGCATTGCTCTTCCGAAAACGGAGCAGGACAACAGTATCGCGGTTACGGGAGCGGCTCATCTGGAGGAGGCCAAAGAATACTCCTCCGCAAATAAAGTGCTTCCTTATTATCTGATTGCAGGCGCGGGAGCGCTGCTCATGCTGTTTCTGGCCATGCGCCTTGTAAAAATCCTCAAATCAAAATAAATGCGGTCAAAAGCTGTGAAAATGAGACGGGCAGAAATCTGCCGGAGCTCATTTTCACAGTTTTTTTGTTTTTACGCCGGATAAAAACTGCGTCACAATTGTTGCTGAAAGTATTTCGTGTGAGTATCGTAATTTGTCGTTAAAAGTACCTAAAATACGGGCGAAATACTTGTGAAAAACGACATTATAACAATAAAATATCAGAATATTAGCAAGAATTAAAAAATAAAACACAAGAATTAGTAAGCGATAACGTCAATTGGATGATAATATAAAGCCATAAGTTGTGAACCGTGAATATCGTTACTGAAGTATTTTTCACAAAAAAGGAGGAAGAACATGAAGAAGATTTTGGCAGCAGCTCTTGCACTGGCTATGGTTTCATCCCCCCTGGCATCGATTCCCGCTATGGCAGAGGAAGCTCAGGAACCGATCACCCTTACCGTATTCCGCGGAGATCCAGGCGATCAGCCGGCCGACGACAACAAGATCTATAAAAAGATCGAAGAAGAATTCGGTGTTACCTTTGAGTTTGAGTTCCTTGCAGGCGACCTGGATGAAAAGCTCGGCATGATGATCGCTGGCGAAGATTATCCGGATCTGTTTGACGGCGGAAACAGTGCAGACCTTCTGATCCAGAACGGCGCACTTATCAACCTGCTGGATTATGTATCCCCCGAAAAGACTCCGAGACTGTGGGCACATATCGAACCGCAGAAGGCCCGTCTGATCGAGAAGGACGAAGACGGAAACGATGTTCTGTACATCATCCCGAACTATGGTCTTGCCGATGGCGAGCAGATCGTCAATCAGGTAAACGGACCGGCGTTCTTTATTCAGAAGCAGGTTCTTGAATGGGGCGGATATCCCGAGATCCATACTCTGAACGAGTATTTCGATCTTCTGGATGCCTTCATCGAAGCAAATCCGACAGATGAGAACGGTACACCCTACGTCGGCTTCGACATTCTCTGCGAAGACTGGAGACATTTCTGCCTGATCAACCCGGTACAGCACCTGATGGGACGTCCGAACGACGGCGAGGTTCTGGTAGATGTCAACTCCGAAGATTTCCATACCGAGACCTTCATCGACAAGCCCTATGCAAAGCCCTATTACAAGAAGCTGAACGAAGAGTTCCACAAGGGCCTGATCAGCAAGGATACCTTCGTCATGAACTATGACCAGTACATCGCAGCTCTGTCCAGCGGCACCGTGCTCGGCATGTTCGACCAGACCTGGGACTTCAACAACGCTACCTTCGCTCTGCAGGATGCGAAGATGTACAAGAACACCTATGTCGCCCTTGGTCTTGTATACGATCCCGAATATGTGGACGGCAAGGAAATCGAGGAGCACTATGTAAACGGTTCTCTTCCGAACGTACGCCGCGGCTTTGGTATCTCCGTCAACTGCGAGTGCCCGGAGCGCATCGTTGCAATGTGGGAAGAAATGATGTCCGACGAATGGCAGCTGCTCTTCAACTGGGGCGTTGAGGGAGAAGACTACTACATCGAAGACGGCCGTCTGATGATGACCAAGGAACAGTACGAGAATACCCAGAACAACAACTGGAAGCTTCACAACAAGGCTCTGGCATTCACCGAGAGCAGCCCGAAGAAACAGGGATACATCATGGAAGGCGATCTGGCAGGCAACTGCTGGGAGGTCGGCAACCAGCCCGAGATCGTATTCGGTCAGATGAACGACTATGACAAGGAATTCCTTGAGCATTACGGCTACCAGAAATTTGCTGATTTCGTAAATCCGCCTATCGAGCTGGCTCCGTACGGAGAGGCATGGCAGATCGACTATTCACCGGTAGACATCGATCATCAGGACTTCCTGGATATCCAGGACAAGTATCTGCCCGAGCTGATCATGTGCGATCCGGAAGAATTCGACGCTCTGTGGGATGAGTTTGTGGAAGAGATCACCCCGTCCGCTACCGTATTCGGCGAGTTCATGTGGGAAGCAGTTCAGAAGGAGGCTGCGAAAGTGCTTGAAAACGAGTAAACCTCCTTTCACGGCATCATCCGTATTATGAAACCGGTATGAAGGTTCAGGGGGAGAGAATGACCTTCTCTCCCCCTGTTTCTTTTGAAAAACAGATGAAAGGGGGAACTGCCGTATGAGCAGACCTGCAGCAAATACCATTAATGCCGGTGCAGGACATCCGAAAAAGGGTTTCTTTCAGACGCTGTGCAAGCAGTGGCAGCTGGTGATCATGGCTGTTCCCATGCTGTTATATGTGCTGCTGTTCAACTATGGCCCCATGTGGGGATGGATCACCGCATTCCAGGATTATACGCCGAAGAAGGGAATCACCGGAAGCAAATTTGTGGGATGGGATAACTTCAAGTGGCTGTTCGGCAGAAGAGACTTTCTGGAAAGTATCCGGAATACCCTGGCCATGAGTGTCATCAATCTGGTGCTTGGCACAGTGACCTCCATTCTCCTGGCCATCCTTCTGAATGAAGTCAGAAAAACCATGTTCAAGCGTACCGTGCAGACTGTGACTTATCTGCCGCATTTCCTCAGTATGGTTATCGTCGTCGGTATGGCGCAGAACATTTTCGCCAGCAACGGCCCCATCAACCAGCTTCTGCAGGGCATCGGCCTGATCAAACAGCCGATCTTTTTCCTTGGTGAAGAGAAACTGTTCTGGTGGCTGGTCGGCGTGATCAATGTATGGAAAGAGGTCGGATGGAATACCATCATCTACATTTCCGCCATGACGGCCATAGACCCGAGCCTGTATGAAGCAGCGGAGATCGACGGTGCCGGACGGTTCGCCAGGATCCGTTATATCACGCTTCCGGGCATTCGTTCCACGTTTGTCATCCTGCTGATCATGAACATCGGACATCTGATGGAAGCCGGATTCGAGCTGCAGTACCTGCTGCAGTCGTCCCTGACAACTGACTATGCCCAGACCATCGATATCTTCGTCCTGAAATATGGTATTTCAAAACAGCAGTACGGCGTCGCCACCGCGGCAGGTATGTTCAAGAGCGTTGTCGCCATCATTCTTCTGTTTGCTGCAAATACCATAGCGAAGAAACTTGATGAGAATACATTGATCTGACAAGGAGGAGAATGTTATGAACCGTGGATTTGTAACGCCAAAAGAAAACAGGATCCACCATGACAGGGTCTTCCCTGTGGTCAATGCCATCTTTCTGATCCTGCTTATGTTTATCACATTGTATCCGGTCCTGAATACGGTGGCCTACTCGTTTAACGACGGCACGGATGCACTCAGGGGAAACATCGGACTGTGGCCCAGAGTATTTTCGCTGGAAAGCTACAAGAGCATTCTGTCGGATAAAGCCGTCTATACCGCGGCGTGGATCTCGGCATCCAAAACCGTGCTGATCACACTCCTGAACCTGTTCTGGACCAGCATGCTGGCCTATGCACTGTCACGTAAGGAATTCGTACTGCGCAAATTCATCACGGTCATCGTCGTGCTGACCATGTACATCAATGCCGGTCTGATCCCGAATTACCTGCTGATTTCCAAAACACTCCATCTTTCCAACAGCTATCTGGTATACATTATTCCCACCATGTTTTCCTGCTTCAACATGATCGTCATCCGTACCTATATTTCGGGGCTTCCGGATGCACTGATCGAGTCGGCAAAGATCGACGGTGCAGGAGACTGGAGAGCCTTCTGGCAGATCATCTTTCCGCTGTGCAAGCCGGTTCTGGCGACAGTCGCTCTCTTTGTGGCAGTCGGAAGCTGGAACAGCTGGTTCGATACCTATCTGTACAACGGCGGCAAGAAAAATCTGTACAGCCTTCAGTATCTTCTGAAGATGAAGCTGGCCACCACCCAGGCATCCGCCAATGCGGCCAAGGCAACCGCAGAGGCACTGAGCACCAGCGGTATGACGACGCCGATCACCATCCGGTGTGCCATCACGGTCATCGCAACGGTACCGATCCTAGTGGTATACCCGTTCCTGCAGAAATACTTTGTAACCGGTATGGCGCTGGGCAGCGTAAAGGGATAATATACAGAGGAGTTTTCATGTTAAGAGAGACAAGAGTCGAAAATGGTCTGCTGCGGGGTATCCCTGCAGCAGATCCTCGTATTACAGTATTTAAGGGTATTCCGTTTGCGGCGCCTCCGGTGGGAGAAAACCGGTGGAGGGCTCCGCAGCCATGCGAAAACTGGGAGGGAGTCCGGATGGCCGATACCTTCGGCCCGATTCCCATGCAGGACATCCCGGGACTGGGAACCGATATTTACTGCCGGGAATGGCATGTGGACCCGCAGCTCCCCATGAGTGAAGACTGTCTGTATCTGAACATCTGGACCCCTGCACAAAGCTCCTCCGGGCGGATGCCGGTCCTGTTCTGGATTTTCGGGGGCGGCTTTCAGTGGGGCTATACGGCCGAGATGGAGTTTGACGGCGAACGTCTGGCCAGAAGGGGCATCGTGGTAGTCACGGCGGCATACCGTCTGGGGGTATTCGGATATATGGCCCATCCGGAGATTACAAAGGAAGCGCCCGGTGCGCCCTCCAATTTCGGTCTTCTTGATCAGCAGGCAGCGCTTCGCTGGGTCTATAGAAATATCTCTGCTTTCGGAGGAGATCCGGAACGCATTACCATAGCCGGTCAGTCAGCCGGCGGCGGGAGCGTGCTGCATCAGCTGGCCATTTCGGAAAACCGTTCCATGATCAAAGGTGCGGTCGTCATGAGCGGCATGATACGCCATCCCGAAGAAGACGCGGACATCTTCCGCCCGCTGGACCTTAACGCAGCCGAGAAGCGGGGCACGGAGTTTTTTGAATGGCTGGGAGGCATGGATCTTTCCAAGGCCCGTGGTATGGACGCGGAAACGCTTCGGGACCGTTACAGCGCCTATGCACAGGAACACCCCCGCATGTTCCCGATACGCGACGGGGTGCTGGTAAAAGAAGATCCTCTGGAAATATTTATGCGAGGGGAAAGCGCACCGGTACCTGTCATGGCCGGGAACACCGAAGATGAATTTGTCGTGAACGGGCAGAGCATCGTGGAAAGATCCGTAAAGGCGGCGTTTGCCGCGCGGGAGAAAAACGGATGTCTTCAGAAAGGATATTATTACCGTTTCCGTCCCGATATTCCGGGAGATGACCACCCGGGAACCTTCCATTCCTGCGACCTGTGGTTCTTTTTCGAGACCCTTGCGAAATGCAGCCGTCCGTATGAAGGAAGGCACTATGACCTTGCAAGACAGATGTGCGATTACCTCGCACTGTTCGTGAAGAACGGCGATCCCAACGGAACCGGAAGCGATGGCAGAGTGCTCCCCGGATGGCTGCCCTTAAAGAACGGCGATCTGTCCGAAATGGAATTTACAGGCGCCGGAGCACTTCCGGGAAAGCAGGGCGGTATCCGGCTCGCCGATACAGGACAGAAACAGGCGGTCAATCCTTATCTGCCCTCCTGGGAATATGTTCCGGACGGAGAACCCTACGTTTTCGGCGACAGAGTTTACGTATACGGGTCTCATGATATTTTCAACGGACAGACCTTCTGTCTGGGAGATTATGTGTGCTGGTCCGCACCGCTTTCGGACCTGGGAAACTGGCATTACGAGGGAATCATCTACAGAAAGACGCAGGATCCGCTGAATCCTGACGGGCGTATGTGTCTGTATGCCCCGGATGTGACGGTTGGACCGGACGGCCGGTATTATCTGTATTATGTTCTGGACCAGGTAAGCTTCGTATCGGCAGCCGTATCGGACCGCCCCGGAGGACCATTTGAGTTTCTGGGGTATGTTCATTATGCGGACGGCACCCTGCTTGGCGAAAAAGAAGGGGATGAACCGCAGTTCGATCCGGGTGTGCTCACGGAAGGAGAGGATACGTATCTGTTTACGGGCTTCTGCCCGAAAGGAGACAGAAGCCGCTCCGGAGCCATGCTGACGGTGCTGGGACCGGACATGCTGACGGTACGCAGAGAGCCGCGCATCGTGGTGCCGGGATATGAGTACAGCAGCGGGACCGGATTTGAAGGACACGCCTTCTTCGAGGCCTCCTCGATCCGGAAAAAAGACGGGCTGTATTATTTCATCTATTCTTCCGAAGTGATGCATGAGCTGTGCTATGCCGTTTCCGGTAAACCGGAAGGGCCGTATACCTACGGCGGGGTTCTGATCAGCAACTGTGATCTGCACATTGACAGCTATAAGCCGGCCGTCCTTCCGATGGCGTATGGGGCCAACAATCACGGCAGCATGGTGCAGCTGGGAGACGACTGGTATATTTTCTATCACCGGCATACCAACGATACATGGTACAGCCGGCAGGGCTGCGCGGAGAAACTTACCGCAGATCCTGACGGAAAGATCCGTCAGGCAGAGATGACATCCTGCGGATTGAACAACGGGCCGCTTTGCGACAAAGGGGAATATCCCGCATACCTGGCCTGCAATCTGTTTACAGACAGTCATTCCATGTATGTGGAGAAAAATGCACCCTGTGTGGTACAGGACGGCCAGGGCGTCTGCGGAGACGGCTACCTGACCCACATGAGCAACGGCTGCTGTGCAGGCTTCAAATACTTCAGGATGGAAGACGTCACCGGCGTGCAGGTAAAGACGAAGGGCTATTTCCGCGGTAAAATAGAAATCCGCACCGAATGGGACGGCGAAGCGCTGGGGGAGATCCCGGTTGAAAATTCCAACATATGGAAAACCCGGAAATGCTCCGTCAGGACCTTGAACGGCGTACATGCACTGTATCTGACCTGCCGCGGCGAGGGAGAGATGAGCATACTTTCTTTTGAACTGCTGCACGGATGATCTCCGGAGGAAAATCGGATTATGAACAACTGGAAGACACGATATGCATGGCTGAGAGAATTCGGGGAGCCGGCCCCCGCCGGAACAGACTGTCCTTTCCATACGGCGGAGGCCGAGGCGGAAATCTATAACCGGAACCGGAAAGAAGATGCTCCGCGCCTCAAACCTGTCCTGGACGAAACTCTCCCGGAGGAAGCTTACATTCTGAAGTCCGGTGGATCAGAAATACAGATCAAAGGCGGCAGTAAGGGCGTCTTGTACGGAACCTATGCAGCGGCCGGGTCTGTGACAGAAAAGGTACCGGTGCCGGAGGGACTGAATGCTCCTTACTGGAGTCTCCGCATGCTGGATTCCTGGGACAACATGGACGGAAGTGTGGAAAGGGGCTACGCCGGCAGATCCATATGGTTCGAGGCGGACCGCTATTCCTATGATCCCGCCCGGATCCGGCAGCTTGGCCGGATGCTGGCGTCGGTGGGCATCAATGTACTGTGCATCAATAATGTAAACGTACATGTGCCGGCGCAGGATCTGCTGGACGGCATGCTGGATGAAACAGCCGCCTTTGCGGATCTTCTGAGGCCTTTCGGGGTACGGCTGATGGTGTCGGTGGATTTCTCGCTTCCCCTTCAGAGGGGGCTTGTATCGGCGGATCCGCTGGATGAAAACGTCTGTCTGTGGTGGAAAAATTTTGCAGAGCGGGCGTGGAAAGCCATACCGGATCTGGCGGGATATCTGATCAAAGCCGATTCGGAGCACAGGCCGGGACCGAATACCTATGGAAGAACGCACCCTGAGGGTGCCAACATGCTGGCGCGTTCGGTCGCGCCATATGGCGGAGTGGTTGTATGGAGAGCATTTGTCTATAACTGCACCCAGGACTGGAGGGACGCCTCCACAGACAGACCCTGTGCGGCCTATGATCTGTATCATCCGCTGGACGGGCAGTTTGATGAAAATGTGATCCTGCAGGTCAAATACGGTCCCTTCGATTTTCAGGTAAGAGAACCGGCGTCACCGCTTTTTTATGGCATGAAAAACACACACCTTGGCTGTGAACTGCAGCTGGCCCAGGAATACACGGGGCAGCAGATCGACCTGTTTGCCATGCCGGCGCTGTGGCGTGAGATCTTTGACAGCGTTGGTACGGAACGGATTCACGCTGTGGCGGCAGTGGGCAATCTGGGAAGAGACGCCTGCTGGACAGGACATCCCTTTGCCGCATTGAATCTGTATGCCTATGGCCGTTTTGCATGGAATCCTGGTGTGAATCCGGCGGAAATCGTGCGCAGCTGGGTGAGGCAGACCTATGACCTGCCGTCAGAGCAGGAGGACGCGCTTACGGACATGCTCATGAAGAGCCGTTCTGCTTACGAAAAATATACCGCAACACTGGGACTCGACTGGATGATGAGGCCGGAAACCCATTACGGACCCAGCCCGTACGGATATGAATTTGACGTCTGGGGAACCTATACCCGGGCAGACCGGGACGCGGTGGGGACGGACCGAACGAAAACGGGAACCGGACTGACAGAACAGTATCCGGAAGAACAGAAGGCGCTTTATTCGGACTCTTCCTCCTGTCCGGATGAGCTCCTCCTGTTCTTCCACAGACTGCCGTACACCTGGCGGATGCGGGACGGAAGGACCTTGATACAGCGCATCTATGACGATCATTTTGAAGGCTTCGACGAGGTGCAGAAGATGCAGAAAACCCTCGCAGACCTTTCACTTCCCGAACCGGATGCACAGGAAGCGGCAGAACGAATGAACCTGCAGCTTCTGAACGCCCGGGAATGGAGAGACGTGATCAATACCTTCTTTTACCGTCTGTCAGGCATACCGGACGAACACGGAAGAAAAATCTGGCCATAATATGAAGAAAAGTGGCCTGTGAAAATAATCCGTAAGGGGACGTCCGCAGCGCCGGCACTTGAAAAACCGGACATGTGTGGAACAGCGAACAATCGCTGGATCACACATGTCCGGTTTTTCTTATGTGCCGCTGCGCGAGGACCAAGCGGGAGCGGTCCCCGTCGGATTATTTCACAGTCTCTTTTAGTCATAGAAATCCCGGCTTTTAAAAATCATGTTGATATTTTGTTACAAATATTATAAGATTAATACAATGATTTATTGTGCTTATTCAGCACCCCGGTCTGCTCAGCATTCCGGGCTTATAGGTGCTGAATAATCATATAAATGTATGAAATTATTACAGCATACGACTGAGGTGGCGCGAAATGATAAACGATAACGAACGTGATTTCAGCCGGCTCCAGATGCTGATCGATCTTGCAATCATCACCGCTTCCTATCTGCTGGCATGGGCGATCAGGTTCCGCGGTCCTTTTGCGTATTCCGCTGTCGAAACAAAAACGCTCACGGATTTTCTGATGCTCCTTGTCCTGATCCTTCCGGGATATCTGCTTCTGTACCGGGCGTTTGACCTGTATGCGACGCTTAGAATGCAGGGACGCAGACTTGTACTGGGCAATATCATAAAGGCCAATACGCTTGGAGTAATGGGAATCATTGCTTTTCTGTATCTTCTGAATGAGCAGGATTACTCACGTCTTACCTTTTTTATATTCTACATCGTCAATATCATACTGGAAGGCATGGAACGTCTGATTCTGTTCTATGTCCTGAAGGATATGCGGAAAAAAGGGCTCAATCAGAAGCAGGTGCTTCTGATCGGCTACAGCCGTGCGGCAGAAGAATTTATTGACAGAGTAAAGCGCAACCCGCAGTGGGGATATGTCGTCCGTGGAATTCTGGATGATGAGGTGCCCGCGGGTAAGGAGTACAAAGGTATCAAGGTTGTCGGGAGTATTGCAAACCTGCTGGTGGTGCTGCCGCTCAGCAGCCTGGACGAGATCGTGATCACTCTGGGGCTGGACCAGTATTACAGACTTGAGGAAATCGTCAGCTCCTGTGAAAAATCCGGAGTTCATACGAAGTTCGTGCCCGACTACAACAACATTATCCCGACAAAACCCTACACGGAGGACATCCAGGGGCTTCCGGTCATCAATATCCGTTATGTTCCGCTGAACAATACCTTCAACGCCATGGTAAAGCGGTGCGGAGATGTGATCGGCGCGCTGGCCGGCATCATTCTGGCTTCGCCGGTCATGCTTGTCATGTGCATTCTGATTAAAGCGACATCCAGCGGTCCGCTGATCTATAAGCAGGAGCGGGTGGGTCTGCATAACAGGAAGTTTATGATGTACAAGTTCCGGTCGATGCAGAACCAGCCTTACGAAGAAGAGAAAAAAGCCTGGACGGTAAAGGATGATCCGAGAGTTACGGCTGTCGGAAGATTTATGCGCCATACCAGCATCGATGAGCTGCCTCAGTTTTTCAATGTGCTGAAGGGAGACATGAGCTTGGTTGGACCAAGACCGGAAAGACCGTTTTTTGTGGAAAAATTCCGGGAAGAAATCCCAAGATACATGGTAAAGCACCAGGTACGTCCGGGTCTTACCGGATGGGCGCAGGTAAATGGTTACAGAGGCGACACCTCGATTCGGAAAAGAATCGAATATGACCTCTATTATATCGAAAACTGGTCGGTGAGCTTTGACATCAAGATCATGCTGCTCACTGTATTTAAAGGATTTATCAACAAAAATGCCTACTAAGGACTGACTGTATGAAAAAGAACACGAAGATTCGAATCGCTGTATTTTTCCTGGAGCTGCTGTGTCTTGCGATCCTGATCGGCGGCCTGTATATCTACAGAAGAGCGACGGTATCGCTTCAGAAAATTGAACAGCCTGAGTTTCACGAGGAAGAGATCACGGTAAACGCTGAGGCGCCCCAGATGAAGGGCTTCTCCACTTACGCCATTTTCGGAACGGACCACAGGGTTCTGAACAGCGAAATGGAAGGGGAAAACAGCGATACCATCATCATCGCCTGTGTAAACAACAGCACAAAAGAAGTGCGGCTGGCGTCTGTCTACAGAGATACGCTTCTGGATATCGGAGATACCTATGCGAAAGCAAACGCTGCTTTTGCCTATGGCGGACCCGAGCAGGCGATCTCGATGTTGAATACAAATCTGGATCTGAATATCCGTGATTTCGTAGCGGTGGATTTCAGTGCGGTGACGAAGCTCGTCGACTGCTTCGGCGGTCTGGACATTCCCATGTCCTATGCCGAAATCGTACATATGAACAATTACTGCGTCGAGACTTCTGAGGAGACCGGCGAAGATTATGTCCCCGTGGAGCTTCCGGAGAAGGCGCCCGATGATCAGGAGAAGATTATCGGTACCTACCATCTGAACGGCGTCCAGGTGACCTCGTACTGCCGGATCCGTTATACCAGCAGTCTGGATATGGGGCGTACGGAAAGGCAGCGCTTTGTGATCGGCCTTCTGGTGGATGAGGCAAAGGCAGCGGGACTGACCCGGCTGTTCGATATAATGGATGAAGTATTTCCGCTTGTTCAGACCTCTCTTTCCAAAACCGAGATCCTTCAGCTGATTCCTGCCATGATCGGATACAGCCTGGCAGGCAATACGGGATTCCCGGAGACATATGACTTTGCGGAACTTTCGGATATGGGAAGTATCGTTGTTCCGAGAGATCTGACCACAAATGTAAGCACGCTCCATAAGTTCCTGTTCAGCGAGCCGGACTATACGCCGACTTCTGACGTTGAAGAGAAGAGCTGGGAGATCCAGAACATCGCTGAGACCAGAGCGTCTTCGACCAGCAGCCCGGCCCCTTCGGCGACATACCCTGAGGCGGAGCGGTATGACGCAGAATACCAGGAGCCGGAATACGATATTACAGGTGAATTCTACGAAGAACCGGATTTTGAAGAGGATCTGTTTGAGTGATCATGCGCCGGAAACGCCTATTCGACCAACAGGAGGATATTGTCCGTGAATCTTACAGGAAGACCTGACATCGTAATTCCGACATACAGACCGGATACGGAAAAGCTTTCCGCCATGCTGGACTGTCTTTACCGGCAGACGCGAGAGCCCAAAGCGGTCATAATCGTAAACACGGGCAGAGAATACTGGGATGCCGGACTGGAAGAAAAATATCCGGCGCTTCGGGTGATCCAGATCGGGGAAGACGAGTTTGATCACGGGGGAACAAGAACCCTCGGATACCGGTCCGGTGACGGAGAAATCGTTGTCTTCATGACACAGGACGCGGTCCCGGCAGGCGCAGATCTTCTCGAAAAGCTGTGCCGGCATTTTGACGAGGATCCGGCTGGTCTTACCGGCGCGGTTTATGCAAGACAGGTGCCAAAAGAAAACTGCAGCTGGCTGGAGGCGGAGACAAGAGCGTTTAATTATCCTGAAAAAGGCAAGGTCAGCAGCATGGAAACAGCGGCGGGGCAGGGAATCAAAGCATATTTCTGCTCCAATGTGTGTGCCGCATACCGGCGAAGCGTGCTCGATGAAGCGGGCGGTTTTGACAGGCCGTGTATTTTCGGCGAGGATATGATGGCAGCGGCGGATATCATTCACAATGGATACCGTATTATTTACGAGCCGGAGGCGGTCGTTGTCCACTCCCATGATTATACGCTTTCGGAGCAGTTCAGAAGAAATTTTGACATTGGCGTATTCCATGCCCGGAACAGCTGGCTGTTCGACTCCGCTCCGGGGACGGGCGAAGGCGTAAGGCTGGTGAAGACCCTTGCCGCAAAAAGCATCCGGTCTTTTCATCCGGAAGCGCTTCCCGAGATCGTTCTCGTATCGGGGGTCAGGTATGTTGCATACCGACTGGGAAAAGCATGGAAAAAGCTTCCGCGTTCCATGGTAAAAAGACTTTCCGCAAATAAAAAATTCTGGGATCGTGTCTGATTTGTCCGTACAGTCACATTTTTATCACATTTATATGCTATCCTTTTCGATAATGAAACAGATTCGGAAAGGTGCGTGAAATCAATCATGGAAGAAGAAAGAAACAGATTGCCGCATTACGAATACTATGAAGAGCGTAACCGTGGTATGGATTCCGGCAGCAACGCGCCGCAGCGGATGTACAGAAGAAAAGGCAGAGGGGGATTTCGGATCCTGACGGTTTTTGCAGTCTGCCTGGCTCTGATCTGCGGGTTTGCGGCCGGTTTTGCGTTGCGGGGATTGAATAAAGAAGAGCCGGATACTGCGGCAGCAAGAACGGCGCTGCTTCCCGAAACGGACGACTCCGGCGAAAGACAGCGGGTGACCATGCAGAAACCTGCTGCCCTGGCGGATGCTCTGTCTGTGACGGAAACGCAGGAGGTGACGGCGGCGCGCGCGGATAAGGGACCGGTTGCGGCAGTTGCGGCGGCTACCATGCCGTCCGTTGTGGCAATCACCACGGTCAGTGTTCAGGAGATCCGGGATTATTTCGGATATGGGAGAAAGAGACTCTATGAGGGAAGCGGCTCCGGTATCCTTGTGGGAGAAAATGATGAAGAATATCTGATCGCCACCAACAATCACGTGGTGGAAGGTGCCGAACAGCTGAACGTTTTTTTCTACGGCACCGAGATCGATACAAGCATGACCGAATCCGGCTTTTACTGGGAGGATTCGGATCTTACGGACAAGAGTGCCGTTTCCGGAATCATTAAAGGTACCGATTCGGGAAATGATCTTGCGGTCGTCGCGGTAAAAAAAGCGGATGTCCCCGAGGAAACACGGTCGCGCATCAGAATTGTGACCATCGGAGACTCCGAAGGGCTGGTAGTCGGCGAACAGGTGGTTGCCATCGGAAACGCACTGGGATATGGACAGTCGGTGACCTCCGGATGGATCAGCGCGCTGGATCGTTCCATCAAGACCAGCGACGGAGAGACGGAAAACCTGATACAGACGGACGCGGCCATTAATCCTGGAAACAGCGGCGGAGCACTTCTGAATATGAGCGGCGAGCTGGTCGGGATCAATTCCGCCAAGTACGCCGACAGCGCGGTAGAAGGGATGGGTTATGCCATACCGATCAACAACGCGGTACCGATTCTGGAAGAGCTGATGAACCGGAAGACGAGAGAAAAGCTGGATGCATCGGAGTCGGGTTATCTTGGTATTTCCATGGCGGATATATCCCAGGATATGATGTACATGTACGGACTGCCGAGCGGCGCCTTCGTGATCGAAGTGTTTGAAGGGTATGCGGCTTATGACGCAGGAATCGAAAAGGGAGATATTATCGTAAAATTCGACGGACAGAAGGTGACAAGTACGGAGCAGCTGATCGAACTGCTTCAGTATTATGAAGCCGGAGAAACGGTGGACGTTGTGATTTCCCGTGCTTATTACGGAAAATACCAGGAGGAGACCATCCAGGTCACCATGGGAAGCAGGCCCCAGTAAGGAGCTAGCTGCCCCGGCAGATCTGCGGCAGCTAAAGCCAAAGAGGAAGGATACAGAATGAACGACTATGAGGAAACGAGACTTGACGACGGGAACACCCCGGAAGAAGAGTCCGCGACAGATACGGATGCGCTGTCCGGAGACGACAGCGGAGAGAAAAAACACGGTCCCGAACGTTTCTGCTTTATGTGCAGAAGACCAGAGTCGAAATGCGGCGGAATGATAAGTCTGCCCAACGATCTGAACATCTGCAATGACTGCATGCAGAAGAGCTTCGAGACAATGAACAGCAGTCTTTCGAAGAACGGGATTGACCTTGGAAACCTTTCCGGACTTTTCAATCTGCCGAATGTAAGCTTCGTCGATCTGGGAGGCATTTTCGGACAGCAGAAACCAAAGGAGAAAAAGAGCCCGGAAAAAGAAGAAGAGATCAGGAAACAGTTTGATTATCATAAGATTCCTGCGCCGCACAAGATCAAGGCGTCTCTGGACGAATATGTCGTCGGTCAGGAATACGCAAAGAAGGTCATTTCCGTAGCTGTTTACAACCACTACAAACGGATCAGTGCCGACACCTCGGATAACGTGGAGATCGAAAAATCCAACATGTTGATGATCGGGCCCACGGGATGCGGAAAGACCTATCTGGTCAAGACCCTCGCCAGGCTCCTGGATGTGCCGCTGGCCATCGCGGATGCAACGTCTCTTACCGAGGCCGGGTACATCGGCGACGATATCGAGAGTGTTGTATCAAAGCTTCTGGCGGCTGCCGGCAATGATGTTGAAAAAGCAGAGCACGGCATCATCTTTGTGGATGAGATCGACAAGATCGCCAAGAAAAAGAACACCAATCAGAGAGACGTAAGCGGTGAAGCCGTACAGCAGGGAATGCTCAAGCTTCTGGAAGGAAGCGAGGTCGAGGTTCCCGTAGGGGCGGGAAGCAAAAACGCGATGGTTCCGATGCAGACGGTCAATACAAAAGACATTCTTTTTATCTGCGGAGGAGCGTTCCCGGATCTTGACTCCATTATCAAAGAACGGCTGAACAAGCATGCTTCCGTCGGATTTTACGCCGATCTGAAGGACAAATATGACAACGATCCGCATCTTCTGGAAAAGGTGACGGTGGACGACTTGAGAGCCTTTGGAATGATACCTGAATTTCTCGGACGGCTTCCGGTGATCTTTACGCTGGACGGCCTGACGGAAGACATGATGGTGGATATTCTTTCGGAACCGAAAAACGCGATCCTCAAGCAGTACGAGAAACTGCTTTCCATGGATGAGGTGAAGCTCTCGTTCGAGAAGGAAGCCCTTCGGGCCGTAGCCCGGAAGGCGATGGAAAAAAAGACCGGAGCAAGGGCTCTCCGGGCGATCCTTGAGAAATATATGCTCGATATCATGTATGAGATTCCAAAGGATGAAAACATCGGCCAGGTAGTGATCACCAAAGAATATATCGAGGGAAACGGCGTACCGCGCATCGTACTGCGGGGGCAGCCGCTGCTGGCGTGTGACTGAAAACAAAATCCCCGGACCGGGGTATAACAGACATTTTTTAAGTGATCTTGAAAGGAGAAAAAACATGGCTAACAATGACTGGCTCAACGAACTGACGGAAATGCTTTCAAAGACTGCACAGAAAGCAGGTACCCTTGCCGGAAGCATGTATGAGAATCAGAAGCTTCGCTCGGGAGTATCTGCAAAAGAACGCGAAATCAAGAAGATCATGGGCGAAATCGGCAAGATTATTTTCGAACGTTATGCATCCGGAACAGCGGAGTATGACAACGAGATTCTTGCCATGTGCGAGGAAATTCAGGAAAAACTGGGCGAGGTGGCCGCGCTGAATAAGGACGCTGCCGACCGCAGAGGAAAGAAAATCTGCCCGACCTGCGGCAAGGAAGTGGACAAGGCGTTCCAGTTCTGCCCGTTCTGCGGAGCA
>CAMNNM010000003.1 GCA_946545425.1 uncultured Blautia sp. | reverse complement strand
CTCTGTGGAACAGAGACCGTCCCCTGTCCCACTTTCCTGTTCGGTCAGCCCTGGTGTTTGATGAAGTCCTCGTACAGGGGGGACATGCTGCGCAGGCGCTCGACGATCGCCTTCAGATTATCTACCGTGAAGTCGATGTCCTCCTTTGTGGTCTCCTCGGAAAGTGTGAGCCGCAGGGAGCCGTGGGCGATTTCATGCGGCAGGCCGATGGCCAGCAGTACGTGAGAGGGATCGAGGGAGCCGGAGGTGCAGGCCGATCCGGAGGAGGCGCAGATTCCTTTGCCGTCGAGCATGATCAGCATGGACTCTCCCTCGATGAACTGGAAGCTGAAATTTGCATTGTTGGGCAGACGATCTGTGCGATGTCCGTTCAGCTTTGTGTAGGGGATCTCTGCCATGACGCGTTCGATCAGATAGTCACGCAGTTCGATTTCTTTAGCAGTACGCTCTGCCATTGTTTCCTGCGCGATCTGTGCGGCTTTGGCAAAGCCGACGATGCCGGGGACGTTTTCCGTACCGGCGCGGCGCTTGCGCTCCTGGGCTCCGCCGTGTACGAACGAACGGATCTTAACGCCCTTGCGAATGTACAGGAAGCCGATTCCCTTCGGGCCGTGGAGCTTATGTGCACTGGAGCTGAGCATGTCGATATTCATTTCATCTACGTTGATGGGCACCTGGCCGAAGGCCTGCACGGCGTCGGTGTGGAACAGGATGCCATGCTCATGTGCCAGGGCTCCGATCTCCTTCACAGGCTCGATCGTCCCGATCTCATTGTTTGCGAACATCACGGAGATCAGGATGGTGTCCGGACGGATCGCAGCCTTCAGGTCATCCATTTTGATCACGCCGTTCTCGTCGACATCCACATAGGTGACCTCGTATCCCTGTTTTTCCAGATATTCGCAGGTGTGCAGGATCGCGTGATGCTCGATCTTCGAGGTGATAATGTGCTTTCCCTTTGCGCCGTAGGCTTCGCATGTGGCCTTCAGTGCCCAGTTGTCCGATTCGGAGCCGCCGGCCGTGAAGTAGATCTCATTCTCCTTTGCACCAAGAACATCCGCAATGTCCTTTCTCGCTTTGGAGATCACCTCTTTGTTGGCGCTTCCGATGCTGTAGATCGCGGAGGCGTTGCCGTACTGCTCGGTGAAGTAGGGAAGCATAGCCTCCACCACCTCGGGGCTGGTTTTTGTGGTTGCGGCGTTATCGAGATAAATGATTTTTTTCATGGCAATCTTTTCCACCCTTTTCTATTCTTGAATTCACTTTTCACGAAAGTTTTTATAAGAGCTTTATTATAAGAGATCTTTATTTCGTGCAATCCTTATTGTATTAGTCTTTCCCTTATCTATTTTCTATATTTCATGGTATGCATCGTGCAGATGCCTGCTCTGCTCGACCAATGTGCCAAGTTTTATACCGTCTACGGTTTTCGTGATGCTTTCGTTGATCTGCTGCCACACATATTTTGTCACACAGGTGTCTGCATTCGTACACCCTTCCTCCCCGTCGGGCTTTTCCTTCAAGCCGGGGCAGTCCACTGCGTCAAGCTCACCCTCCAGGGCACGCAGTACATCGCCCACTGAAATCTCTGATGCCGGCCTTGTGAGACGATAGCCGCCCGCTGCGCCGCGCGTACTTTCGATCAGGCCCGCCTTCTTCAGCTTCGGCATCAGCTGTTCCAGATAAGCCTCGGAAATTCCCTGCCGCTCGGAAATATTCCGCAGTGAAACAGGCTCTTCCTCTGCATAAAGGGCTACATCCAATAGTGCACGCAGCCCATAACGTCCTTTCGTAGATAGTTTCATGGTTTCTTCTCCGAATTCTTAGTATTTTACTCGGATTTATTCCATACAAGATAATAACACCGGCCTCAGCCGGTGTCAATCGCCATTTTATAATTAGAGCAGCGGTCGGTTCTCTGTCCCAGGCAAAATGGATCATCACAAATTTTGGATGTGAAAATGGGACAGAGAACCGTCCCCTGTCCCATTATAGATTTAGTCTGCCCTGCAGCCAGATGTTTCCTTTGAAGCGTCTTCCTTCTTCCGGATCGCCGTAGAGGTCCTGTTCGTTGATGCATACGTCAATGAGCATTCCGTTGCAGTCGACAGTCATTTGATAGACGTATTCGCGGGTGATGCTGTTGCGTACTTTTGTGTAGAAGAGGATTGTTCCGAGGATCTGATACTGGTCGCTTTCCATTCCGTATGGCATGAAGTAGGTGTCGACGATGGAAAGGACGTCCTCGTGCAGTACTCTCCTGGAGATCATGGCGTAGATGTCCATGTCCTCCATGGTCAGGCTTTCGATTGCTTCCTCGCTGCCGTTTTTTGCCGCGGTTACCATCTGCTCGTGCCTGCGATAATAATCTTTGCGCTCCTCGCGGTAGGTTCCCTGCCGCTCGCTTTTGCCCGGGAGAAGGATCATTCCGCCGGAAGAGAGGCCGGTGATCGTGGTTGTGATCGGCTTGTCCGCAAGATATCCCATGAAGCTGTTCTGGAGATAGTCCGCAGGGTTCTGGAGGTAGAAGATCAGGGAGATGTCCACTCTCCCATCCTCTGCCTCCCCGATAAATCCGGCTCCGTCCGTTCGCGCGTTGATGATCACGTTCTGATCGGTCGTTTCGCTGCGTCCCTCCAGATAGGGATAATAGTACTGGCGGTGAAAGCCGAAGCCGTCCACTTCTCCGCACACCCGTATTCCCATGTGCGGTCCGAAGCTTCGGGAAAGCTCATACATTGCCTTTCCGGTTTCGAGCTTTACAACCTTTCGTTCGTCATAGGTGTGGAACAGATTATCCAGCAGCTGTTCCATTTCATATTCGGATGAAGGCTGCTGCCCAAATCCAATTGCACGTAAATAGGTATGCATTGCTTTCACCTCCTTCCGACCGGTACTTTCACTGAACAAAGCATTGGTGTAGTCATTCGTTCATACAATCTGTTATTTCTTTAAGATTTTCTCCTGCCCGCCCATGTACGGCTGAAGTGCCTTCGGAATGTTCACGCTTCCGTCTGCATTCAGATTGTTCTCAAGGAATGCGATCAGCATACGCGGCGGTGCAACGACCGTATTGTTCAGCGTGTGCGCCAGATATTTCCGTCCGTCTTTGCCTTTTACGCGGATGCCGAGTCTTCTTGCCTGTGCATCGCCCAGATTGGAGCAGCTTCCGACTTCGAAGTATTTCTTCTGTCTCGGAGACCATGCCTCTACATCCAGAGACTTCACCTTCAGGTCCGCCAGGTCGCCGGAGCAGCACTCCAGTGTGCGTACCGGGATGTCCAGTGTACGGAAGAAGTCCACCGTGTTCTGCCACAGACGGTCGAACCACATCGGGCTTTCCTCCGGCTTACACACGACGATCATTTCCTGCTTTTCAAACTGATGGATCCGGTACACGCCGCGCTCCTCAATGCCGTGGGCACCCTTTTCCTTGCGGAAGCAGGGGGAATAGCTGGTCAGCGTATAGGGAAGCTTTTCCTCATCATTCAATGTGTCACGGAATTTTCCGATCATGGAATGCTCAGAGGTTCCGATCAGATACAGATCCTCGCCCTCGATCTTGTACATCATGGCATCCATCTCTGCAAAGCTCATGACCCCGTCCACAACGGCGCTTCGAATCATGAAGGGAGGGATGCAGTAAGTGAATCCTCTTCCGATCATAAAGTCACGGGCATAAGCAAGGATGGAGGAATGCAGTCTGGCAATATCGCCCATCAGATAATAGAACCCGTTTCCGGCCACCTTATCCACTGCTGTGTCCAGATCGATGCCGTCATACCATTTCATGATTTCCGTGTGATAGGGAATCTCGAAATCCGGAACCACAGGCTCCCCAAATCTTTCGATCTCCACGTTCTCACTGTCGTCTTTTCCAACCGGTACAGAAGGATCAATGATATTCGGGATCACATACATGATTTCGCGGATCTTCTGGTCAAGCTCAGCAAGCTCTGTATCCAGCGCTTTTTCTCTTTCATCATTGAGGCGGACCTTTTCCTTGTTTCCCTCAATCTGTTTTTCGATCTCGGCACGCACCGCATCATCCGCACATTTTTTCAGTTTGCCGAAAAGCGGTCCGTTTTCCTTGGACAATTTATTATTGGCAGCTTTGATTGCTTCCGTTTCCTGAATGATGTCTCTGCGCTTCGAGTCCAGTTCGATTACCTGATCCACGAGCGGAAGCTTGTGATCCTGAAACTTCTTTTTGATATTCTCTTTTACGATTTCCGGGTTTTCTCTCAAAAATTTAATGTCAAGCATTCTGATCTCCTGTTCTGCAGTTGGTGTGCAGTGATTTTCTGCGTGATTGATTTCACTTGCACTTGAAGTGTCACATCGCCCTGCGCACCTTCTATATTATTACTTTATGTCTTAGTTTACTGTCTTTAGTGTTCTTTGTATCTTTAGTGTTCTTTGTATCTTTTTCTTTGTGTTTTTTAAGTCTTTTGTCCTGTGCCTTCTGTGGCTAAATCATGGTTATATTTTCTTAAATAATTTTTGTCCTCAAATATTAGTTTGATCTCAAATATTATTTTCTGTATGGTCTGCCAATGTATGATGCTGCAATGTATGATGTTGCAATGCATGTGCGACGCCGGTCATCACCCCAGGTCGCTGAAATAGTTCACGGCCTGTCGCAGCGCATCTTTCTCTTCCTGTCCGAGGACGATATAGGATTCGCCTTTTACGATTTCCTTGACATACGTATAGCAGCCTTCTCTGCTGTGAATGGCATTCAGTACGAATCCGGAATTGCTTTCATCCAGCATTGCAAGTGCAAAGCTCAGCTTTCCGCCTACATCCGGGAATGCATCATATTTCACGATTCCGATTTTATTCGTTGTTCTCGTGAGTACTTCCTTGATCCGTCCGATTTCCAGTGCCTGGTTCTTGGACAGCTCCATCAGCTTATCCACTTCCAGAAACTTCTGTGCAAATGCTTTTTCCAGTGAAACGGCGTCCTTTCCCCTCATAAAAATGCGATATCGCTTCAGGAAACGTGTCAGCTTCATGGAAACGCGCACCAGATACAGCAGAACAAAGACCATCAGGATCATCATCAGTACCAGGATGATCCCGGGATCCAGCCCCAATGAATTCAAAATACTGCTTTCCATATTTTTATACTCTCCTTATTTTTTATACTCCCTATAATTGTATTCCTGTTCTCACCCCTTAATTCAGCTTTCAGCCATTTCCTGCCCCAAATCGAAGCAGATCATAGATCCGTTCCAGTTCCTCGCTGGAATAATATTCGATCTCGAGCTT
The DNA here is from genome assembly GCA_946545425.1 of uncultured Blautia sp. GTDB lineage: Bacteria > Bacillota > Clostridia > Lachnospirales > Lachnospiraceae > Blautia_A. The sequence continues at coordinate 34,174 of CAMNNM010000003.1, read as the reverse complement.
CCCCTTTTGACTCGAGCTGTAATTGACCGTTACTTTTGTCCCCAGTGCGGCCCGAAGATGATCCTCCATGTCATGATAGATCAGCTCCAGCGCCTCATCGGGCTTTTCCCTCTCCTTTTTCGGGGCTGCAGGACGGAGCATGGCTTTTACCATCTTTTCCGTATCACGGACACTGAGTTTTTCATCAAACACCCGATTTGCAGCAATCAGCTGCTGTTCGGGATCCTCCAGAGGAATCAGTGCTCTTGCGTGTCCCGCTGAGATCATATCCGCGATCAGCATTTCCTGAACCGGATCACTCAGTTTCAAAAGGCGCATCGAATTTGTGATGGCTGTGCGGCTCTTCGAAACGCGCTGTGCCAGCTCATCCTGCTTCAGATCAAATTCCTCCAGGAGCTTTTTATATGCCTTTGCCTCCTCAATCGCATTCAGGTCTTCTCTCTGAATGTTTTCGATCAGCGACAGCTCAAGGATTTCTTTGTTCGTCAGCTCCTTAATGATAACCGGTACTTCCTTCAAACCGGCCATTCTGGCAGCACGCCAGCGACGCTCTCCTGCAATGATCTCATAGTAATCTTCCCGCTTCTGGACAATGATCGGCTGGATGATCCCTACCTGCTTAATGGATTCCGCCAGTTCCTCCAGCGCATCCTCATTGAAATCCTTGCGGGGCTGATCACGGTTTGGCTCAACCTTTGAAATCTTCACCATCACAGGGCCAGCCTGCGGCACATCAGCCTGTGCAGCTGCCGCCACGGGTTTCGCATCCGATGCAGAAGCTTTTGAACCTGTGTTTTGAAATGTATTATCCTTTTTATTCTTTTTTCCCGCAGTCCTGGACTCTTTTCGCTCCGGTTTTTCTTTTTCCACAGTGGCCTTTTCCTTCGACCCTGCAGACTTCCCGGTGTTTCCCTCCGGCTGATCATACCGGGGAAACATACTGTCCAAGCCTCTGCCTAACCCTTTTCTGACAGCCATTCTATCCTCCTGATGCGTTATTTACGATTTCTTGCAGTCTTCATCACTTCCCTGGCCAGCTTCATATATGCCTGTGCACCGGTCGAGCGAGCATCATACTCAAGAATCGGCATCCCAAAACTGGGAGCTTCCGCCAAACGCACATTTCTCGGTATCATACTTTTATATATATGAAGCTTCAGATTTTCTTTCACGTTCTGAACTACCTGCTGTGAAAGGTTTGTCCTCCCATCAAACATGGTAAACACGACCCCTTCTACCTGAAGCTGTGTATTTAACCGCTCCGTTACCAGATCGATCGTGTGCAGAAGCTGTGAAAGTCCTTCAAGCGCATAATATTCGCACTGAATCGGAATCAGGATAGAGTCCGCTGCACACATCGAATTGATCGTCAACACATTCAGAGACGGAGGACAGTCGATCAGAATATAATCGTATTTACTTTTGATGCTTCCGATCGCATCCCTGAGCAGAAACTCCTTCCGATCAATTCCTGTTAATTCGATCTCCGCTGCTGCCAGATCCATCCCGGAGGGAATCAGAGATAATTTTTTATAAACATTGCTCAGAATACAGTCCGATACATCCGCTTCTCCTAACAGAAGCTCGTATGTTGTATTGGTGTAGTCTTCTTCCGTAATACCAAACCCACTGGTGGCATTCGCCTGCGGATCCATATCAATCAATAATGGCTTTTTACCTGCAGCGGCGAGCGCGGCAGAAAGATTCACAGCTGTGGTCGTCTTTCCAACGCCACCTTTCTGGTTGGCAATAACAATGGTTTTTCCCACCGCAGTCACTTCCTCTCAGCTCTATTGTAGCTCTACCATCTTAACACAATACACTCTTAATTACCATAAAAAATGCTGTCCGTTACAAAAATGTTTCACGTGAAACATTTCTGAGTTGTTTCGTGTTTCATGTTTCACGTGAAACATTTCTGAGTTGTTTCGTGTTTCATGTTTCACGTGAAACATTTCTAAGCTATTTCGTGTTTTATGTTTCACGTGAAACATTTTCTGCCTTTGCAGTATCCTCCGCCCCATTGGCGATCAGGGCTTTGAGATAGTATCGAAGATTTTTCAGCTCATTCTTGCATTTTGTCCGGTCATGATTCACTAGATTGATGCATGTTTCTATACGCCCGAGGATTTCTTTTAGATCAGCTGTATGGTTCTCCAGTATTTTTGCGATGTTGTCTTCGCCCTGGTCGTTGGAGTCATTCATCGGGGCTTCTTCGGTGTCTCTTTGTTCCTGGATGCTGTTCATTCTGGCCTCGTTCAGCATCTGCTGATATTTTTCTTCTTTATCCCGATTTCTTGCGATCTGATCCGTAATGTTCATCTGCGAAAGGCGCAGTTCCTCCAGATGCTTCTGTGCCTCGGCGATTCTTTCCTTGATCGGACTTGCATTTGATCGGGGAGAAAATACTTCCACTCCCAGATCGTCTGTATCCAGATACAGGTTCAGCTGCTCCTGCTGTGCCTTTTCTTCATCCGTCAGTTCGGAAAGCTTCTGATTTAAATCCAGATACTCTTTTTCTATATGATTGAGCTGTTCAAGTATAAACTCATCTAACATAAATGTATCTCCAAATGTTTATATCAATTTTCATTGATCGTAATATTCTCTGAACAAATGTTTGTTCCGACTTTTGACACCGTGCCGATTATTCGATATACTATTAGTAGTTCGTACCCTGATGTCGAAATCCAAATTCATATCTTCCACAAGGAAGGATCATTACTTCTATGTCAAAAAATATTTTTCGTAAAGCGGTTGTTTTTAATGCAGCCATGCTTGGCGGCATGCATGCTATTAATCTGGCAATCAGTTCCGGGTCCGTGAAAGGACTGCTCCGATCGGACAAGGGCTCCTTTTTTGAGTCCCGCCATGGAAAGCTCTATTACCAGGTCAGTGGAAAGGGAACCTCTCCGATTCTGTTTCTCCATAATGCGGACTCTTCCGGGTCAGCTTATGAATGGTTTTATCTGAGCAAGGAGTTGTCCGATCGTTATCGGATTTACGCTATTGATCTTCCGGGCTGCGGGCGCTCGGAAAAGCAGCCAATTCAGTACACCAATTATATGATCGCACTTATGCTCAACGATTTTATCCGGCAGGTGATTGGCAGTCCGGTGCATATCTGCGGTGTGGGCCTGTCCGGCTCTTTTGCTGTAACAGCTGCCTCTCTGGATCCCTCATTCTATTCCAGAATCACGATGATCAATCCGGTTTCCATGAAGCGTTTGCAAAGCGGTCTGTCGGAACATGCAAAAGCCCTCCGTTTCCTGCTTTCTCTCCCGGTGATCGGAACAACCATTTATCATCTGGTGATGTCCCGTTCTGCCACGGAATATTCACTGAAGGAAGAATGCTTTTTCAACCCGTTCCTTGTTCAGCAGTCCACAATGGATGCCTTTTATGAAGGCTCGCACACGGACTACGGGAAAGGACGTTATTTCCTTGCAAGCCTGAACGGCGGATATCTTTACTGGGATATCTCATCGGCCTTTTCAAAGCTTACCATTCCGGTTACCATTCTGTATGGGCAGGAATATAAGAATGCGTCCTCCATTGCCTTAGAATATGCCCGGTGCAATGCAAATGTTTCGATCCATGCGATCCAGAAGACAAAGCTGCTTCCGCATCTTGAGAATCCTCAGGCTGTGGCTGTATTTCTGTAACTTCGTTTATCACTTAGAAAAAGGGTAAACTAAAGGGTAAACTATTTAAATACGCCATTTTAAAAATGCTGAAAACTTGTTATTCACAGGGGCTGCTTTCCGGGCAGCCCTGCTTTTCTTGGATACTGTTTTGGTGTCGGTTTGATTTTGCGTATCAGGATCAGCGTTCTGCCAAGCTCGGTACCCGGCAGCTGGAAGGTTTTGGTTTGTTCTATTTTTCCACCGAGGATCCGGATCGCTTTTTCCGCCTGCTTTGTTTCCTCCTGCGCATCACCGGATTTATACGATACAAAGCATCCACCGACTTTTACAAATGGCAAACAGTATTCCGAGAGAGAAGAGAGGTTCGCAACCGCCCGGGATACACACACATCAAAGCTTTCCCGCCAGGGAGCGTTCACTTTTCCCAGATCCTCTGCTCTGCCATGCACGGTTTCGATTTCCTGCAGGTGGCAGTTTTCAATCACTTCCTGCAGAAAACGCAGACGCTTCTGAAGAGAATCCGCCAGTACCATGCTTGTATCCGGAAAGACGATTTTCAGCGGGATTCCGGGAAATCCTGCCCCGGTTCCAAGATCAAGGACACGTTTTCCGGCAGGATCACACACATAGATCAAAGATAAAGAATCGAGAAAATGCTTCTCCACGACCTCCTGGTACTCCGTTATGGCCGTGAGGTTCATCACCTCATTCTTTTTGATCAGCTGCGCGTAAAAGGAGAGCAGCTGCTCACACATTTCATCTGTCACCTGCAGAGGAAGACGCTGCAGAGTATCTCTTAACTCTACTACCCGATTATCGACCTGCCCATCGACCGTGTTCACAACGTCAGAGCTGCTGCCTGATATGCTGTTCTGCTGCACTGAATGTTCCTTTCCTATTGACTTGTTCAATGAAAACCTCCAACTAATTTACCATTCTACTTATCATTTTCAGCCCGCCTGTTTACTCCGAAGCCCCCATATTCCTGAAGTATCCTTCCAGATACACCAGCAGTACGGAAATATCCGCCGGTGAAACACCGGATATCCGGGATGCCTGACCGATACTGACTGGGCGGATCCTGGAAAGCTTCTGCCTGGCTTCGATCCTCAGACTCTGCACGTCGTCGTAATCGATCTCAGGTGGAATCGTTTTTTCTTCCAATCTCAGAAACTGCTTTACCTGCTGACGCTGACGCCGGATATATCCATCGTATTTTATCGATATGTTCACCTGTTCCCCAACATCCTCCGGTATGTCTCCTCGCTCCGGATCGATGTCCTTCAGCACAAAGTAATTCAGCTCCGGCCTGCGAATCAGCTCTGCCATGGTTACCGAGGTTTTCAGCGGAGTGCTGCCATGTTCCTCGAGAAATGCCTGCACTGCGGCGTTTGCGCCGACAGGCATGGCTGATACCCTGGCGATTTCCCGCCCGATGGTATCACGTTTCATGCAGAACTTTTCGTATCGATTCTTATCGATTAAACCGATCTGATATCCCTTTTCAGTCAGTCGCAGGTCTGCGTTGTCCTGCCGCAGCAGCAGGCGGTATTCTGCCCGGGAGGTCATCATCCGGTACGGCTCCTGTGTTTCCTTTGTGACCAGGTCATCGATCAGTACGCCGATATACCCTTCGGATCGATCTAATACGATTTGTTTCTGCCCTTTGATGGAAAGTGCGGCATTGATTCCAGCCATCAGGCCCTGTGCCGCGGCTTCCTCGTAGCCGGAGCTTCCGTTGAGCTGGCCGGCAGAAAACAGTCCCCTGATATTCCGAAATTCCAGGGTCGGTCTCAGCTGTGTTGCATCGATACAGTCATACTCGATGGCATAGGCGTTTTTAATGATCTGAGCATTCTCCAGCCCGATCACGGAGCGGTACATTCTTTCCTGTACGTCCTCGGGAAGAGAGCTTGACATTCCGCCAATATAGATTTCGTTGATTTCCCGTCCCTCTGGTTCAAGAAATACCTGATGACGGCTGCGGTCCGGAAAACGGACGACTTTATCCTCGATGGAAGGGCAGTATCTCGGTCCGGTCCCCTCGATCATTCCGGAAAAGAGGGGAGAGCGGTCGAGATTTTCCCGGATGATCTCATGCGTCTTTTCCGTCGTGTAGGTTAGGAAGCAGGACATCTGTGGGATCTGCACACTTTCAGGATCGGTTTCAAAGGAGAAGGGGACTACTCTCTCATCCCCCTTCTGCTCCTCCAGGTTTGAAAAATCGATGCTTCTTTTATCGATTCTGGCCGGCGTACCTGTTTTAAAGCGGCGCATGGTGATGCCGAGATCGATCATGGACTTCGTCAGATGGGTTGCCGCCATCAGGCCGTTCGGACCGGTGTAGGTGCTGACCTCCCCATAGATACAGCGTGCGTTGAGGTAGGTTCCGGTGCACAGGATACATGCCTTACATTCATATTCCGCGCCGGATACGGTCCGGACCCCGACGATCGTCCCGTTATCTGTAAGAAGCTCGGCGACTTCGGTCTGACGGATCGACAGATGCGGCGTGTTCTCCAGCGTAACGCGCATGTAATTGCTGTACTGGGCCTTGTCCGCCTGCGCACGGAGAGAATGTACCGCAGGACCCTTCGATTCATTGAGCATACGCGACTGCAGGAAGGTGTGATCGATCGCCCTTCCCATCTCTCCGCCCAGTGCATCGACCTCCCGGACCAGATGTCCCTTCGAGCTGCCGCCGATGCTCGGATTACAGGGCATCATCGCGATGCTTTCCACGCTCACGGTAAACAGGACTGTATCCAGGCCGAGTCTTGCGCAGGCAAGTGCAGCCTCACAGCCGGCGTGCCCTGCGCCAACGACCACAACATCCGTTTTCTTTTTCAACTGAAATGTGCTTTTCTTCTCCATGTTCTCATCCTGATGATTCATTCTCACAGCGCTTCTTATCGTTTTATCCTCTCAGCTTCTTTCACAGCATCCTATTTTCCCATGCAGAATTTTCCGAAAATCTCGTCGATCAGATCCTCCCGCATCGTTTCTCCTGTGATCTCCCCCAGATGATCGATTGCATCCGTCAAGTCGATGCTGCAGATGTCCTCCGGATAACCCATCGCAAGACATTCCTCCAGCAGCTCCAGACTGCTTTTCGCTTTTTCAAGGCACTCCTTATGACGGATATTGGTGATCACGACCTCGTCATTAAAGGAGAGATCACCGCCGTAAAACAGCTCCATGATGCTCTTTCGCAGTGCCTCCAGACCGGTTCCTTCCCGCGCGGAAATACTCAGGATCACGCCGTTTTCGCCGATCAGCGGACGGATCTGCTCAGGACCGGTTACGGCCGGAAGATCCGATTTGTTCAGAAGTGCAATGATCTTTCTGCCGGAAAGCATTTCCAGAATCTTTCGGTCCCATTCATCGATCGGAAGAGAGGCGTCCGCTACATAAAGAACCAGATCACTGTCCAAAGCGCAGGAGAGAGCGCGCTCGATTCCGATCTGTTCCACCTTGTCCTTTGCTTCCCGAATCCCCGCGGTGTCCGCAACATTGAGTACAACATCTCCGATACGCAGTGTCTGGGTGAGAACATCTCTGGTCGTGCCGGCAATCTCGGTCACGATGGCCAGGTCGGATCCTGCCAGAACATTTAACAGCGAGGATTTCCCGGCGTTGGGTTTCCCGATAATCGCTGTATTGATTCCTTCCCGCACCAGGCGGCCCTCCTCGGCGGTGCAGATCAATTGCTCTACCTTTGTTTTCCACTCTTCGGTGTCCGCACGCAGCTGGTCTGAAAAGCCGTCCAGAGAGTAGTGTTCCGGATCATCCAGTGCTGCTTCGATATAGGCGGCTTTTTCCAGCATAGAAGAGCGCAGTGTCCGGATCCTGTGATAGACGGATCCTTTCAGCTGCTGCAGGGAGCTTTTCAGGGACAGCTCACTTTTGGCATGGATCACATCCATAACGGCCTCGGCGGAGGAAAGATCGATCCTGCCGTTTAAGAAGGCTCTCTTTGTGAATTCGCCGGGCTGCGCCGCACGGGCACCGGCATGCAGCACTGCTTCCAGGCACCTGCGCAGGGCATACACACCTCCGTGACAGTTGATTTCTACCGTGTCCTCTGCCGTAAAGGACCTTGGCGCACGCATAACAGAGATAAGTACCTCGTCGATGATATCGCCGTGTTCGACGACATTCTTCTCCTCGGAAGTATTTTTCCTGGCAAAGCTATTATTCTCGGAATCATTCTCCTTTGCGGGGTCGTTCTTTTTTGCGGGGTCATTTTCCATAACAGGATCCACTACATACCCATAGTGAATGGTGTGAGAGGGAACCTCTGTCAGAGTGCTTTTCTGTTTTCCCGCCAGAACACACACCCGGTCGGCCACCTGAAGGGCCTGCGGGCCGCTGATCCGGATAATGCCAATGCCTGCCTCGCTTACCGCAGTGGAAATTGCGGCGATTGTCTCGTTTTCCGTCACGGAATTCAGATTCTGCTGCCTCATTTCATTCATTTCCCCATTTTCCTGTTATCCGGATGGTTGATGCAGAAAAACACAGGCCGCCGCAATCGTTTCAAATCAAGCAATTGCGACAGCCCTCCGTTTTCATACTTCAGTTATAAGTTATAAGGTTTCTTCCTCGAATGTTTCCTCGATCACATCCGTTACTTCGCCCGGTGCATTTTCTCTTTCGTGCCTGCGCAATGTGATCACGACCTTTCTGGCCGGTTCTTCTCCCTCACTGTGCGTTGTCACATAGGGATCATCCTGCAATGCGGAGTGAATGATACGTCTTTCGTAAGGATTCATCGGCTCAAGATAAGCCGGGCGCCTTGTCTTTTTCACCTTGAACGCCATGTTCTTTGCAAGGTTCTCGAGCGTTGCCTTTCTGCGTTCCCTGTAATTTTCCGTATCGATCTTGACTCTTACGTAGGCAGCCTTTCCTTTATTGACCACAAGGCTTGTAAGATACTGGATGGAATCGAGGGTCTGACCGCGTTTTCCGATCAGGATGCCCATATCCTCACCCTCCAGGTTTACATTGAGGGTTCCATCCTCATAGGAGGTACGCACCGTCGCTTCCACGCCCATTGCCTGCAGCATGGCGGAAAGGAACTCCTGTGCACGGCTCATGACAACCTCGGGATCCGCGGGAACCTTCGGGGTATTCTCGGCGGGAGCAGACTCCGGTGTCTGCCTGGCGACCGCTTTTTCGGCCTTTGCATCAGCCTTTGCAGCCTTCTTTTCAGCCTTTGTCTCTTTGGCCTGCGATCCTTTCTCCTCCCTGGCAGAAGCTTTTTCCTCTTTGGAGGGTTTCTCTTCCTTCGAAGCTTTTTTGGATCCCTTTTCAGCCTTTGCGGATGCTTTTTCTTCCTTTTTCTCGGCCTTTACAGCCTTTTCCTCTTTCTTTTCGGCTTTTGCTGCAGCCTTTTCTTCCTTCTTGCCGGATTTCTCCGCTTCCTTACTTTCCTTGCCTGCCTTCTTCTCGGCTTTCTTTGCGGCTTTTTTCTCCGGAGATTCCTCTTTCTTTTTCGACTTCTTTGTGGTTTCCGCTTCTTTCTCCCGGAAGACTTCATTGATCATATCTTCTTCCGAAAGCTTTCTGCGGGCTTCGATCACAGCCTTCTTGGCTCCGATTCCCAGAAATCCTCTGGTTTCTCTTTCAAGGATGCGGACTTCGATGTTGTCTCTGGTTGTTCCAAGCGTAATGGATGCTTCCAGAATGGCATCCTCAACGCTCTTGGCGGTGACTCTGATATACTCATCCATTTCTCAATTCCCCCTCATCACTTTTTCATGTGACTCTCATTATATTCACGGACAAGATTTGCTTTTGCCGCCAGAGAGCCCGGCTTCGCGGAACCAGGTTTCTTCTCGGAAGAAGTTTTGATCTCACTGGCTTCCTTCTGCAGCTGAGCCTTTCTGCTGGCTGATACACCGTACTTGCTGTTTTCGATATTTCTGGTGGAAAGATGAGCGTTTGCGTTCATTTTCTCGGGAGGAAGTCCCTTCTTCGCACGTTTTTCGTTCAGCTTTTCCATGTTCTTTTTCGCCAGTTCATCGATATCCATCTTATCAAGATGCTTATTGATGGCGATCTGCTGAATGCTTCGGACAACTGCGCTGGCGATCCAGTAAATACCCATACCTACCGGAAGAGACAGGCAGAATACGGCGGACATGATCGGCATCACCGTGTTCATGCTCTTCATCGTCTGGGACATCTGATCTGTTGCAGCTTCTCCGGATTTGGCCGCATCCCCCTGCATGTTCGTCATCAGCTTCGCACTCAGCCACTGGGTGACGGCCGCGAGCACGGGAATCGACACTGCAGCGATCAGCAGGATGATTTCTTTACTGGTCCACGCGCTGCGGACGATGTTCATCGGGGAGTCCGCAATATCAAGACCGCCCAGGAAGGTGTTCATGCTGTTGATCTGATTCCTGGTGGAATTGATCTGATCGGTCAGGTCCGGGAACTTTTCAACGAGTGCTGTCCAGTTGGCCGGCTTGAATTTATAAAGAACATCAATGATCGTATTCGCGGAAAACTCTTTAAAGCTTACTCCGACGGTTCTGGCAACCTCACCAAGGTATTCCTCGGCGCCGGCTGCGGAAAGAAGAGAAGAGGAGAGGCCTTCGAAAACTGCCTTTACCTTATCCACATATGCAGGAATGTTCCAGATCACACGATAAAGTGCGAACAGAATGGGGAGCTGGATGATCATCTGCAGACAGCTGCCCATGGGATTCACTCCGTACTTGGCGTAGATCGCCTGCGTTTCCTCGTTCATCTTGGCCATTGCGGCCTGGTCGGAATTCTTACCCTTGTACTTTTTCTGAATTGCCTGCAGCTCCGGCTGCATTCTTGTCTGCAGCTTTGAGAATTTCTGCTGCTGAATGGTAAGCGGAAGCATCAGCATGTTCACGATGATCGTGAAAAGAATGATACACAGCCCGATATTGCTCAGACCGATTGCTGATTGAACATTAAAAATCCCATTCATGATCAGCCCAAGCACAATTGCAACGGCGCCAATGATGGGAGTATTGTTCTTTGTCAGATACATCTTGTGTCCTCCGAAAGTATTCTCCGTCAGGGAACCGGATCATATCCGCCCCTGGAGAAAGGATTGCATCGCAAAATGCGCCACACCGCCAGGACAGAGCCCTTCAAAGCCCCGTATTTTTCGATCGCCTCCAGTCCATAGGTGGAGCAGCTCGGAAAATAAGGACATTTCGTATATTTTACCGGCGAGATGTAACGCTTATACATCCTTATGAGTTTGATCAGGATCTTTTTCATTTTTTCTTATGTCTGACCCGCCATCAGCGTTGTCAGGAAAAGAATCTTCCTTCACCAACACCCCGCTTTTGCGTGCAAGGTGAAGCAGTGCGCTCTCGATTTCAAAGAAATTTCTTTCTTTAGCGCCGGGCCTGGCAATCACGATCATGTCCAGACCATCATCGAAATGTGCTTCGTTGAGCCGGTAGCTTTCCCGGATCAATCGTGTAAGCCGATGTCTCACAACTGAGTTTCCGACCTTTTTGCTGACCGATATGCCGATCCTGTTGCGTGCACCTTCCGTCCGCAGCACATACAGCACCAGATACCGGTTGGCCCAGGACTTTCCGTTTCGATAGACAAACTGAAAGTCCCTGTTTTTTTTCAGTGACTCTGAGAATTTCATACTTTTATACAAGAAAATGGAGTTTCGCGAACGAAACTCCGATACTTGGCATATCCATAGGTTAAGCGGAAAGTACTTTTCTGCCTTTAGCTCTTCTGGAAGCAAGCACCTTTCTTCCGTTGGCAGTGCTCATTCTTGCTCTGAAGCCATGAACCTTAGATCTGGATCTCTTCTTCGGCTGGAATGTCATCTTCATAGCGGCGTCCCCCCTTTACTACCAATTGATCTATCATAATTGGTTATTTTTCTTAATTCGCGGTTTTCATACGGAAACTGTGAAAACATCGCGTTTATTATACCATAATGCAAAATCAAGTCAAGAACAGGATATTGTGATTTATCAGTCGTATTTACCATATTTTGCATAAGTGTCATTTTGTATATAATTTTTATTTCGATATATGTACTTGACATTTCACACGAAGTGGCGTATAGTAGCAGTCACCGGATAAAGATCTTTATTGGTAAAATCTATTTTACAACTTCTATTTTCGTTTCTACAATTTTGCGATTCTACATTTTACGATTCTTATTCATCTTTCTTCAGCGATCATTGTTCCTCTGAACAATTTTCGTTTTCTGATTTTTCATCTGCATGTGTACTGATCATTGCAGTACAAATTCTGGAAAGGGGAATCATTATGAGAAAAAGCTTATCACGGAGAATCTGTGCTTTCTTTCTGTCTTCTGCCATTTTTCTTGGAAATGCCGTCCCGGCGTTTTCCGCCACCGCCTACATCAGCAAGCCTGCCAGAAAATCAAGAAATGCCGCGGAATATTACACCGGCACCACTACCTATTATTCTACCGACGGGCAGAAGTGGATCAATGTCAAAAAGTCGCTTCTGTATGTTTACAAAGCAAAGAAAAATGCCAAATACTACAAGCCCCTGTACTATCTGACCGGATCCTGGCTGGCGAATAATAAGAACAATATTACGGTGCATCTGGGAGAGAGCAGGTCCAAGTCGGTGTCCTCCATCGTTTCTGCGAATCTTGGTGTCTCATCACCGAATGTAAGCCTTGCCACCAGTATCTCCAGAAATTATTCGTCCACCGTGTCCAGCTCCTATACGACGGACTATACCTTTGTGATGAAGAACTACAGTACGGTGTATTATTACCGGCCCGCACTGTTCGGTAACATTTTGAAGTATGGTGTGGTTCGAAGACACCGGTTTTTGAAGAGAGCTTCTATCATGTACAGCTACACCTTTGACCGGGAGGCAGGGCTGTACCTGAAGCTGGCCAAGAGATAGCGTGCAGCGTAAGAAAAGTGAAAGAGAGAAAGAGATAAGAAATAAAAGTTTAAAAATAAAGAGTTAAAAAATAAAAAGTTTAAAGATAAAGAGTTTAAAGATAAAGTCCGTAAAAAGTCAGGTAAAAAAAATAGAGTAGAGCGGGCGGAATAGACCGGAAATGGATCGGGAAAAATAAACAGGAGGATAGAGCGGATTATGAATATTTCCATCCGGAAGCTGTGCATGACAGGAATTCTGATACTCACTTCCTTTTCTCTCGGCGGATGTGCCTCGGGAACATCTTCCGGGAAAAAGGAAACACTCTCTGCTGTAATAGAAACAGAGGAGGATTCTCAGGAGGAGATTTTCGGAGGCGGCATGGTGCGGAATACCACACTTTATTCCGGGAAGGAAGAAATGGAGCTGTCCTTTGAGCTGCCCGTGATTTCCCGGAAGGAACTGAAGGAGATCAAGGTCGATCATTACAGGATCACAGGGGAGGGGGATTACCGGATCACCCAGGGAGAAACGACCGCCGGTGATGTTTATCAGGGCTGGTATTATTACTATATTCATCTGATGATCGCGCTTGACAACGATCCGCCGGCATCCTTTTCCATTGACTCCATGGATGTGACGATCGACGGGAAGGCTTATTCGTACACGCCGGGCTGTATGAAATTCTACAATATTCCGGGATTTTATCATGAAGAGATCCCGGACGACTCTGGAATTCTTCTCTACAAGGATACACCGGAGGTGATTCTTTCCACCATTCCGTCGGACAAAGCGCACCCGGTTTCCATCAGCCTGGAGGTCAACGAGGACTGTACCATCACCGGATTTGAGGCGCTCGATTTTGTGGAGATCACAAATGTGAAATGGAAAGTCAACGGGACACTGATTTCGCCACAGGAAGGCCTTACCCCGCAGGAGGACCAGGAGAAATTCACTTCGCAGGAGAGCCGGATCAGCCTGAAAAAAGGAGATGAAGTGGAGGTTTCCTTTAATCTCGCGTATCAGGACGGATACAGTGATTCGGATCTGATCAAAACCTCCAGGATCTTCCGGTATGAGGATTCGGAAGGCAAACAGTATGTACTCAATGAACCGCATGGTTTTCTGCTGATCGGATTTGAGAATGACCGGATGATCCACAATTACATCGACAGGGAGCTGACCGAGGATGCTTAAAAAAATGCTTCAGAAGGTTCTGCTCTCCCTGAGTGTCCTTTTCGGATTTTTCCTTCTGACGGTTCTGTCCGCATTTTTGCAGAATAAGGCAAATCCTTACCTTCTGCATATGGATCAGCTGTCGCAGGAGATGGAAACGGAAGCGCTGATTACCGGTACCGGATATGAGGAGATCTTTGAGGTAAAAAGAGGAACGATCCGGGATGTCCTTTCCTTTGAGAAAACCATCCCGGCCGGCTCCTATTGTCTGGAAACACTTATTTTGAACAGTAAAGGCGGTACCCTGACGGCCGGCCCCGGAGATCTGATCTGTCCGGGGCAGGCTCTGTGGCGATATCAGGATGGTTCTTTTCTTTCCCTTTCCTCCAATATCCGCATCCTGTCAGCGATCAGCAACCCCGGAACGGGAAAGACCCACATCCGATATCTTCAGTCACCAGACATTCTTCTGAAATTGGACATTCCGGAGCGTTACCTGAACAAGGTCAATTCCGACACGGACATTCACGCCCGGATCGGCGCACAGGAGGTCAGGGCGGCTGTTTCCAGAATCGGCGAAGCCGTGGAGAATCATCAGTTTTCGGTCATGATCGCCCTGGAGGATCCGGATCTGCTCGGAAGAACAGGGAGCAGCGTAACCGTCTGGCTGACCATGGAAGAACGGGAGGATGTTCTTTTGGTTCCAAAGGAGTGTGTGTATACCTACCATACAGGAGAAGCCTTCGTAATTATCAAAAGAGGAGAGGAAACCTTCGAGTGTATCGTGGAAACAGGCATTTCAGACGAACGAATGACCGAGATCCGTTCCGGCCTTCAGGAAGGAGATCAGGTGATTGCCGTATGACAAGTGTCATTACACTTCGGGAAATCCGGAAATCCTATGGGAGTGCACCTGTCCTGGAAGATTTTTCCGCCGATTTTTTACAGGGAGAATTTTCCATGATCACGGGCGGGTCCGGAAAGGGAAAGACAACGCTGCTGCATCTGATCGGTCTGCTCGACCGGACGTTTTCGGGAAGCTATCTTCTGTACGGAGAGGACATGCACCGGGCAAAAGCTTCGCGCGTGGACCTGATCCGCAACCGGTATATGGGATTTGTATTTCAGCAGTACCACCTCCTTCCCGGGAAAAATGTCCTGGAGAATATTCTGCTTCCTTCTCTGTATTCCCATGATTTCAGGAAACACACTGCCATGCAGCACAGAGCCCGGGAACTGATCCATTCATTCCACCTGGAAGCACTCAGTGGCAGAGACATCCGCACCATGTCCGGCGGAGAAATGCAGCGGATCGCCATTGCGAGAGCCCTGCTTCTGGATCCCCCCATTCTTCTGGCGGACGAACCGACCGGAAATCTCGATCCCGAAAACACCAGGCTTGTTCTGGAATGCTTCCGGCAGCAGAGCGATGCGGGCAAAACCGTGATCATGGTAACCCATGATCCATCCGTGTTTCACTATGCCGACCGTATTCTTAGACTATGATCATAAATTGATTCTTAAAATAAGGATGGAAAAATGGGTTGGGGTTACGTGACTGGAAAACGTGGATGGGAAATGGAACAGGGAAAATGGGAGGAGTGCACAATGAAACGGCAGCTTTTTCTGACGATTGCCGGTGTTATGATACCGCTGATCCTGTACATCTGCTGCAGTGAGGGAATCAATGCCTATTCGTTTACCAGCCTGCAGCATTTGAACCGTTTTGATCCGAACGGGGTTCTTCTGGAAGCCGATGGAGAAGTGGATGTGACGGATGCGGTTCTTGATCTGAAAGAAAAAAAGCTTCCATATAAATACACTTTACAGAATCATACCGACCTTGTTTTTCAAAAGGAAGCATTCTATCGGCAAAAGCCCATTCTTCTGAATATGGAAATCATCGGTCTTTCGGGTGACATCGAGGGCGGTACGCTTTCCTACCGGTCCTCCGATAATTTGTATACGGATCGGATCCGGTTTGTTGAAAAGGAAGCTTCCCGGTTAGAAGGGTTCACGGAATGCACAAAATCCATGGTTTCAACGGACTTCATCATTCCGTGCATTCTGGAGGAGAGTACGTCGCTCCTTTTGTTTGGTGACCGCCAGCCTCCGGGAAGCGTTTTTTCATCTGAGGGGGAAGCGGGAAAAATGACCTTTCGGGTGTGCGCTCTTATTGAGGATCTTCCCTCCGCAGCAGAAAATAATCTTCAGCTCAACCGGAGCGTTTTCATGGAGCATGGAACGGATCCGATTCCGGTCCCGGTCAGGCTCTACATTCCTGACTGCTGCAGAAGCTTCTTCCCGGAAGGACTTTCTGGAACTGTCTCCACTTCCTGCTTTTTTCGTTTTTCGGAGGAAGCCTTTGCCGAAGGTGCATCGATCCTGAACCGGTCCGATTTTCATGCCTCCTACTGCTGCCTGGTGGATTACAGAACACTGATGCTTCAGACAGATGCATACCTTCATTCCATTTCCATGGTCGGTATTCCGATTCTGGTGATCATGGTTCTCATCAGTGGACTTCTGATCATGAATACCATGTTTTTTTCTATCCAGCAAAGGACCGGGGAGATCGGCCTGCGAAGAGCGGTCGGAGCAGGAATAGGACATATTCTTCTGCAGTTTCTGCTGGAGGGGCTGTTCATCGGAATTGCCGGCGCTGCAGGTGCATGCTTCCTGTCCGGCATCCTGTTCGGACTGCTGAATATTATCCTGCCCTGGATCGCTGGAATGGGTGTACATCTTACCATGCATCTGCAGACTGTTTTTGCAGTTTTTATGCTCTCGATCCTGCAGACGCAGATTTTCTCACTGCTGCCCGCACATACTGCGGCACACATGGATCCTTCGAAGGCACTTGTAATCTAAGTAAGATATAAAAATAAAAGTAAATGATAATAGAATAGGACAAGAACTTCAGGAAAAGACAGAAACTAAGAATAGAACAAAAGCCAGGGAAAA
This sequence comes from uncultured Blautia sp., assembly GCA_946545425.1. Classification (GTDB taxonomy): domain Bacteria; phylum Bacillota; class Clostridia; order Lachnospirales; family Lachnospiraceae; genus Blautia_A. The sequence goes on along the minus strand of CAMNNM010000003.1, from coordinate 17,492 downwards.
GACAGAAACTAAGAATAGAACAAGAGCCAGGGAAAAGAACAAAACAAGAGATCAGATAAAGGAATAAAATAGAGAAACAGCATCATGAAAGAGATATAATACAACAAACAGGGGAATGGAATTCAGAATGCTTTATACATTCATCATCTGATTCCATTCCCCTGTTTCATTCAAACAGAGAACCGTCCCCTGTTTGATTATTTCTTCTTGCCCTGGTTTGCAACGGCCTGCATTTTGGCATTGATTGCATCCTGGTCGCCGAGGTAGTAGTGGCGGATTACGTTGAAGTCATCATCAAATTCGTATACAAGCGGAACTGCTGTCGGAATGTTGACGCCGATGATTTCTTCTTTGCTCAGGTTGTCGAAGTATTTTACAAGTGCGCGCAGGGAGTTGCCGTGTGCTGCGATCACGACTCTCTTTCCTTCCTGCATATCTTTCTTGATCACTTCTTCAAAGAAGGGAACAACACGCTCGATGGTGGTCTCCAGGCTCTCGTTCGCGGGAAGGAGTGCGGGATCAACGTCGCGGTACATTTCCTGCTTTGTGGCGCTGCGCTCATCGTCTGCATCCAGTGCGGGCGGCTTGATGTCAAAGGATCTTCTCCAGATTTTTACCTGCTCCTCACCGTATTTTTCAGCGGTCTCTGCTTTGTTCAGGCCCTGAAGTGCTCCGTAATGACGCTCGTTGAGCTTCCAGGTCTTTACTACGGGCAGCCAGTTGCGGTCCATTTCATCCAGTGTGTGGTTCAGTGTGTGGATGGCTCTCTTGAGATAGGAAGTATAGCAGATATCAAAATCATAGCCTTCCTCTTTCAGGGTACGACCGGCCTGCTTGGCCTCTTCGTGTCCTTTTTCACTCAGATCTACATCCATCCAGCCTGTAAACAGGTTCAGCTTATTCCATTCACTCTCGCCATGTCTGATCAGAACAAGTTTTTTCATAAATCGCTTTTCCTTTCTGTGCAGATTAAGGTTCCTTGGTGCACTGTGAAAAACATATCATATTTAATCTGCCTGGTCAATGTTCTTTCCACAGTCACATTTCCCGTAACAAGGGCTTTTCTGCGGAATAGCAGGCAGATTATCCACATGATTCCACACGGAATCTTCGTGTTTTCCACAGGTTATCAACATTTGGTGGATAAGATGTGGAAAACCCTATGGATAAGTCGTGGAAAACGTTTCCTGCTTATACGTTGAAATCCGGCCCGTTTTGGAGTAAAATTAGTATAGATTATTGTCGTCTTTCTTATTTATAATGTCTTTCATGCCTTGAAATAAACAGAAACAGATATAGAAACGGAACTGATTGAACATGGAACTGATCAAAGAAAAATGGGAAGAGATCCTTGAGATGGTCAAGGTAGAGCATGATCTGACCGAGATCTCATTCAAAACATGGCTGCTGCCGCTCAAGGTTCACAGTATTGACGATGAAAAACGCATCGTGACGATTCTGGTCCCTTCGGAACAGATGGGTGTCGATTATATCAACCGAAAGTATATGTTCCCGATCAAGGTGGCCATCGCAGAGCTTACGGGAATCGAATATTCAGTGGAATTTATCATGCCGGATCAGGCGCGGGCGCGAAATGCCGAGGCCGGCAGTGCATCCAGGGAAAATGTACAGCTTGCACTCTCCAAGGAAAGAGCGAATCTCAATCCGAAATATACCTTTGATAAATTCGTTGTCGGGGATAATAACAAGTTTGCGCATGCTGCGGCACTTGCCGTCGCTGAATCGCCCGGGAAAATGTATAATCCGCTTTTTATTTACGGAGGAGCGGGGCTTGGCAAAACGCATCTGATGCATTCGATCGCACATTTTATTCTGGATCAGAACCCGGATATGAATGTTCTGTATGTGACCAGTGAGACCTTCACCAACGAACTGATCGACGCCATCCGAAACGGAAACAACAATAATTCCAAGATTTCCTCCTTCCGCGAAAAGTACAGGAGCGTGGATGTACTGCTCATTGACGATATCCAGTTTATTTCCGGCAAGGATGCGACCCAGGTGGAGTTTTTCCACACATTCAACGAGCTGCACGGAAACAACAAGCAGATCATTATCTCCAGCGATAAGCCGCCCAAGGAGATCGAAACGCTTGAAACCAGGCTCAGCTCCCGGTTCGAATGGGGAATTCTGGCCGACATTTCCGTACCGGATTTTGAGACCCGCATGGCCATTCTGAGGAAAAAGGAAGAGGCGGACGGCTATGAAATTGACGATGAGGTCATTCAGTACATCGCCAATAACATCAAGTCCAACATTCGTGAGCTGGAGGGAGCCCTGAACAAGCTGATCGCCTACAGCCGGCTGGATAATAAGGAAATCAATGTCGAGCTGGCCGAGAAAGCGATCCGCGATATTGTCGCGCCCGATCAGAACCGGGAGATCACGCCCCAGCTGATCCTGGAAACCGTGGCGGAGCATTTTCATCTGCAGCCCTCGGATCTTTCCAGTAATAAAAGAAACAGTGATATCGTGATCCCGCGGCAGATCGTCATGTACCTTTGCCGGGAAATGATCGATATTCCTTATAAATCCATCGGTACCTATGTCGGGAAGAAGGATCATTCCACAGTGATCCACGGAATCAACAAGATCATTGCGGATATGGAGCAGTCCGAAGCGCTGCGCGGCACGGTGGATATCATCCGCAAGAAAATCAACCCGAATATCTGATGCAATGTATCGTCGGATATGGAAAAAAACAGCTGTCATCAAAGATGCAGTGAACAGATATAAAAAACGGCTGTGGATAACTGTGGAATTACCCACAGCCAAAGGATCTGTTTTCCACCTGTTGTCCATCCCGAAAAAGCCTGCAGGAAAGGGGACCCACGGACTTTTCCACAAATCAACAGTCCTTATTACTTCTTCTGCGGATTCTTTTATTATATTTATTATATTTTAGCTTTGCCGATTACACCGTCCGGCGCATCGCCACGGCGTTTTCCACTTCACGAAAGGAAGCCTACCTGTTATGATCATCAAATGCATGAAATCGGAACTGATCAGCGGCATCAATATTGTTTCCAAGGCGGTTCCGTCCAGAACAACACTCAGTATTCAGGAATGTATCCTGATCGACGCGAGAACCTCTGCCATTACCCTGACGGCCAATGACATGGAGATGGGGATCGAAACGCAGATCACGGGAATCGTTGAGGAAAAGGGTGCAGCTGCGATCGATGCGAGAATGCTCTCGGATATTATCCGCAAGCTTCCTGAAAACGAAGTGACGATCTCTGCCGACGAGAATTTTCATGTAAAGATCGTTTGTGAAAAAGCGAATTTCCAGATCATGGGCAAGGAGTGGGAGGACTTTTCCCGCATTCCCTATCTGGAGCGCGAGGAGCCCGTGGAGATTTCTCAGTTTTCACTGAAGGAGATGATCCGTCAGACCATTTTTTCCATCGCGGTCAACGATTCGAATAAGATCATGACCGGCGAGCTTTTCGAGATCAATGAAAATATTCTGCGTGTGATCTCCCTGGACGGACACCGGATCTCCATCCGTACGCTTGCGATGAAGAACAACTATCCTTCCCGGAGTGTGATCGTACCCGGAAAGACGCTGCAGGAAATTTTCAAGATTCTTCCGGGCGATACGGAAAGCAATGTGGAGATATACTTCACGCAGAATCATATTATGTTTGTGTTTGACAGCACCACGGTGGTGTCCAGGCTGATCGAGGGAACCTACTTCCGGGTGGATCAGATGATCTCAAATGATTATGAGACAAAGGTGACGATCAACCGCAGGGAGCTGGTGGACTGTATCGACCGGTCCATTCTGCTGATCCGGGAGGAGGACCGCAAGCCGATCATCCTGAATATCGCGAATCAGAAGATGGAGCTGCGGATCAATTCACAGATCGGGTCCATGGATGAGGAGATCGATATCGAGATGGAGGGCCGGGACATTATGATCGGCTTCAATCCGAAATATCTGATCGATGCACTTCGCGTGATCGACGATGAAAAGGTGGACATTTACTACATGAATGCCAAGGCACCCTGCTTTATCCGGGATGCGGCGGGAAGCTATATTTATCTTGTTCTTCCCGTGAATTTTGTAGTGTAAGCGGGTACTTGAGGTGTAATCAGGTACGTTTGGCATTATCAGGTACTCTGGCATTATCAGGTACTTCCGGTGTAGTCAGGCACTTGTGCTGTAACCAGGTACGTATTAAAAAAAGTGGAATACTTATGGAAAAAATCATTGTAAAAGAGGAGTTTATCAAGCTTGGACAGGCGCTGAAGGCGGCCGGTCTGTGCGAGAAGGGTTCGGATGCGAAAAATGTGATCAGCGACGGGCTGGTTACTGTGAACGGTGAGACCGAGCTTCGCAGAGGCAGAAAGCTCTATCCCGGAGATGTTGTGACGTTTGAAGGGGAACGGATCCTGATCGAAAAATGATTATTGAGTCAGTGAAGCTGAATAATTTCCGCAATTATGAGGAGATGGAGATCCCCCTGAACCCGGGAACCAACATCTTTCACGGAAAAAATGCACAGGGTAAGACCAACATTCTGGAAGCGGTTTATCTGTGCGGGACGACAAGGTCCCACCGGCAGGCGAAGGATCGGGAAATGATCCGCTTCGGCGAGGAGGAAGCGCACATTCGGATGCAGCTTTTAAAACGGGATAATCCCTACCGGATCGACATGCATCTGAAAAAGAGCAGGGCGAAGGGGATCGCAATCAATGCCGTCCCGATCCGAAGAGCCAGCGAGCTGGTCGGCCTGGGCACCTTTGTATTCTTTTCTCCCGAGGATTTAAATATTATCAAGAATTCCCCGGCGGAGCGAAGAAGATTTCTGGACATGCATCTGTGTCAGATGAGTACGCATTATCTGCAGAATCTGTCCGGCTATCAGAAGGCGCTTCTGCAGCGCAATCATCTGCTGAAGGATCTTTCCTTTCATCCGGAATATCTGGATACGCTGGATGTGTGGGATGCACAGCTTGTCCGGTATGGGACGGCCGTGATGCGGGAGCGGCAAAAGTTCGTCTCGCAGTTTGCCGAAAAGGTAAGGAAGGTCCATGCGTCGCTGACGGGGGAACGGGAAGAGCTTGTGCTGACCTATGAAAACAATGTGGGAATCTTTTCCTTTGCGGAGCAGCTCTTTGAAAACCGTCAGAGGGATATCCGGATGAAGATCACCTCCTGCGGACCGCACAGAGATGATCTGTCGTTTTTGATCAGCGGGGTGGATATCCGCAGATATGGTTCCCAGGGGCAGCAGAGGACTGCTGCACTGTCGGCAAAGCTGGCACAGATCGAGATGTTCCGGGAGAAAACACAGGATACGCCGGTGCTTCTTCTGGATGATGTTCTTTCGGAGCTGGACAGCGACCGGCAGCATTATCTGTTAAACAGTATTGAAAATATACAGACACTGATCACCTGTACCGGTGTGGAGGATTTTATTGAGAATCGGTTTCCGATTGACAGTCTGTTTTTAGTGAATGACGGAAATGTGTTGAAAGAAAGCTAAGGTTCATATGAGTGAAAAAGAAAAACTGACGGGGAATGGCAGTACAAATGAAATGAACGGGGAATACGGAGCCGATCAGATCCAGATTCTGGAGGGTCTTGAGGCGGTAAGAAAAAGACCGGGCATGTACATCGGAAGTACCTCCGAGCGTGGACTGCATCATCTGGTGTATGAGATCGTGGACAATTCCGTGGATGAAGCACTTGCAGGATACTGTACGGAAATTACGGTGACGCTGAATGCGGATAACTCGGTGACCGTTGTGGATAACGGGCGCGGGATTCCGGTCGGAATCAATGCGAAGGCCGGGGTTCCCGCGGTGGAGGTCGTGTTTACGATTCTGCATGCCGGCGGAAAGTTCGGCGGTGGGGGATACAAGGTGTCCGGCGGTCTGCACGGCGTGGGCGCTTCGGTGGTGAATGCACTGTCCCGCTGGCTGGAGGTGGAAATTTTCAATCAGGGAAAGATCTACAAGCAGCGCTATGAAAGAGGGCATGTGTGCTACCGGCTGGAGATCGCAGGGGAATGTGATCCGAGGCTGACCGGAACAAAGGTGACCTTCCTTCCGGACGATGAGATTTTTGAAACGACGATTTTTGATTTTAACACGCTGAAGGAGCGTCTTCGCGAGACTGCGTTCCTCACAAAGGGACTGAAGATCATCCTGGAGGATGAGCGCGGAGAGGAAAAGAAGTCAAGGACCTTCCACTATGAGGGCGGAATCAAGGAGTTTGTCACCTACCTCAATACCGGAAAAACCGCGCTCTATCCCGACATCATTTACTGTGAAGGGGAGAAGGACGGCGTTTATGTGGAAGTGGCGATGCAGCATAACGACGCTTACACAGAGAGCTCCTACAGCTTTGTCAATAACATCACCACGCCGGAGGGCGGCACGCATCTGACGGGCTTCCGCAATGCGCTGACCAAGACCTTCAACGATTATGCCCGGACCAACAAGCTTTTGAAGGACAGCGAGGCCAATCTTTCCGGTGAGGATATCCGGGAGGGCATGACGGCTGTCATCAGCATCAAGATCGAGGAGCCGCAGTTTGAAGGGCAGACGAAGCAGAAGCTGGGCAATTCCGAAGCCAAGGGTGCGGTGGAGAATGTGCTTTCCACGCAGCTGCAGATCTTTTTAGAGCAGCATCCGCAGGTGGCACGCCTGATTCTGGATAAATCCATCATGGCACAGAGAGCCAGGGAAGCCGCAAGGAAGGCCAGAGAGCTGACGAGAAGAAAATCCGCGCTGGACGGACTGGCGCTGCCCGGAAAGCTTGCGGACTGCACGGACAAGGATCCGAGTAAGTGCGAGATCTATATCGTGGAGGGCGACTCTGCAGGGGGAAGTGCGAAGACGGCCAGAAGCCGTGCCACGCAGGCGATCCTGCCGCTGCGCGGTAAGATCCTGAATGTGGAAAAGGCAAGGCTTGACCGGATCTACGGCAATGCAGAGATCCGGGCCATGATCACGGCCTTCGGCACCGGGATCCATGAGGATTTCGATATTTCCAAGCTTCGTTACCACAAGATCATCATTATGACCGATGCGGATGTGGACGGAGCACATATCGCGACGCTTCTGCTGACATTTTTCTATCGGTTTATGCCGGAGCTGATCAAACAGGGGTATGTGTACCTGGCTACGCCGCCGCTGTATAAGCTGGAACGCAATAAAAAGGTGTGGTACGCGTACAGTGATGATGAACTTGCAAAAATCATCAGTGAGGTCGGCCGGGACCAGAATAACAAGATCCAGCGTTACAAGGGTCTTGGAGAGATGGACGCGGAGCAGCTGTGGGAGACGACGATGGATCCGGAGAAGCGCATCTTAAAGCGGGTGACCATGGACGATGCCCAGTCCTCGGCGATCGATGTGACGTTTACGACGCTGATGGGCGACCAGGTGGAGCCGAGAAGGGAATTCATCGAGGCAAACGCCGATCGTGTGCGCAATCTTGATGTTTGATTGTGTGATGTCAAAGATACGTTTTTGAATATAAGCGATAATTGTTTCGAATGTCTGAGAAAAGCTACAGGCCGTGAAATTTCAGGATTTGCGGCGGGAGGACAATCATTTTGGAAGACAACATTTTTGATCAGATTCAGGAAGTGGATCTGAAACGGACAATGGAAGAATCTTACATCGACTATGCGATGAGCGTCATTGCCTCGAGAGCACTGCCGGATGTGAGAGACGGACTGAAACCCGTGCAGAGACGTGTTCTGTACAGTATGATCGAACTGAATAACGGTCCCGACAAGCCTCACAGAAAATGTGCCCGTATCGTCGGTGATACGATGGGTAAATATCACCCCCACGGAGACAGCTCCATTTACGGAGCGCTGGTCAACATGGCGCAGGACTGGTCCTTCCGCTACACGCTGGTGGACGGACATGGCAATTTCGGTTCCGTGGACGGCGACGGCGCAGCCGCCATGCGATATACGGAGGCACGTCTGAGTAAGATCTCCATGGAGATGCTGGCGGATATCGGCAAGGATACCGTGGATTTTGTCCCGAACTTTGATGAAACCGAGAAGGAGCCGACGGTTCTGCCGGCCCGTTTTCCGAACCTTCTGGTAAACGGTGCGACCGGTATTGCAGTCGGTATGGCCACGAACATTCCTCCGCACAACCTGCGGGAGGTGATCGGCGCGATCGTGCGGATCATTGACAACCGCGTGGAGGAGGGCCGTGAGACTTCGATCGATGAAGTGATGGGGGTCATTCAGGGACCTGATTTTCCGACAGGAGCAGTGATCCTGGGAAGAAGCGGCATCGAGGAGGCCTACCGCACAGGCAAGGGCAAGATCCGCGTGCGCGCAGTGACCGACATTGAAACACTGCCGAGCGGGAAGAGCCGCATTGTGATCACGCAGCTTCCCTATCTGGTGAACAAGGCCCGCCTGATCGAAAAGATGGCGGAGCTGGTTCGGGATAAAAAGATCGAAGGGATCACGGCGATCACGGATGAGTCCAGCCGGGAAGGCCTGCGGGTAACGGTGGATGTCCGCCATGATGTGAACGCCAAGGTGGTTTTGAACCGTCTGTTCAAGCATACACAGCTGCAGGATACCTTCGGTGTGAACATGCTGGCGCTGGACGGCAATCAGCCGAAGGTGATGAATCTTCTTGAAATGCTGCAGTATTACCTGAAGCATCAGGAAGAGGTCGTGACCAGAAGAACGCGCTACGATCTGAACAAGGCACAGGAGCGGGCTCACATTCTGGAAGGACTGCTGATCGCGCTCGACAATATTGACGAAGTGATCCGGATCATCCGCGGCAGCCGCACGACGCAGCTGGCCAAGGAAGGACTGATGGAGCGCTTCGGACTGTCCGATGCACAGGCACAGGCAATCGTGGACATGCGTCTGCGTGCGCTGACCGGGTTGGAACGCGAAAAGCTGGAAGAGGAATATGCTCAGCTGAAGAAGCGCATCGAAGAGCTGCAGGCGATCCTTGCGGATGAGAATCTGCTGCTCGGTGTGATCAAAACGGAGCTTTTAGAGGTTTCCGCCAAGTTCGGTGATGACCGCCGCACGGTGATCGACCGGGATGATTTCGACTTTACCACGGAGGATCTGATCCCGCGTGAAAATGTCGTTATCACCATGACGAAGCTTGGATATATCAAGCGGATGACGGAGGACACCTTCAAGAGCCAGAACCGGGGCGGAAAGGGTATCCGCGGGATGCAGACCCTGGAGAATGACTATATCTCCGAGATGCTCATGACCAGCACGCATGATTATCTGATGTTCTTCACCAACCGGGGAAGAGTGTACCGTCTGAAGGCCTACGAAATTCCGGAATCGGGCAGAACCTCAAGGGGAACGGCGATCGTCAATCTTCTGGAGCTGCAGCCCGGGGAAAAGATTTCGGCAGTGATCACGCTGAAGGAATTTGAAGAGCACAAATATCTGTTTATGGCGACCCGCACCGGTATTGTAAAGCGGACTCCTCTGCTGGAATATGCCAATGTACGCAAGAAGGGCCTGGCGGCCATCGTTCTGCGGGAGGAGGATGAGCTGATCGGTGTGTCGCTTACGGATGATCAGAAGGAAATCCTGCTCGTGACCGCCTTCGGTCAGTGCATCCGGTTTAAGGAGACCGATGTGCGCTGCACCGGCAGAGTGTCGATGGGCGTGATCGGAATCAATCTTTCGGATCAGGATCAGGTTGTTTCCATGCTGATCGCCGATGAAGGAACCTACATGCTCACCGCATCGGAAAAGGGCATGGGAAAACGTACGCTTCTGAGTGAATTTACGGTGCAAAGACGCGGCGGAAAGGGTGTCCGCTGCTACCGGATTCTGGAAAAGACCGGCAATCTGATCGGAGCACTGGAGGTCGACGATGACAGCGAGATCATGATGATCAACTCCGACGGAATCATTATCCGTATGAACTGCTGTGATATTTCAATCGTGAGCAGGATCACCTCGGGCGTGAAGCTGATGAACCTGAAGGAGAATGATGTCGTCGCCTGTATCGCGAAGGTAAAGGATGAGGAAGCTTCCGTGGAACAGCCGACGGATGATGAGTCGGGTGTGCAGGAGAAATAAACAGCATCTTATGCTGCATAATGATATGGCACCCTATACGCTAAAATGTTTATAAGAGATCATAACAGAAACCGTTTCCGGCGGTTTCTGTTGTCTTTTGTACAAGTAGTTCATCAGGAAAGGAGACAGTATGATGTTTGGTGTAAAAAGAACTTACTTTCTTGTGCTGACCATGATTCTTGGTATGCTCTTCGGGTTTACTGCTTCCGGCAGTGAGCACGCGGTGTGCATCGATCCGGGACACCAGGGAAACTGGGTGGACATGAGTGCACCCGAGCCGATGGCTCCCGGTTCGGATCAGATGAAGGCGAAGGCAACGACCGGTACTCAGGGAACGACGACCGGGGTTCCGGAGTATCAGCTTAATCTGGACATTTCGCTTGCACTGGAAAAGGAGCTTTTGCAGCGGGGATATGAGGTCGTTCTGACCAGGAGCGACAATGATACTGCGATCAGCAACAGCGAGCGGGCACTGCTGGCCTCGGAGAAGGGCTGCGATATTACGGTGCGGATCCATGCAAACGGATCCACGGATCCCGGGATCAGCGGCGCACTGGCGATGGTGATGTCTCAGAATAATCCATATGTCGGTGAACTGTTTGAGGAGAGCTATCGTCTTGCGACGAGTATCCTCGGCAGCTACTGTATGGAGACCGGCTTTACCAATCTCGGAATCCAGCCCCACGATGATATGACAGGGATCAACTGGAGTCAGGTTCCGGTCATGATCCTTGAAATGGGATATATGTCCAATTCCGGAGACGATACGCAGATGCAGGATCCGGAAATGCAGAAAAAAATGGTGCAGGGGATCGCTGACGGAATCGACGGATATTTCCGTACCGGCGAGGAGGAAGAACCCGGCACCGGGGACATGGCTTCGGATGCTCAGGAGCAGGCTTCGGAAGAAGCTTCGGAGGATGCAGCGCTGACCGACGAACGGACAGAAGGTGAAATGCATCCTGAGCCGGCGCCGATCGGAATTCCTGTGGCAGGGGTCTCCTCGATGATGAGAAAGGAAACCGCTGAGGATGAGGGTGCTCCGGAGGAAACCGCGCTCTATTCGGATGCGGCATTTCTTGCGGATCCGGTGATGGCAGAGCTTTACAACCAGTATATTGCTTCGAGAGAGCAGCAGGGTCAGATATGGGCAGTAGGAATTGAAAAGCTGGACCCGGCCGCGAAGGAAACCGGTGAGGACGCAGAGAATCCTTCTGCGGAAACGGAAAATTCATCCGAGGCGGAAGCAGCCCGGCAGACGGAGGATATCTCGGAAGAGATTTCGGAGAATCTCTCAGAGAATGAGATGGTTTCACAGACAGAGGGTGAGACTGACGAGAAAGCAGAAGAAAAACAGGAGTCGACTCAGAAGGCGGAAGAGGCCGGATCCGGAGAGATTTTTGAATATCACGGGGACATTGTCATGCAGTCGGCCAGTGTGGTGAAGGTGTTCATCATGGGAGCGGTGTATGACCGCATCGTGTATCCGAAGGACGAGGCCCATACGGTGCATTATAACGGCGATCTGCATTCCCTGCTGGAGCCGATGATCACGGTAAGCAGCAATGAAGCGGCGAATGCCCTGATTGAAATTCTCGGTGAGGGGAATTTCCAGAAGGGTGCGGAGGTGATCCGCGAGTTCTGCATGGAGTATGGATATTTCAGCACGAGCATCGGTCGAAGATTTCTGGAGAGCAATCCGACAGGAGACAATTATACCAGTGCCCATGACTGCAGGAAGATCCTTTCGGATATCTATTACGGAAAATGTGTCAATGCCCAGGCGTCGGAACAGATGCTCGGCTTTTTGAAGGGACAGACGGTACGTCATAAAATCCCCTCAGGACTGCCCGCAGGATTTTCCTGTGCGAATAAGACCGGTGAAATGCCGGAGGGGTACGGACTGGGTTGTATTGAAAACGATATGGCAATCGTGAACGGTCCGGACGGTGATTATGTACTGTGCGTTCTTTCTAATAATCTGCAGGGGGATAACGGAGGCGCACAGCAGAATATCTCCGCGATTTCGTCTTATATTGCAGGAAAGTTATATAATAATTGAAGATACTTCACAAAACGAAAAATTTATATTATAATCATTGTTACCATTATTGTATTGATTTCTAAAACAAACTTATTGATATGATACTTAATATCGTAAATTGGATTGGAGCTTATATTTCATGAAGATTCGTCGATGTGCGGCAATTCTCGCGGCAAGAATTCTCAGCTTCGGATGCAGAATTGCCGGAAAGCAGGGTGTTACGATGGCCGGAAAGCTGGCCATGCGGATCGACCCGAATATTCTGAAGGATCTGAGCGCCCAGGTACGCGGCCGGATCTATATGGTGTGCGGGACCAATGGAAAAACGACGACCAATAACCTTCTCGCCAGTGCCCTGGAAGCAGAGGGGAAAAAGGTGATCTGCAATCATACGGGATCCAATATGCTGATGGGCGTTGCCGCTGCATTTGTCCTGAATGCCTCTCTGACCGGAAAAATCGATGCGGATGAAGCCTGTATCGAGGTGGATGAGGCCTCTACCGTGAAGGTTCTTCCGTACATGAAGCCGGATTACATGATTCTCACAAATCTGTTTCGTGACCAGCTCGATCGCTACGGAGAGATCGATATCACCATGGAGCTCCTGGAAAAAGCGATGGCGATGGCTCCGGACATGAAGCTGATCTTCAACGGTGATGATTCGCTTTCCGCGTATCTGGCGGAAAAGAGCGGTCATGCAGCCGCGGCCTTCGGGATCAGCGAGCAGGTCTTTGATCAGAAGGAAACCGGGGAGATACGGGAGGGAAGGTTCTGCAAGAAATGCGGAGGGCGTCTGGAATACGATTTCTATCATTATTCTCAGATGGGTGTTTATCATTGTCCTTCCTGTGGTTTTTCCAGACCGAAGATCCTGTTCGATGCACGGGATATTTCCATGAAGGGCGGCCTGTCCTTCCGGGTCGGGAAGGATCTTCTTACAGCCGATTACAGGGGATTTTATAATATCTACAATATCCTTGCGGTGTACGCAGCTCTGTGTATGTCGGGCCATTCGCCGGAGAAGCTCAATGAGGTGCTGAAAAACTACAATCCGCAGAACGGCAGGAATGAGCAGTTTACGATCCGCGGCAGTAAGGTACTTCTGAACCTGGCAAAGAATCCGGCCGGTTTCAATCAGAACATTGCAGCGGTGATGGAGGATCCCGATCCGAAGGATCTGATCATCGTGATCAATGACAATGCGCAGGATGGAAAGGATATTTCCTGGCTGTGGGACGTGGATTTCGATGCGTTCTCGGATCCGTCGATCCGTTCGATCACGGTCAGCGGCATCCGTGGAATGGACATGCGTCTGCGGCTGAAGTATGTGGATATCCCTGCCATGCTGGAGATGGATGTCGAGAAAGCGATCCGGGACCGGCTTGCCGACGGATGCGGCAATCTGTATGTCCTGGTGAATTATACCGCTCTTTATTCTACGCATAATATTCTGGCGGCCATGCAGAAGAAGGGAGGGACATCATGAAGCTGTCGATCGGACATCTTTATCCGGAACTTCTGAACCTTTACGGTGACCGCGGTAATATTGCATGCATGAAAAAGCGGTGCGAGTGGCGCGGGATCGAAGCGCAGGTCACGGAATTTTCGCTGTCGGATCCGGTGGATTTCTCAAAGCTGGATATTGTCCTTCTGGGAGGAGGCTCCGACCGGGAGCAGCAGATCGTGTGCACAAGGCTTCAGTCGATCCGGGAGGATATGAAGGCCTATGTGGAAGATGGAGGAAGCGTGATCGCCGTGTGCGGCGGATATCAGCTTCTGGGTCATTATTACGAAACCGGTGATGGAAAAATGGAAGGCCTGTCTCTGGTGGACCTGTACACCGTGCAGGACAGTCCGCGGCTGATCTCCAATATCGTGCTGAAAAACAGCAGTATTTTTCCCTATGAGATCGTCGGCTTTGAAAATCACGGAGGCAGAACCTTTATCGGAGAGAATAAGCCCTTCGGAGAGGTCGTATACGGATCGGGAAACAACGGGAAGGATGGGAAAGAAGGCATTCTGTACAAGAATGTCGTAGGAACCTATCTGCATGGACCGCTTCTTCCCAAAAATCCGCATGTGTGCGATTATCTGCTTTCCAATGCCCTGGAGAGAAAATACGGAAAGGGTGAGCTTTCAGCGCTGGATGATACGCAGGAGATAGAGGCAAACCGATATATCCGTGACCGGTTTGTAAAATGAAACGGAAAGGACACTGCTTAAAATGAGATTTTCGAAAGGGCCCGCGCGGGCCTTGTGCATGCTTCTCGGCGTGTGGATGGCAGCAGCGAATGTGTGTGTACCTGCACTGGCCGAAGAGTATTATGATGAAAGTTATGACGAATCTTGGTCCGACGATTCCTGGTCCGACGATTCCTGGTCGGAGGACTCCTGGTCCGATGAATCCTGGGACGAGTCATGGGATGATTCGGAGGGCTCCGATACGGAGGAAACGGAATACATTCCGGAAGCCTATTATGCACCGATCCAGACCAATGCACTGAGCGGATGGCCGCAGGGACAGGCGGTGCAGGCGGCCTCGGCGATCGTCATGGACATGGATACGGGGGCGGTGCTATACGGGAAGAGCATTTTTGATCAGCACTATCCGGCCAGTATCACCAAGATCATGACGCTTCTGGTGGCTGTGGAAAACGGCGATCTGGATGATGTGATCACCTGCTCGGAGGAGGTGTACAACATTGAGGCGGAGAGCTCGCATGTCGGAATTGCTCCGGGGGAGAAGGTTACCCTGCGGCAGGCGCTGTACGGGCTGATGCTGGAATCGGCCAATGATCTGGCTATGGCTATCGCAGAGCATATCGGCGGAAACGTGTCGGGCTTTGCACAGATGATGAACGAAAAGGCAGAATCGCTTGGCTGTGTCAATACGCATTTTGTCAATCCGCACGGCCTGCACGATCCGAATCACTATGTGTGTGCCTGGGATATGGCGAAGATCGCTCAGGCAGCCTATCAAAATGAGACCTGCCGGAAGTTCATGGGGACGGTGGAGGAGAACATTCCGCCCACCAATATGACAGAGGAAACGCGGTATTTCATCAATCATCAGCGGATGCTGCGCACGGACAGCGAGTATTATCAGAGCTGGTGTACCGGCGGAAAAACCGGCTACACAAGCGATGCCTGGAATACCCTGGTAACCTTCGGTGAAAAGAACGGCCTGCGGCTGGTGTGTGTGCTTCTGCAGGAAAACGGTCTGGAAAAGCAGTATCTGGAAACAACGGATCTGATGAATTACGGGTTCGACAATTTCAGTCATAAGACCGTTGACATGCAGGTGGAGTCGCCCACATTCTACGAGCTGATCGGCTTTAATTATCCGAATCCGGACGGAGTGATCTATCAGTCCGATGAACTTAAGCAGAAGGTGCTCACCATTTCCGATCCCGGAACCGTCACGCTGCCGGAGGGGATCGACACGAACTCCCTGACTGCGGGAGGCGGAGAGAATCCCGGACAGGTCCTGTATTATTACGAGGGACAGCTGGTGGGAAGCGGCCAGATCGGCTTTACGCCGATCCCCACAGGGATCCATTACGCGTACGAAGAAAAGCGTGATATGGATACGATCCTGGAAACCGCCAAAAAGACGAAGCGGGAAAACGAGATCGAGGAAACCTTCCAGAAGGCCTGGAGCAATATCGAACACTTCGGGGAAAATTCCTATCAATGGGTGGTCAATTATATTGAGAGTAACCGGATGGCTGTTGTTCTTGCAGGCGCCCTGGTGCTGTTTGTGCTTCTGATTCTGATTGCGATCATGATCATGCGTGTGACCAGTGATTACCGCATCCGCAGGCGCAGAAAGATCGAAGAGCGGCAGAGAAGGAGACGGGAAGAGGAGATCGACCGCAAGTCCGCGGTGGAAATTGAGGAAGAGCTTCGGGAGGCCATGAAAGCCGAGCAGGAGAAAAAGCTCCGGGAAGAGAAAAGAGCTGCGCTGGAGCGGGAGAAAGAGGAAAAGCTCCGGGAAGCTGAATCCGTTCTGGAGGAGATCGAACGGATGGAGCAGGCAGAAAGAGAAGTAAAGGGATCGTCACCCGTAAACGAAAAATAAATTTTACCACAAAAAGGAGGAAATGTATGAATTGGGTAGCTCCTATCAAGGACGATGAAACACTGGCAAAGTTCAAGGAAAAGCTGAAATCGATGGATGAGAAGTACTATATCATGTTCGAGATCGGTGTGGGAACCGGCATGCAGCTGCAGGAGATCCTGAAGCTGAAGGTAGAGGATGTGCGCGGAAAGGATGAGATCGAAGCTTACATTGGTACGAAGCACATTCGCCGAACCTTCCGGTTTTCAGAAGAACTCAAGAAAGAGATCATGGATTATACCGAGGACATGCAGCCGGATGAATATCTGATTCAGGGCTATGCAAGCTCCAAGGAAGCGCTCTCCAGAGAACAGGCTTACCGTGCGCTGAAGAATGCGGGAAGAAA
Organism: uncultured Blautia sp.; assembly: GCA_946545425.1. Lineage (GTDB taxonomy): Bacteria > Bacillota > Clostridia > Lachnospirales > Lachnospiraceae > Blautia_A. The sequence goes on along the minus strand of CAMNNM010000003.1, from coordinate 894 downwards.
TATTGGTCTTACTTCCATCGGTGCGCAGACGATGCGCAAGACCTTTGCATGGAGATATTATCGTGAGACGGGAGATATCTATTATCTTCAGAACCTGCTCAATCATGCTTCTCCCTCCATTACCTATCGTTATATTGGTGAGAAGCCCAATGTTGAAGTTGTGCTGAAAAAGCTTACGGCGGAGGAGAATGAGCGCAGCCGCTATGTGCTCCTGAATGAAAACGGCGGCGTTAAGAGAATTCAGAAGATCCAGAAAACGCTGCAGCAGGTGGAGAAGGAGCTCGGCAATCCGGGCAACAACGATGCATTTTACGGCAGAGTGGACTGCTTCCTGAATGAGCTGGAGGAGCTGATCCGCAACTACGAAGAAACTTCTGCGAAGAGCAGAAGATAAGTCAATTGGTCAGATTGACAGGAAAAATGAAAATAAATCGTCAGATTGTACAGTGGACTGATTCACGGGTTTCGAAATGGGTATAAATGACGGCTTGTATTCGAAAACTTTGGATAGTTCATCTATGGCGCAGAACCGGAAAAACCGTTATACTTTCTAAGGGTAAGGGATCCTTTCCCGTATATTTAGTTACGAATATCTGTGACGCTATTAGGAGGAAGTCAAGATGGCAAGCTTATCATTGGAACACATTTGCAAAAAATATCCGAACGGATTTGAAGCAGTAAAGGATTTTAATCTGGAAATCGCTGACAAGGAATTCATCATCTTTGTAGGACCGTCCGGCTGTGGTAAGTCCACCACACTTCGTATGGTTGCCGGTCTGGAAGAAATCTCCAGCGGTACGCTGAAGATCGGCGACAGAGTCGTGAACGATGTTGAGCCGAAGGACAGAGATATCGCAATGGTATTCCAGAGCTACGCTCTGTATCCGCATATGA
>CAMNNM010000002.1 GCA_946545425.1 uncultured Blautia sp. | reverse complement strand
TAGTCTTCACTGTGGAATTTAACTTTACATGTAGAATTTGCTTTTACACTCAACGAGACGAATCTGTTCGTTATCTTCCCGTTTTTCTTTACATTCCTGGTATACAGTTTTCCTCAACAAGAACTTTATTCAGTCTGCTTCGGAGTATTTCGTGCTGCGGCAGAGAAAGCTCCGGGTCCAGTTCCATGACCCAGGAGGCGGCTTCTCCCGCTGCCTTCAGAATTTCGGCGTCCCGGTATATATTTCCGATCCGGAAGGACATCTCTCCGCTCTGGCGGACGCCGAATAATTCACCGGGTCCTCTCAGCTTCAGATCCTCCTCGGCGATAAGAAAACCGTCGTTGGATCTGTTCATGATATCCAGTCTCCGGGAGCTTTCCTCGCCTTCATCCGAGTTTATAAAAATACAATACGACTGATCCGCACCTCTTCCGATGCGTCCGCGCAGCTGATGAAGCTGCGCGAGGCCGTACCTCTGGGAATCCTCGATCATCATGACCGTCGCATTGGGAACGTTGACTCCCACCTCCACGACGGTTGTGGAGACAAGTACCTGTATTTCCCCTTTTGCAAACGCCTCCATGATCCGGTTCTTTTCGGATGCTTTCATACGCCCGTGCAATGACGCGACTACAATGTCCGGAGGGAGATTATCCTGGAGATTTCTGCTGTAATCCGTTACATTTTCGGCCTCTGTCTGATCGGACTCTTCCACAAGAGGACAGATCACATAGGCCTGATGACCTTCCCGTACCTGGTTTTCAATAAAACGGTATGCCTTTGGTCTGTACGATGGCCCTACCACGCAGTTCTTTACCGGTTTTCTGTCAGACGGCATCTGGTTCAGGATTGAAAGATCCAGGTCACCATACAGGATGATCGCCAACGTCCGCGGAATGGGCGTCGCACTCATGACCAGCACATGCGGAGGCTTGTCGCGGTCCGCCAGATATTCTCTCTGCCGGACGCCGAACCTGTGCTGCTCATCGGTGATCACAAGCCCAAGTCTGTCAGTATAGGGCACTTTTTTCTGGATCAGGGCGTGCGTGCCGATGATCATGTGGGCTTCTCCTGATTCGATCATGGCATAGCATCTTCGCCGTTCCGCCGCCGTGACGGAGCCGGTAAGCAGTACTACATGGTCCGGGTCATCTCCGTTATCAGACAGCAGCCTGACAAGAGATTCATAATGCTGTCTTGCGAGTACTTCTGTCGGGACCATCAGAACAGACTGAAGACCGTTTTCCTCCGCAAGGATCATGGAAAGAAAAGCAAGGATCGTTTTTCCGCTGCCCACATCTCCCTGCAGAAGCCTTGACATGACCGTGCTGCCGCAGAGGTCTCTTTCGATCTCGCTCCAGACATTCTGCTGCGCCTTTGTCAGACTGTAAGGAAGATTTTCAATGGTCTTCTCCGTCCGCCAGGAGGGCTTCATCCGGAAATGATTGCAGAGGGTCATTCTTTCGGATCTCAGCCGTTGTACGGAAAGCATGAACAGAAAGAATTCATCAAAAACAAGTCTTTTATGAGCGGCGGCAAGCGCATCTCTGTTCACCGGAAAATGAATGCATTGAAGGGCAAAGTTTTCGTCTGCCAGCTGGAACTGTTCCCGGATCTCCTCCGGAAGATACTCTTTCTGCAAAGGAACCTCGGACAGCACCTGCTGTACGGCTTTTCTTACCATTTTATCCGTGAGTCCCCGTGTCAGATGGTATACGGGCAGCATGGTGCCCTGCAGCTCCTCATAGTTTTTCAGAGAATAAATGACAGGATGCTCCAGAACTCTCTGATTTCTTTTCAGGGAAATCTTTCCGCGGAAAACATAATACAGTCCTTTTTTTATCATGCTTCGTACATAGGGGGCATGATACCATACGGCGGAAATGGTGCCCGACGAATCCTGAAGGCGGCACGCCGCAACAGAAAGACGGCCATGACTTGAGACGCTTATATTGGAAGCGGCACAGGCCCTGACCGGCACGATTTCCCCCTCCCTCGCGTCAGCGACGGGTACGGGGGCTTCATAATATTCATAATTTCTCGGATAATAAGCCAGAAGATCTGAAGGGGAGAAAATGCCGGCCTTCTCAAATAGAGCGGCGCTTTTCTCTCCGATCCCCTTCAGATCCGTCAGTTTTTCTTTCATTCTGCAGATATGATATAATAGTATACAGGCTGACCGCCATAGTTTACTTCCACTTCGATGTCCGGGAAGCTTTCCGAAATCTTCTGTCTGAACAGCTCTGCCTCTTCCTCTGTGATATCCTCGCCATAATATACGCTGAGGATTTCGGTGTCTTCGCTGACGATGGAATCCACGGTCTCAAGCGCGACCTGAAGCTTTTCTCTGCCGGCCGAAAGGATGCCGGAATCGCCGATTCCCATAAAGTCGCCTTCGTGAATATCCTTTTCGTCAAGACGGGTGTCCCTCACCGCATAGGTAACCTGACCAGTTTTTACATTGGACGCCGACTCGGACATGATCCGGAGATTTTCATCAGCCGGAACGCCCTCTTCATAGCTGATCATGGCTGTGATGCCCTGAGGGATGGTTCTGGTCGGGACAACAAGAATATCCTTGTCATCGGTCAGCTCCTGAGCCTGGTTTGCCGCGAGAATAATGTTTTTGTTATTAGGCAGAATATAAATATGGTCGGCATTGACACGGGCAATGGCGTTCAGCATGTCTTCCGTGCTGGGATTCATTGTCTGGCCGCCTTCAATGATATAATCGGCCCCCAGATCACGGAAAATATCGGAAAGTCCTTCACCGGCCGCTACAGCAATGAACCCGGTGTCCTTCCGGGGACCTGCGTTTTCTCTGGCAGCGTCTGCCTCAGCCTGCTCTTTTGCAAGCTTCTGCGAATCCTTGAACAGCTTTTCCTGATGCTCCTCCCGCATGTTATCGACTTTGATGCGGGAAAGAGCCCCATATGTCAGACCTTTTTCAAAAACCTGCCCCGGATGGTTCGTATGCACGTGGATCTTTACCAGCTCGTCGTCCGCCACCAGAACGATGGAATCGCCGATGGAATTCAGGAATGCCTTGAACTCATGCACTTCGTCGTCGGAAAGCGGTCTGTTCAGCAGCACGATGCATTCGGTACAGTATCCGAATTTGATCTCTTCTTCTGCTTCTTTTGATATCTTCAGTACCTTGGGGGCACCGGAAGGGGTAAAACTTGAGTAGTCGATCTCCTTGCCCATATATGCGTCGAAGGCACCCCGGAGTACCTCCACCAGGCCCTGACCGCCGGAATCGACCACGCCCGCCTCCTTCAGCACCGGAAGCATTTCCGGCGTTTTCTGAAGAGTCTCCTCGGCAGAAGCCAGGATCCCACGGAAGAAGGTCTCAAGATCCGGTGTATCGGCAGCTGTATCGGCCGCTGTCAGGGCGGCCTCCCTGGCGACCGTAAGAATCGTGCCTTCCTTCGGCTTCATGACCGCCTTGTAGGCAGTCTCGACAGCCCGTTCAAAGCCCTTGGCGATCAGGATCGGATCAAGAACCGTTTCCGTACGGAATGTACGGGTAAGTCCTCTCAGAAGCTGCGAAAGGATCACGCCCGAATTTCCTCTTGCTCCACGGAGGGAACCCGAAGAAATGGCTTTGCACAGGGTGTCCATGTCCACATCCTGTCCAAGGGAAGATACCTCGGAAGCAGCCGAAAGGATTGTCATGCTCATGTTGGTTCCTGTGTCTCCGTCCGGAACAGGAAATACATTCAATTCATTGATCCATTCCTTTTTTGCTTCAAGATTTCTGGCTCCGGACAGGAACATTTTTGAAAGCATTTTTGCATCAATGGTCATAATTTCCAATTTATATTTCCTCCGTGATCAGTCAATGACCCTTACACCTTCGACATAGATGGTAATCTTCTCAATTTCCATGCCGGTGAAAGCTTCAACTTTGTACTTGACGCTGCTGACAAGATTATCCGCGATCGTGCATATATTTACGCCGTAAGAGACAATCACATGAAACGAAAGCTGGATCTTGTTTTCATCGGTCACCTTGACACTGATGCCATGACGCAGGCTGTCGCGCTTAAGAAGCTTGACCAGTCCGTCCCTCATACTCACGGCGGCCATGCCGACAATGCCAAAGCACTCTACGGCTACGCTTCCCGCATAGGTTGCGATCACATCGGTATCTATAACAATACGTCCAAGTCCGGAATTGATTATTCCATTCATTCTGTATCCTCCGTAATTCATTCATGCGGCATTCTCCGTTCCGCCTTCTAAAGCCAGGATCAGCGCCCGGCGCTGTGCCGCTGAATATTATAACCTGTTTCAATCGAAAAAGAAACACCCTGTTTATATTTATATGGTAATTCGGTCACAAAGCCTATGGAGGCTTTGTGTCTCCTGCTCCGAAGACACGGAATAATTTTCACTTTTTGCTTGCAAAAAAAATATCCATCTGTTACAATAGGAACGTTGAAAATAAGCGTCAAGGAGGTGCTATCATGGCTAAGTGTGCTGTCTGCGAAAAAGGAGCTCATTTTGGAAATAATGTGAGTCATTCTCATAGAAGAACCAACAAGATCTGGAAGTCCAACGTGAAGTCTGTCAGAGTTAAAACTGCAGATGGATCCAACAAGAAGATGTACATCTGTACTTCCTGCTTAAGATCCGGCGTTGTCGAAAGAGCCTGATCCTTAAAGCGGCTTGTTGATAATTGAGAAAAATCAGTTTATTCCATGGAATTTAAGGACCGCATCATATTGATATGGTGCGGTCCTTTTATGTCTTTTTATCTTTTTTACTCTTCGGTCTTTTCCGCTCCGGAAAGATCTGAGATGTCGATCTCATCACTCTTTCCGCCGCCGGTAAACTTGTTAACAATGTCCGGAACCATATCCAGTACCTTGTTCAGGTTATTGGTGTTCTTCACGTTGACAAGCTTTGTGGTTCCGTTGCTGATCACAAGCAGGGCACAGGGCGTCATTTTTCCACCGATGCCTCCGCCGTTGTTTCTGTCTTCTGAGAAGGCTCCCGCGCCGATGCCAAAGGAAACATCAACCAGCGGAAGGATCGTGGTATCGCCTACATGGACTGCGTCGCCGATGACCGTCTTGGCAGAAAGAAAACCATCCATGCCCCGGAACAGGGAATCCACCGTTGCTCTCAAATTATTATCATTCGCCATGGTTAAGAAACCTCCTTATCTGTTTCTGTTTTTGAATGTTCTGATCACAAATCTGACATTTCTGCTGAGGATGATCTTCACGGCGGCAGCCGCAAAGACCACAAGATAAATTCTGCCCGAAATTTCAGTCTCCCCGTCAATTACCGTACGGTTTTCAAATACGGGAGTAAGTGCGACTCTGTTGCGGTGACGCGGGTAAGCCGCTCCCATAAAAGCCAGGATCTTTCCTGTGACGGAAGGATCTTCGAAACCGAACCTGAGTCTGCCTCTGATCCGTTTAGGAAGAACGTGCCTGACAAGGAATTTTGCCTCCCGCAGGATCAGGGCAATTGCCGCCTTTGTTCTCTCATGGAAGATAAAGTCACGCCACCAGGCCGCCTTCGCCATGGTTTTTGAAATTTTAATCTTAAATGCCGAAATCTTGTTTCCGACGGACCGGATCCTGCCGGAAATTTTTTCTATAATACCGGTCTTCCTGACCTTTTCCGTAATGCCAGGCTCCTCTTCCGTGCCTTCTTTTTCCGGTTCGGAATCCGGTGTGCTTTCCTGTGTCACAGAATCTTCTGTGTGGTTGATTTCCTCTTTTTCTGCCCTGGCAGGTTCATCCGGAAGGACCGGCTCGACCCGGATGACGTCCGGAGGAATATCTTCTTTGGAAGACGGCTTCAATTCCGTATCCACGGCCGGCACATGATGCACTGCTTCCGCCGGGACGGTCTGTACGGGGACATTGTTCCCAGTCTTTGGTTCTTCAGGATTTATGATCTCCGTTTTTGCGGCCGTCTCCTTCTTCAGGATTTCCTTTGTCATCAATGTCCTGGTCAGGAAAAGAAGCTTCAAAAATACCCGCAGAGTACCATCCTCATATGCGGCATTCGCGCTGACGCCGCCGAACAGCCATGAAATTCTGGCTCTGGCGGATGCAGCCTTGAACGGGGCCTCTTCTTCCTTTGCAGCATATACCCGGTATCGGATCGGACAGAAAAGCACCAGAAGCAGGATCAGAAGCGCGATTCCCAGTATTACCCCCAGAAGGATCAGGATGACCTTAAAAATCAGCCATAGAATGTGCAGCATAAAATCACCTTGAATTCAGGAATTCTTTGACGTTAAAGTTTCCTGTTGCCTGATAAGTCTGCTCGATCACAGATGTGGCAAGCGAAATGGCACTGTCCTTTGACCTGGCCATTCCGATGACCTGAGGACAGAGCCTGTAAAGATTTTTCTGAATAAGAAGCATGGCCGGAACAATCTCCATCAGATTATCAGGATTGTCCGACAATGTCAGAAGATAAATTCCCGGCTCCGGCTTTCGCCGGTCGATCGATTTTCGGATCCTGTCAGGATCTTCGATACCCTCTTCGATATAATATCCCTCGTGCCATTTCAGCATACCGTTATCCCTCTAGTACCGGTTGTGCTGCTCTTTCCACAGATTTTCGGAACGCAGCTGCAGGTACTCCTGATATGCTTTCTCGACGATCTGTTTTTCGTTCGAGAAACGCAGAAGATGATAGACCTCGTGGTATTTATAGTAACCGGAATCAATAAAGTACTCTTCTCTTTGTGGTTTGCTATGATAACTGTCTGCGGACATCAGGTACCAGTATACTTCTTTGCTTACAGTATCCTCTGCTACTGTAAAATTGTACTGACTTGTCCCGATGAATTTGACGATCGAAGCTTTTACTCCTGTCTCTTCTGCCACCTCGCGAAGTGCTGTCTGTTCATGTGTCTCGCCTTTTTCAACCGTTCCCTTTGGCAGGACCCAACCTTCGTAACGATTTCTGTACGATTTGTACAGAGCAAGAATTTTACCTCGATGAATTACCACGCCGCCACAGCTGGTCGCTTCAATCATGCGCCTTTCCTCCTGTTTGTGCGTGAATCTGAATCTGTTTCCAGTATACATCTTTTTTTGTTTACTGTCCACAGCTTAATTGTTTCCGGATTACATACACACATACAAAATGAGGAAAAATTCAGCCGGATGTATCAAATGTTGAATAATATGCATCAAAAACCGCTGCCGCAGCAGGAACAGCCGACTCGCTGCCGGTTCCACCGTCTTCCACAATAACTGCAACAACAAGATCGGGTGAGCTTACGTTGGAATAACCGACGAACCATGAATGGCTGGAGCCTTCTTCATCGAACTCGGCTGATCCGGTCTTACCCGCAGCCGTGTATCCTCTTCCGGACAGGCCGTAGGCGGTCCCGTTTTCGACGACGCCCTGCATCAGGGCAGACAGTGCCTGTGCCTCATCCTGCGTCATGATGGTCTTCCATTCAGTCGGCTTAACGGTCCTGACAACATCCCCCTGACTGTTCTGGATCTCATCGATCAGCTGTGGTTTCATGATAGTCCCGCCGTTCGCAACGGCGCATGCGATCAGCGCCATATGCGCAGGCGATACCAGCGTATTTCCCTGTCCGATCGAAGTCTGCATGATGAGCGGGATACCGGAATCCGCGTCCAGTGTAAATGTACTGGACCTGTACTGTGTAAATGGAAGCTCCTGGTTGAACAGCAGATCCTCGGCGGTTTTCCGGAGCGAGGAACCGCCCAGATCGACGCCGGCCTGCGCAAACGCACAGTTGCAGGAATTCGCGAAAGCGGAATACAGATCCTCGCTTCCATGCACCGTCTCGTTATAGCAGTGGATCGTATGGTCCATCATGGTGATCCTCCCTTCACACAAAAAGCTGAAGCCTGAAAAGCTTCCGTGCTTTCTGTAATAATCCAGTGCCGTAACGATCTTGAAAACGGATCCCGGCGGATATGCTCCGGCGACCGCACGGTTCAGGAGGCTTGAATCGTTTTCGTCCTGGATCATATAATCCCATGATTCCGCAATCGTATTGGGATCAAAGTCAGGCTTGCTTACCATGGCCAGGATCCTGCCTGTTTTCGGCTCCATTGCGATGACAGCCCCTCTCCTGTCTCCAAGAGCAGAATATGCCGTCATCTGCAGCGTAGTGTTCAGTGAAGAGATAACCGATGCCCCGATATTTTTGCGGTCCTTGAATTCATTGACAAGCTGGTCCACAAAAAACTCACGGGAAGTCAGCAGGTCAAAATTTGCCTCGGACTCCAGTCCGCTCTTTCCGTTACTGTCATATCCGACAACATGCGCAAACAGTTCCGAATACGGATAAACCCGGGTTTCGGTACCATACTCATCCACATCCGTCCTTGCCAGAACCTGTCCGTCCGAAGATATGATCGGACCCCGGATCACCCGGTCGGCGAAGGTGTCCTGCCTTGTATTGTACGGACTGTTGATAAAGCTTTCACTGACAACGGCGTTGAAATAGATTACCCAGCCGGCAAGCCCCAGAAAAAGCATCGCAAAAAGTGCCCCGATAAATCTATAGGGACCGTTTTTTCTGCCTCCCTCTGGCATTGAGGCGGGTACATATTCCTCTTCAATACTCTCTGTACGTTCCTCCGGAAAATCCGGGATCTTCACGTCTGATTCTCTCGATCTCCTCATCTTCATCCTCTCGAAGAATATAAAGGCCCTGAATTATGGAAAGCATGATGATCGTACTGATCACCGATGAACCGCCATAGGCGACAAGAGGCAGGGTGACTCCGGTCATGGGAATAAATTTTGTGACTCCGCCTATGGTCAGAAATACCTGTACGGCATATTCCGTTCCGAGGCCGAGCGCGATCAGCTTATAGAAGGTGCTCCGTATTTTCAGGGAAATATTCACGATCATCAGAAAAAATGTCATGCATACCAGAATCAGACAGATTCCGAAAATGCCGCCCATCTCCTCACAGATCGCGCTGAAAATAAAGTCGTTTTTCACGACCGGGATCTTCTGGGGAGATCCCTGACAGAGCCCCATTCCAAACCAGCCTCCTGTTCCTATGGCGAACAGGGACTGTACGATCTGGTAGCCTTCGTTCTGATATACCGCCATCGGATCAAGGAACGCGGATACCCTTTCTCTGACATGACCGAAAAGATGATACGCCGCGACGGATGCGCCTGCTCCTCCCGCAGCGCCCAGAAGAAAAAGCCAGAATTTTCTGGTGGCCGCAAAGATCAGGATCAGATAGGCAACAAAAAAAATCAGCGCGCTTCCAAGATCTCTGGAGACAACAAGGATCCCAACGTGAAGAGCAGCTACGATCGTGGCCGCGATCACCTTCGCCCTCGTCACCCTTTTATATAGTATGGAAGCCATAAAAAACACAAAGGTGATCTTGATCGCCTCGGAGGGCTGTGCGCCCCATAATGTCAGCTTGGCTCCATAGCTTGTCCGTGCAAGGATCAGGACCGCCAGAAGAAGCAGAACGCCTGTCAATGCGTAAAGCCATGTAAGCCGCCTCAGAAATTTCATTCTGCGGATCGCGGCTGGTATGACCAGTGAGATTCCGGAACCTGCCGCGGCGATCGCCAGCTGCTTCATCGCGCTTGAAATGTCCAGCCTCGTGAGCATGATCAGTCCGACGCTCAGCAGCAGGCACATGTTGTTGATCAGAAGCAGGGACGCCTTTCTGTACAGGATCCTGTACAGAAGCTGGAACGCCGAAAAGAACACCATCATCTCGACGTAAAGAAAGATCACCTGAAAATCGCGGGTCTTCAGGTAGATCACGCCGAAGGAAACCGTGTCGATCAGGAATATCAGAATGAACTGTTTCAGGATCGGCTCCTGATCCGTGCTTCTTTGTCTGTAGGTCAGAAATAAACAGTAAAATGTATAGATCACCATCAATGTGAGAATCACATATTTTGACAGTTCCACAGCAATATTGATCATAGAGAATTATTCCGCTCCTCTGTTGAAATGACCGCCGGTAAACTCAGTGAGGTCCCCGGAACTCTTTCCGCGGTCCCTTCGCCCGCCGGGCCTGTCTGCAGGATATTCAACGTCTCCGCCCTCACAGAAGCAGGTCTTCGCCTTTTGCAGAAGGTCAAGGGCTTCCCCGGGCGTCTCGACGGTGAAATCCATTCTAAGATCGGTGATTCCCGTGCGAAGAACTTTTTCCGCATCCTTAAAGAGGCCCAGCGGCAGACTGTTATAGATTATATTATAGCAGAGGGAGCCGGGCGGTGTATTTCCTGTTTTCCACGGATCGCAGACACAAAGCACCGGAAATTTTCTCCGGGTCCTGTCCGTCATGGTGACAAGACCCTCCCTGCCGGTACAGCCCGAACAGTTTTTTCTGACGCACTGCGCCGAGATCATCAGAGGCTGGTATCCATAGATCATCATCTCACTGCGGAAGGTATTCCTGTGCATCAGTTCTTTTCCGTTCAGTTCCAGAGGAGCCGTAATCCGCTGCACGCCCTGAGACAGAAAAAATTCTGCTGACCGGTCATTCCACGTATAAAGCGAAGCATCCAGTACGGCATTCTTCTGATATCCTTTTTCCGACAGCAGGGCAAAGGCTTCCAGATCCTTCACCAGAAATCCCCGCATTCCCCCGCAGATCCACTGCTCTGCCATCCTCATAAATTCCTCCGGCAGAGCTCCTCTGGTAATTTCCGGCATTGCCAGATAAAGGTCATATTTTCCGGCATATCCTTCCTGCATGAATTGTTTCATCACGTCAAAAGGAAGATAGAAGGAACGGACCTCTTCCATGCCATGGTCCGCCAGAAGTCTTGCAGCTGCGTAATCTCTGCAGAAGATGTGGAACCGGACTTTTTCCTGCTCTGCTTTACCGTTTCTTCTTTTCGGGATCTCTGCAGGTAGTTCTGAAGGCATGCTGCCGCAGGTTCTGCGATAAATCCCTTCCAGACTTTCCTCCAGTTTTTCCAGTGCATCACGCCTGATTTTCTTGATTTCCTTTACAGGAAGAAATGCGTCGTCGTCCATCTGAAGATCCAGTTCCGTAATCGTAAAGGGGGTATTGCCTGTCTGCAGGATCTGTTCCCGTACCTTTTCCATCTTCAGAGGCATGGTCGCCGCCGCCTGTACCAGTGCGCCCCGGGCAGTGCAGGTCATACTGCCTGACCGCAATGAGATCTGTGCTGTCTGGTCTTTACGGAAGACGGCCAGGGCCTGCACCGGAAGCTTCGGTTCCATGACCGCTACTTCACGCGGCACTGTTTTCTTCTCGTTTTGGAAAGACATCATTTCTTTCCCGTTGTGTCTGTGATAATATCCGTCGGTAAAACCGCCGCGGCTGAACAGGTCCTTCAGCAGCTGTCTTTCTTCCGGATATACCCGGTAATTATCTGCTCCGTCCTGGAGGCAGCGGTCAATACATTCTCTGTAAACCCGTGTGACTCCGGCTACGTATTCCGGCTGTTTCATTCTTCCCTCGATCTTGAGCGAGGCGATTCCGGTTTCCACCAGCTCCGGGATCAGATCGGCGCCGCACAGGTCCTTCATGCTCAGAAGACAGGTCTCACGGCCGGTTTGATCCGTCTTGAAGGGCAGCCGGCATGGCTGGGCGCATTTGCCTCTGTTTCCGCTTCTGCCGCCAAACATACTGCTCATAAGACATCTGCCGGAATAACAATAGCAAAGAGCTCCGTGAATAAATGTCTCTATTTCTAGTGGTGAAAGAGCGTGCATGCGTTTCAGCTCTTCAAGGGAGAGCTCTCTCGCGGGTACGACGCGCACGACGCCGTTTTTCTCAAGAAACCGCATCCCGGCGGGACCGGTTACCGTCATCTGTGTACTTGCGTGTACCGGGAGTTCCGGAAAGTATTCCCGGATAAACGAAAGTACGCCGAAATCCTGCACCAGGACCGCGTCAAGGCCCTCTTCATAAAAGGGTCTGAGATAATCATACAGTTTCCCCTCGATTTCCGTATTCTTCAGAAGTGTATTCACGGTCAGATAAAGTTTTCTTCCCAGCACATGTGCCTCCCGGATCGCTTTTAACAGCTCCGGTGCAGTAAAGTTATGTGCATAGGCTCTTGCTCCGAACAGACCGCCGCCGGCATATACGGCATCCGCACCTGCGCCGAGCGCTGCCCGAAAGCTTTCGTAGGAGCCTGCAGGTGAAAGAAGTTCGATGCTGTTTCCCATGTTTTTCTCCTTAAAATAACAGCGGCTTGCAGGTATATGCGTATCAGCACATATCTGCAGCCGCTCGCTGTATTTTCTGTATCATGATTTTCCAAGAAGGTCATCTACTTCGGATTCCAGCTCCCGGATGCGCGCTTCGTCGGCGGCTTTTGACGCCAGAAGTTCCTGCATGCGCGTCTCTTTTTCAGCGTTTTCGCTCTCCAGCTCCTGCATGCGCTTTTCGCTCAGCGACCAGTCTTCCTCGGCCTTTCTGAGCCGGTTGCCGGCTTCTTCCATCTGCATGCGGAGTGTGATCAGTTCATGTTTCAGATCATACATTTCCTGATCCTTCTGCTGGAGGTCGGTTTCAAAGATCTCCGCCTGCTTTTTCGCTTTGAAATAGTCGTCCGTTATGTTGAGGCTGAGAAGCGTGTGCTTGGTCTCCATCGGCTGTCTGGAATACCCGGGAAGAGTTCCGAGCTCTGCAAGTTTATTATTTATATATGCTGCGACCTTCTGAAAGTATTCCTCACTTTCGTAGCCGCCCAGGGTCATGATCTTACCGCCGATGATAACCTTTGCCGTATTCTTGACTGCCATAACCTAAGCCTCCCGATCAGCTTTTTTGTCCTTCTTTTTGTATCTGCCCCGGCCGGCCGCCCGTTTCCAGACAGCGCCTGACATTAAAACAATTATACAGGATTCCCCGGATATTTTCAACTCTCTTCCTGCTCAGGAATGCCAAGATGTCTGTATGCGAAGGGCGTTGCCATGCGTCCCCTGGGTGTACGGTTCAGAAATCCGTTCTGAAGAAGATATGGCTCATAGACATCCTCCAGTGTTCCTGCATCCTCTCCAATCGCTGCCGCAAGGGTCTCAAGGCCTACCGGTCCTCCCTGAAAATTCAGTATCAGAGTTTTTAGGATCCGTCTGTCGATCTTGTCGAGTCCGTACTGATCCACCTCAAGAAGATTCAGTGCAAACGCGGCAGCTTCGTAGGAAATACGCCCATCGTAACGGATCTGGGCAAAGTCCCTGACTCTTTTCAGAAGCCGGTTGGCAAGTCTTGGCGTTCCCCTGGATCTTCTGGCGATCTCGGATGCACCGTCTTCATCGATTTCGACGCCCAGGACATCGGCAGAGCGCATGACTATGGTCTTCAGCTCCTTCTGATTATAGAATTCCAGATGCTGCACGACGCCAAAACGATCCCGTAAGGGCGCCGACAGAAGTCCGGCCCTCGTCGTAGCGCCGATGAGCGTGAACTTCGGAAGCTCGAGGCGTATGGACCGGGCGGAAGCACCTTTTCCGATCAGAATGTCGATCACGTAATCCTCCATGGCCGGATAAAGAACTTCCTCAACCTGGCGGTTCAGTCTGTGAATCTCATCGACGAACAGAACGTCCCCTTCCTGAAGATTGTTGAGAATGGACGCCATGTCTCCCGGCTTTTCTATGGCAGGGCCCGAGGTGACCTTCATGTTTACGCCCATCTCATGGGCGATAATACCGGAAAGCGTTGTCTTTCCAAGACCGGGGGGACCATACAGAAGCACATGGTCCAGCGGGTCGTTTCTTTGTTTTGCCGCATCGATATAAATGCGCAGTGTTTTTTTTATTTTTTCCTGTCCGATATATTCATTCAGAGAATGGGGACGCAGGCTTCCTTCTATGTGGACGTCCTCTTCCTGAAGATCGGTATTGATCATGCGCCTGTTTTCCATGATAAAGATCCTTTATGAGTATTAAACCGGCATTCCATGACTTAAGTGTGCCGGATATTGACTTTACGTGTCAGAGTCTGCGCAGCGCGGCCTTCAGAAGAGATTCCACGTCCGGCGCTTCAGGAACGGCCGATACGGCTTTAAGCGCCTCCGTGCTGTTATATCCCAGTGCCGTAAGTGCTTCCACGGCCTCTTTGCGGATGTCATCCCACTCTCCGGAGACATTCTGCGCAGATTCATGGGATGCGCCCGTCAGTTTTGATTCAAACGCTTCGATAAGAGAAAACTTGTCCTTCAGCTCCAGAATGATTTTCTGGGCAGTTTTTTTGCCAACGCCCGGTGCCTTGGCTATGGCAGCCGCATCGTCGGCCAGAACGGCGAATCTCAGTTCATCCGTACTGATTCCGGAGAGGATCGCGACAGCTCCCTTCGGTCCGATTCCGTTGACCCCAAGCAGGAGTTTATAGATTTCAAGCGCATCCTTTGTCAGAAAACCATACAGCTGCATTCCATCCTCACGTACGGAAAAATAGGTATGAATCTTAATCTCCATTCCAGTGTGGATCTGAGCCAGGTCTTTGCCTGTCATGAAGATTTCAAGCCCAAGGCCGTTATGGTCCAGAATTACGGAATTCGCGGTCAGATCTTCTGCGATTCCCTTTACGAACGATATCATATGCTGCCTCCCCATAAAAACTCTGCATATCATCATATCATAACGGCATTTAAAAAGCAAACTGCTTCAAAGTCAGAGGCAGAAGGAGTATAATCATCACAGGTCCCGCATTCAGGACCTGTGATCCGGCAGTACGGCCGGGGATACTTTACGTCACGGAAGGAGCTGTTTCCATGCTGATCACCAGAGATACTGTTCTTAGAGACTGCCGTTTCATGAATGACTATGTGTCAGTTCTTACTGAATTTATACAGCGCCAGCCAGAAGACTGCATATTTGTGGATCTTGAAACCACCGGGTTTTCAAAAGAAAAAGCCATGATCTGTCTGGTCGGGATCATCACATCAGATAACGGTTGCTTAACTCTTCATCAGGCCGCTCTTTCCAGTGAATCAGATGAGAAGGAGCTGATCTCGTGGTTCTTTGACAGGATCCAAGACTCCGGAGCTCTGATCCATTTTTTCGGAGATCGTTTTGACCTTCCATTCCTGAGGTTCCGCTGTTCATTGTATGCGGAATGTGCCGGAAGTCTCACGCGCCTCGAAGAATTTCAATCTGTAGATCTGCATAAGCTTTTAAGGCCGGTGGGAAAGCTTTTGGGACTTTCTGATCTGAAACAGACTTCCTTTGAAGAATTCTTAAGAGAACACGACACTCAGAAGGCCATGGACAACCGTTGTATTCCGCCTTACCGTACCTGGCCGGGAGGCCGTGTATGCACCACTGCCATGCTCTCCTGGCTCAAAACAGGTCAGGAAAAATATCTTGATTGCGTTTTCGGTCATAACGCTGAAGATCTGACCGGAATGGTCTGTCTGGCAGGACTTGTTTCCATATTGAATCTGGGCAAGGAATATTTAGAGGTCGATGAAGTAACAGATACAGAGAATACTCTTGAGTTTCATGTCAGGACAAAACATGTTCCCGCTGTATCTTTTGAAGTGAGGACGGAGGAGATTTCCCTGTGCTCGAAGGGAGAACGTCTGACCGTATCTTTTCCAAAAGAGCATGAACAGGTAAAGCTTCACTATACGGATTATCACAATTATTATTATGTCCCCTCCGAAGACATGGCGATTCCCCGCTCCCTTGGAAAATATCTCGGCAAAGACCTGCGGTGCGCTGCCTCGCAAAAAAACTGTTATACCTGGATCAATGCAGAGCAGCTTACCTGTCCGGGATCTTCAATGGCCGAACAGTTTATAAGACAAAATCTGAAATATCTGCTTTCGTTATACTAAAAAGAGGAGACACTTTCGTGTCTCCTCTCATCTCGTTTGAACATAAATATGAAAGATTATTCTTCCGGTACAGACTCTTCTGCTTCGTACTCGGGAGCATCTTCATAAACCGGCTCATCAGAAGCGGGCTTCTGAGCAGGCTCAAGAACCTTCATGCTAAGGCTGATCTTTCTGTCTTCGCCGTTGAAATCAACAACCTTTGCCTCGATCTCCTGTCCGATGGAAAGAACGTCTGACGGCTTTGCAACATGATCTCTGCTGATCTGAGATACATGAAGAAGTGCGTCAACTCCCGGTGCCAGCTCTACAAATGCGCCAAAATCGGTCATACGTGCAACACGGCCCTTAACGATATTTCCCTGTGCAAATCTCTCAGAAGCATTAAGCCACGGATTCTCCTCCGGGAACTTGCGGCTGAGTGCGATCTTGTCTCCGTTGATGCCCTTGATCATGACCTTTACGGACTCGCCTACGGTAAATACCTTGCGCGGATTCTCAACTCTTCCCCAGGACATTTCTGAGATATGAAGAAGACCGTCAGCGCCGCCGAGATCGATGAATGCACCGAAATCGGTAACGTTCTTTACAACACCTTCCAGAACATCACCCTCATGGATACGCTCCATAAGCTCTTTCTGCTTTTCAGCCTTCTGCTCAAGAAGAATGACCTTGCGGTTTCCGATGATACGGCGGCGTCTCGGATTGAATTCGGTGATTCTGAACTCGATTTCCTGACCTGCATACTTGGTAAGATCCTTCTCGTAGGAATCGGAAACAAGGCTTGCGGGAATGAAGACTCTGGTCTCTTCCACATTTGCGCACAGACCGCCGTCCAGTACCTGGGTAACCGGAGCCTTAAGGATCTCCTGGGTCTCAAATGCTTCTTCCAGACGCTTGTTGCCTTTTTCGGCAGCAAGTCTCTTGTAGGTAAGGATGACCTGACCTTCGCCGTCATTAACCTTGAGAACCTTGGCTTCCATGGTGTCTCCCGGCTTTACGACATCTGTAAGAACAACGCTGGAATCGTTGGTGTACTCGTTCTTTGTGATAATACCATCGGATTTATAGTTGATGTTCAGGATGATCTCGTCTTCCTTTACATCAATAACGGTGCCCTGAACGATCTCACCATTCCTTACGGTCTTGACTGAATCTTCCAGCATCTGTTCAAAACTTAACTCTGACATGTTCTTGAACCTCCTCAATAATTTTCTTTGGGGTGGAAGCCCCTGCTGTAATACCTACATAACTACCGCAGTGGAACATTTCAGAATCCAAGTCTACAGGTGTTTGTATATAGTAAGTATTCTCACATTCCTCGAGACAGATCTCGTACAGTTTATGCGTGTTCGAACTGTGCCGGCCGCCTATGACCAGCATGGTATCGACCTGCGACGCAATCTCCTGCGCTTCTTTCTGCCTCTCCTCAGTAGCACTGCAAATCGTATTAATGATACTGAAGGTATTTAAAACATGATTATCATAACTCTTTTCTTTTAAAATTTCAACTAATTCTTGAAATTTATTGTGATTAAATGTAGTTTGAGAAACAACACAGATTTTAGGTGCATCCGGCAGCTGAAAGGCTCTTGCATCACAGGAATCACGGATCACCGTAAAGGTTCCGGTACACCATCCGCAGATGCCTTTTACTTCGGCGTGATCCGGATCTCCTATGATCACAATATGTCCACCCGCAAGGCTTTCTTTCTCGACGATCCTGTGAATTTTCAGAACAAACGGACAGGTCACGTCGGCGCACCGGAGCCCCTGCGATTCGATCATCTCGTAGATCTCTTTTCCGACCCCGTGCGAACGGATCACAACAGTGCCTTTTCGGATCTGCGGTATTTCAGGCTCTGCAATAACCCGGACTCCTTTTTCTTCAAGATCCCGGACGACCGTTTCGTTATGAATGACAGGTCCCAATGTATAGATGGGGCCTGCTCCTTCGTGGATCAGGCGGTAAACCTCATCTACCGCCCGGCGGACTCCAAAGCAGAATCCTGCTGTTTTAGCGGTGATAATCTTCATTCAGCCGGTACCTTTCTGCGGATCAGATCTACGACAGCACCCGCCGCTTCTTCCGGTCCCATAAAAGAGGTATCCAGAAGAACTGCATCCTCTGCCTGTTTAAGCGGTGACGTCTCCCTGTGCATATCCCGGTAATCTCGTTCTTCGATCTCTTTTCTGATCTCTTCGTAGCTGCAGTCGATCCCCTTTGCCTTCTGCTCTTTGTATCGTCTTTCTGCCCTGGCGTCTGCGCCGGCCGTCAGAAAGATTTTTACCTGGGCATCCGGAAGGATCACCGTGCCGATATCCCTGCCGTCCATGATCACATCGTTCTCATCCGCCAGTTTCCGCTGCAGGTTAAGAAGCTTTGCCCTTACTTCAGGAAGCGCAGAGCAGACAGACGCCATCTGGCTTACTTCTTCCGTACGAATCAGGGAATTTACGTTTTCTCCCTGCAGGAGCACTACCTGCTCTCCGTTTTCATATCGGATCGAGATATCTGCATCCTGACATCCTTCCGGAATCCGATCAGGTGCGTCCGCTGTGATGCCTTTTCTCAGAAGATGTACCGCCATTGCACGATACATTGCTCCTGTATCCACATAAATGAATGAAACTGCCTGTGCCGCTTTTTTTGCCACAGTGCTTTTTCCGGCTCCTGCCGGTCCGTCAATTGCAACCTGAATTCCCATATTCTGCTCCTTATTCCGCCAGACATGCCATTGCAGCCTGATGCCCGGTACACCATGCGATCTGAAGGTTGTATCCCCCCGTAACTGCATCGACATCCAGGACTTCTCCTGCAAAATAAAGCCCTCTGATCAGCTTTGATTCCATTGTGGAAGGATTGATTTCTTTTACGTGAACCCCGCCCTTTGTCACTACAGCTTCATTATAACCCGCTGTTCCGGTAATCGTAAACCGGAAATGTTTTGTAATGTCTGAAAGGGCTGTTCGTTCTTCTTTTGTGATATTACAGATCTTTTTATCCGGCATGATCCCGGAAAGCCGCATGATCACCGGCGTCAGGGAAGAAGGATACAAAACTCCGATCACGTTCTTCAGCTGACGGTTCGGTGCCTGCTCGAATTCGCGGAGGATGCGACTGTCAAGCTGTTCCTGCGAGAGAGCCGGCTTCAGATCGATCTCGCATTCCAGCACCCCTTTTTTCAGGAAAGCGCCGGTGCGTGCGCTTGCTGAAAGGATCAAAGGTCCCGAAACACCTTCTCCCGTAAAAAGCATTTCGCCGAAATCACTGTAAAGCTCTTTTTTATTCTGCCTGATGGTCAGCGCCACGTTTCTTAGAGAAAGGCCTTTCAGTTCTTTTATATAGTCTTCGGAAACATACATGGCGGTAAGGGAAGGGGAAAGTTCGCGAACCGTATGTCCCGCCTCCCGTGCAAAACGATATCCGTCCCCGGTGGATCCCGTCGACGGATATGAGAGTCCCCCCGTGCAGACGATCACAGCGTCCGCGTCATAGGTTTCCCTGACTGTCCTGCCGTTTTGCTTCGTCTCAGCAGTCACACCGGAAACATGTCCGTCCTTCGTCACAATGTTCTTTGCCTCTGTATTCAGACAGAACCGTACATGCCTGTCTCTCAGAACCCGTTCCAGCGCCCTGATGATATCAGATGCGTGGTCAGATACCGGAAAGACTCTGTTTCCACGCTCGGTTTTGAGACGTACGCCGGCTTCCTCAAAAAATTCCATTACCGACTGAGAAGGAAAGCCATAATAAGCACTGTATAGAAAGCGCGGATTGGTCACGACAGACCGGAAAAACTGATCGTCCGAACAGTCATTGGTGACATTACACCGTCCTTTACCGGTAATATAGATCTTTTTTCCCGCCTTTTCATTTTTTTCAAGAACAGTGACCTGGGCGTCTTCCCGGGCAGCGAACGCTGCGGCCATCATACCGGCGGCCCCGCCTCCGATGATCACGATTTTTTTCAAACTGTTTCCTCCCGGCGTTTGCGCCTTAACGTAAGACAAGAGTCTGCGTGACGCAGGCTCTTGTCTGGGTTTTCATTATTATATCACTCACAGTGCCGGATGCTGATCCTTATACAGGGTATGCACCATCCTTGGTATCGGCCTTGTTTTCGTCCACGCCCGTCTGCTGAGCCTGACGGTATTTGAAGAAGTCCATAGCTACCTGCGGGAACAGTGCGTAGCTCAGAACATCCTCGTCCATCTGCTTATACTGTGCCATCTCGCTTTCAAGCTTGTCAAGCTGGTTGTCGAGAAGATCGGCCGGACGGCAGGTAATAACTTTCTCGTCTCCGATGCACTTTTTCTGAATTTCCTTGTTGAACGGCTTTGCAGTCTCGCCGTACTTGCCGGTAAGAACGTCCTTGGTCTCCTTTGTGACCATCTTGTAGCGTTCGCCCATCAGTACGTTGAATACGGCCTGTGTACCGACGATCTGTGAGGACGGAGTAACCAGAGGCGGTTCTCCAAGATCCTTTCTTACGCGCGGAACTTCTTCGAGAACATCGTAGAAACGGTCTTCTGCGTGCTGCTCCTTCAGCTGGGAGGTCAGGTTGCTGAGCATTCCGCCCGGTACCTGATACAGAAGGGTCTTGATGTTTACGCCAAGGTTCTTCGGATTCAGAAGACCCGTATCGAGAGCTTTGTCTCTCATCGGTCTGAAGTAATCGGCGATCTCGGCCAGGAGCTTCTGATCAAAGCCGGTATCATACGGCGTACCCTTAAACGTCTCGACCATAACCTCGGTAGCCGGCTGGGAGGTTCCCAGTGCAAAGGGTGACATTGCCGTATCGATAATGTCGACGCCTGCTTCGACAGCCTTCAGGTAGGTCATGGAGGCTACGCCGGAGGTATAGTGCGTATGCAGATCGATCGGAATCTTAACGGTTTTCTTCAGTGCCGTAACAAGCTCGGTAGCCGTATACGGAAGAAGAAGTCCGGCCATATCCTTGATACAGATGGAATCTGCTCCCATCTCTTCGATCTGTTTAGCCTTGGTTGTCCAGTAATCAAGGGTATATGCGTCGCCCAGTGTATAGCTGAGGGCAACCTGTGCATGTGCCTTTTCCTTGTTGGCGGCTTTTACGCAGGTCTCAAGATTACGCAGGTCATTCATGCAGTCAAAGATACGGATGATATCGATTCCGTTGGCAACGGATTTCTGTACGAAATATTCCACAACGTCGTCCGGATACGGCTTGTATCCAAGGATGTTCTGACCACGGAACAGCATCTGCAGCTTGGTATGCTTGAATCCGTCACGAAGCTTTCTTAAACGGATCCACGGATCCTCTTTCAGGAAACGGAGTGCCGCATCAAAGGTAGCACCGCCCCAGCACTCGACGGCATGGTATCCTACCTGATCCAGTTTGTCAACGATGGGGAGCATTTCATCGGTGCTCATACGGGTAGCGATCAGCGACTGATGAGCATCACGAAGAATTGTCTCCAGAATTTTTACAGGCTTCTTTTCTACAGCTTGATTTTTGTTGTTTTTATCTGCCATTTCAATTCTCCTTTATTCTGCCGGATATCAAACACCGAAGATTGCCATAAATGTTCCGGCCGCGACTGCGGTTCCGATAACTCCGGCAACGTTCGGTCCCATGGCATGCATCAGCAGGAAGTTCGTCGGATCAGCTTCTGCTCCGACCTTCTGGGAAACACGTGCGGCCATCGGAACTGCAGAAACGCCTGCCGAACCGATCAGCGGATTGATCTTTCCGCCGGAGAGTTTGCACATCAGCTTCCCGAGCATGACGCCGCCGAATGTTCCGAAGGCAAATGCCATTAGTCCAAGAACAACGATCTTCAGGGTCGCAACGTTCAGAAATGCTTCGGCGCTGGTGGATGCACCGACGGATGTACCCAGAAGAATAACAACGATATACATCATGGCGTTGCTGGCGGTTTCCGTCAGCTGTTTTACAACGCCGCTTTCACGGAACAGGTTGCCCAGCATCAGCATGCCGACCAGCGGTGCCGTGGTGGGAAGGATCATGCAGACCACGATCGTGATGACGATCGGGAAGAGGATCTTCTCAAGCTTGGAAACCTCACGCAGCTGATCCATTTTGATCTTCCGTTCCTTCTCTGTCGTGAAGGCCTTCATGATCGGAGGCTGAATGATCGGAACAAGCGACATATAGGAATAAGCCGCAACGGCGATGGGTCCCATCAGTGTGGACTGTCCGAGCTTTCCGGCAAGGAAGATGGATGTAGGTCCGTCCGCTCCGCCGATGATGGAAATGGCAGCGGCTGCCTTTCCGTTGAAGCCAAGGAAAATCGCCAGGAAATACGCCACATAGATACCCAGCTGGGCTGCAGCGCCAAGAAGGAAGCTGATCGGATTTGCGATCAGCGGACCAAAGTCCGTCATGGCTCCTACGCCCATGAAGATCAGGGACGGAAGGATACTCCACTCATCCAGTATATAGAAGTAATGGAACAGACCTCCGACGCCGTTGGACATCTTGCTGGGATCAGCGATGATATCCGGATAGATATTGACAAGCAGCATGCCGAAGGCAATGGGGACCAGAAGAAGCGGTTCGAAGCCTTTGGCGATCGCAAGATACAAGAATACACAGGCCACCACGATCATCAGATAGTTTCCCGGAGTCAGATTGAAGAAAGCGGTCTGATGAAGGAGGTTGGACAAAGTTTCGCCTACATAAGACATACGTCTACCTCCTGACTTAGTTCATGGTCGCCAGAGTATCTCCTGATTCAACTGCAGCGCCCTGAGCGACATCAATGCTTGCAATTGTTCCATCCTGCGGAGCGACGACCGGGATCTCCATCTTCATGGACTCAAGAATGACAACGCTGTCGCCAGCCTTTACAGCCTGGTTCGGAGCCGCAACGACTTTTACGACCTTGCCCGGTACGGAAGCAGTGATCTTGACAGAACCCGCACCGCCGGCCGGAGCCGCAGCAGCCTTCTTTGCAGGAGCAGCCTTCTTTACGGGAGCAGCCTTCTTTGCCGGAGCTGCAGATGCCTGTCCGCCTTCGGTCTCTTCGACTGTAACTTCATATTCAGTTCCGTTTACGGTAATGAGATAGCTTTTCATGTTCATTATTCTCCTCTGTGATAAATAATAATTCTTTTAATCGGAACAGTTGGCCGTTACTACATACGGCCCTGAATTTATCTGTACCGTCTGCGGATCGAACGTACCACATAACCTTCCGGAGATTTTCCTTCGGAAGCGGCGATGGCGGCGGTGATCACAGCGACAAGTTCAAGATCGTCGGTTTCTTCTTCCTCTTCGACAGCCGCCGGAGCCGGCGCGGAAACAGGAGCGGCTTTGGGCGCTTCCGGTTTTCCGGGCTTCGGGATCAGTCGGAACAGGGAAATGATAAAGCTCAGGAATATAAGGACCAGGAAAACGATACCAAGTCCCATAAGGGTATTAAGACCCGCTTCCTGCATGATCGCTCCGAGAGACTTGCTTTCCTCTTCGGCAAAAACTGCCGTCGCGCTGCACAGCAGCACGGCAATTGCACTCAGGGAGAGAAGCAGTGCTCCGGAGAATTTTTTCAGGATTTGCTTCATTTCGTTCACCTCGCTTTTGTGAACAGCATTTCAAACGCTCCGATGACATACTTTCTGGTATCTTCCGGAGCGATCACGGTATCTACATATCCGCGCTGTGCCGCCGATGTGATGCCGGACTGAAGCTTTCTGTACTCGGCTGCCTTCTCGCCAAGTTCTTTCGCGTCAGCGCCCGGATACATGATCTTGGCTGCCACGGAAGCATCCATCATTCCGACTTCCGCGCTGTCCCATGCAAAGGTCATATCCGCGCCGAGTGCCTTGCTGTTCATGGCAATGTAGGAAGTTCCGTAGGCTTTTCCGGTGATGACGTTTACCTTCGGTACGGTGGCCTGGGCAAATGCATAAACAAGGTCGGATACCGCTGATGCCATGTTTTTTTCGGAGCACAGAGTTGCATGGAAACCGCCTACATTGGTAAGTGTAAGGACCGGAATTCCAAAGGCGTCACAGAAGTTCACGAAAGCAGCCGCTTTTCTGGCGCCGCGTCCGGACATTGTGCCGTCCAGCTCTTCCTTCTTGTTTCCTTCTTCATCGAAAACGACGCTTCTGTTTGCGACAGCGCCGACTACAGAACCGTTCAGACGCATAAGGCCGCACACCATGTCGATTCCGTAATTCTTCTTTACTTCAAAGAACTCACCGTTATCGGCAAGAATGGAAAGGGCGACGGAGGCGTCTTCGATATTGCCGTCGATGCCGTCGCAGGAGCGGTTCAGATCGTCTTCACATTCAATGTAGCTGTCATCTGCTTCACAGTTGGAAGGCAGAAGGGAAACCAGCTGACGGATGGAGTCGATGATCTCGTCTTCCGTTCCGATTCCGTCTACAAGACCGGTCTCTCTGCTCTGAAATTCTGCAGAAGAGGTATCACATTTGGATTCATAATTGCCTGCAAGGGCATTCGGAGAGTTGACGAATACATGCCCCTGTTTGCTCTCGATAAAGTTAAAGTCGGTGAGTCCGGTAAGTACTGCCATTCCTCCGCCGCAGGTACCGAATGTCGCGGTCACCTGAGGGATCATTCCGGATGCTTCGGCTGCTTTGCTGAAGATCAGACCAAATCCTTCAAGGGCATCGGTTCCTTCCTGAAGACGTACGCCGGCACAGTCGATCAGGCCGATGATCGGTGCACCGGTCTTCATGGCCATATCGTAAAGTCCTGCAATCTTCTTTGCATGCATTTCACCGATGGTCCCGCCGAGAACGGAGCTGTCCTGGCTGTACACATAGACAAGTCTGCCGTCGATGACGCCATAACCTGTGATAACGCCGTCGGAAGCAGCTTTGTTCTGGTTCATGTTGAAATCTGTGCTTCTGGCCGTGATGGCCTTGCCGATCTCAACAAAACTGTTTGCGTCGAGCAAAGATTCGATCCTTGCCGCCGCTTTGCCTGTTGCTGCATTACTCATCGTTTATTCCCTCCGTTAAAAATGATTAAAAACGACATTTGAATCCATTGTACTTTATTTCGGAAAAAATTTCAATAGCAACAGAAAGGAGTTTCCCTGTCCCAATCCCGGCTGTTTTAAACCGTAAACTGCCTGCCGCTGTAATCCAGATCCCATCTCTTCGACAGAACATCTTTCTGACGGGAAAGCTTTTCAAGTTCCTTCATGTATCCGGGAGCTTCACAAAGCGCCTTTTCAAACAGGCTGTCAAGATCCGCCAGCTGTTCTTCATAGCCTTCGGGAGGCGTACGTTTCATGAAGTGTTCCGACATCCCTGTAAGTCCGTGATTCCCGAGTAGTTTTCCGGTATTATGGATCAGACGGTTTTTTATATCTCTTCTGTCCGGCAGCATGGAATTGGTGATCCATTTCATATGGACAAGAGAAAGATAGACGGTAGACGTATGGATTTCCGGAATCACCTGGTGGATGATCCATGCATAACGTTTTTTCGGCACGATGCAGTCCGACGGACGATAAAACAAAGGATCCTTTCCGGTCCTGATCATCAGATGCCGGTCATATTCCTTTTCCAGCAGCGTATGCGAGATCACACCTTCCCTGTGCATCCTGTTGATATAAGGATGGCAGGTCGAGTCCAGAAGAAAGTGGGCCGCGAATCCATACAGATAAGCAAGGATCTCATCGTTCCCTGTCCTTCGGTACAGGCGCATTCCGTTTTCAAAAAATTCGTCTGCGCTCTCATCATGCATTTTTTCCCCAAAGGAAAAAACGGGATTATGATGTATCATGAAATAAAAGAATATATCCGGTCCGTGCAATCCGATCCGATACAGATTCGTATGTTTTTTCAGAACTTCCTGCATGGAAGACGGCAATTCCCGGTACAGCAATTTTCCAAAAAGATCATGTGCATAGGTAGTCGGCATTTTTCTTCCTCCTTTATGTTCCGATACGGATCTCTTCTTCTGCTTCCGCCTTGAAATCCGCAACCTTTACAGGATCCGGCTCCGGAAGATCATCCAGTGCCTGTACGCCGAACGTCCTGAGAAATTCTTCCGTTGTACCAAAAAGAATCGGCCTTCCAGGTGCATTCAGCCTGCCAAGCTCCCGTACCAGACGGAAATCAATCAGCCGGTTGATCACATGATCGCATCGCACGCCCCGGATCTTTTCTACCTCGGCTTTCGTAACAGGCTGTTTATATGCGATGATCGAAAGGGTTTCAAGCATGACTTCCGTAAGCTCCGGTTTTTTCGGATGCGCTGCGATATGGATCAGATACCGGAAATAGTCCTTCCGGGTACACATCTGATAACTGTTTTCAAGCCTGATAATCTGGATCCCGCGCTTTTCCCGGTCATATTTCATGCTCAGCCCGTCCAGAAGCTCTTCCGCCTCTGCTTCGGGAATGCCGAGAGCGCCTGAGATCGAAGATAATTCAACGGCATTTCCCATGGCAAAAAGAATTGCTTCCATGGCATTTTCCTTATCTTCCACAGTCAACTCATGTTCAGATTCACTCATAACAACTCTTCCTCGTCCAGTTCTTTCCAGTCGGCCGGATCCACCACGGTCTTTACCTGTATGTCACTGAACAGTCGCTCCTGCTCTACATTTACATATCCCATTTTCATCAGCTCCAGGATCACAAGAAATGTAACCACGACCTGGGTGCGGCTGCTCTGGCTCGTCAAGAGGCTGCGGAATGAGAAGGACCGGTGTTCCTTTGCGTATTCCCGGAGCCATACGACCTTCTGCGACATGGATATCTCTTCCTTTTCGATCCTGCCGAACTTGCTGCGTATGGGATCGATCCTGTCTTCCTGTCTTTTCAGGACAGACCGGAAGATTTCCTTCATTCTGTCCAGAGTAACTCCTTCAAGGAGTTCCTCCGGCTCTACCTTGATCTCAAATTTTCTGACTTCATCCGGGAGGGATTCTTTCCGGTACCATACCTTTCCCCCGGCGTCCAGTCTGTCCTTCAGTTCATAGGACATATATTTATACATCTTATATTCCAGAAGCTTCTGGACCAGCTCTTCTCTGGGATCTTCCTCTTCTCCCTCTTCGTTTTCCTCCTTGGGAAGAAGCATCCTGCACTTGATGTCAAGAAGTGTAGCCGCCATGACCATAAATTCGCTCATGACGCCCAGATCTTCCCGTTCCATGGCCCTGATATATTCCATATACTGTTCAGTGATCTCCACGATGGGAATGTCATATATATCGATCTTGTTTTTTTCGATCAGATGCAGAAGAAGGTCAAGGGGGCCTTCAAATGCATTCAGCTTTACTTCAATCGCCATCTGTATCAAACCCTTCTGGAATTTACCCGAACGACGACCAGCTCCCTGGGATCATGGACCCTGACAGGTATCGTATGTTCCCCGAGGCCTGCGCTTACGATCATGGCAGATCCTTCCCGGTAAAAGTCGCCGCAGCAGTATTTTGGAAAAAAAAGATCCTGGGGCGAAAAGGCACCGGTATGCCTTCCGAATCTTACGACCCCGCCATGTGTATGCCCGCACAGAGTGAGATCTGCTCCCCATTCAAAATACGCATCGGCATATCGCGGATTATGGGACAGAAGAATATTAAAGGATCCCGGAGCCGGCAGACCTGTAAGAGCTTCCAGTTCGCGCTCCGTCATCATCCTGGGAAAGGGCTTCCCATAAAACCTGAGGGGCAGTTCAGCTCCGGTTACCGTCACGTTCTGATCATGGACCTTCAGGGACAGCTGCGAATTTCGAAGTACATGAACTCCCTGTTCCTCCACCCTTTCAAGATAACTGCGGTAAGGCATGCGGAATTTTTTAATGCTTTCCATGAAGCTTTCATGATTTCCGGGAGCCATAATAACAGGCGATACGTCTGTCAGATCCGCAAGCAGATGATATGCTGTTTTCAGTGTGGAAAGAAGATATTTTACATTCATATCTCCTCCACAGAGGATCAGGTCGGGGCTTATTTCCCGAATTGCGCCGAGCAATGCTTCGTTATTTGCGCCATGGCATCTTCCATGGAGATCCGTGAGAAAACAGAATACTCCCTCTGCACGTTCTTTCCAGCCTTCTAAAGCAATCCGGTATTCCATGACCCTGAATGACGGTTTTGTATCGTTAAGACTCATATTCATCCGCCTTCACAAAAAATCCCTGACTTCTATTCAAAGCCAGGGACTCTCTGCGCACAATTAATTATATTTACGTTTTCTTGCAGCTTCAGACTTTTTCTTGCGGCGAACGCTGGGTTTCTCGTAATGCTCGCGCTTACGGATCTCCTGCTGAATGCCCGCTTTTGCACAGCTTCTCTTGAATCTACGAAGAGCGCTGTCCAAAGTCTCGTTCTCTTTTACGATCACATTTGACATAGACTCACACCTAACCTCCCTCCAGTTGCAGATTGTGCCAAGATACAACTGTCTGGGTACTTGTCCTGCACAAGGGATATTATATAACAGCCCATTCAGTTTCGTCAATATATTTTTTTAAATGATACAACAATTCACAGAAATTTCCGTATCAGTGAATCTGCTCTTCCAGAAGTCCTTTGATCGCAGCGATACATTCCTCTACCTTTTCAGGCTGCTTTCCGCCTGCCTGTGCCATTCCGGGACGGCCGCCGCCGCCACCGCCGACTATTTTAGCCGCGGCCTTGATCAGATTTCCAGCATGTGCTCCGGCTTTCTGTGCAGCATCGGATGCCATGGCAAGAAGACTCACCTTTCCGTCTTTCACGGATGCGAGGAAAACAACGCCTCCCGTCTTTTCTCTCATCTGGTCACCCAGATCGCGGAGTCCGTTCATGTCGACGTCATCCACCGCTGCCGCAAGAAGCGTAACACCCTTTACATCAACAGCTTTGGAAAGAATATCGCCGGCAGAACTCTGTGCCAGTCTGCTCTTAAGAGACTCGATCTCGCTTCTGGCCGTCTTCAGTTCAGCCTGAAGCGCGAGGATCCTTGCAGGAACTTCCGAAGGCGAAGTCTTCAGCTCTTTTGCCGCATCGGCAAGTGTACTTTCCAGGCCATGATAGTATCCGAGCACGCCGTCTCCGGTAAGTGCTTCGATTCTTCGTACGCCGGCAGAAATACCAGATTCGGAAACGATCTTGAACAACCGTATACTTCCGGTGCTGTGTACATGAGTGCCTCCGCAGAGCTCAATGGAGAAATCCCCCATCCTGACGACGCGTACCGTCTCACCGTATTTTTCTCCGAACAGAGCCATTGCTCCGGTTTTTCTTGCATCATCCAGGCTCATGATATCTGTGCGGACGGCAAGATCGGCAGCGATCTCCTGATTTACCAGTTCCTCTGCCCTGCGGATCTCATCTGCGGTCATAGCCTGGAAATGCGAAAAGTCAAAACGAAGCCTGTCCGGTGTTACCAGAGACCCCTTCTGTTCTACATGCGGTCCAAGAACGGTTTTCAGCGCCTTCTGAAGAAGATGGGTCGCACTGTGATTTTTCTCGGTATCTTTTCTGAGATCTTCGTTTACCTTCAGCGTTACGGTATCGCCGACGGAAAGAATGCCGGATTCCATTGTTCCCACATGACCGTAGCGTCCGCCCCTTAAATGAATGGTCTCTTCTACGATAAAGCGGCCCTCTGCTGTCTCAATGATGCCGGTATCGCCCTGCTGTCCGCCCATGGTGGCATAGAACGGGGTCTTCTCCGTGATCACGGTGCCTTTCTGGCCCTCTGCCAGAGAATCCACAAGTTCTTCTGTTGTGGTCAGCACGGTGATCTTCGAGTCACATGTAAGGGTATCGTACCCGACGAATTCTGTCGTGATGGAGGTATCGATCAGGTCATAGACCGTCGCGTCGGCGCCCATATAATTCGTTGTCTGACGAGCGTCACGGGCTCTGGTCCTCTGAAGGTCCATGGCTTTATGGAAACCGTCCTCATCGATCTCATATCCCTTCTCTTCCAGGATCTCCCGGGTCAGGTCAAGCGGGAAACCGTAAGTATCATAAAGACGGAATGCGTCGTCACCGGAAAGGACATTCTTTCCCTCTTCCTTCATGGAAGTTTCCAGATCGTTCAGAATACGGAGTCCCTGATCGATGGTCTTGTTGAACTGATGCTCTTCATTGGTAAGAACTTTGAAAATAAAATTCTTGCGCTCCTCCAGCTCGGGATATCCGTCTTTGGATCCGCTGATCACTTCTGCGGAAAGGTCAGCAAGGAATGTCCCCTGAATTCCAAGAAGGCGGCCATGACGGGCAGCCCGGCGGATCAGTCTTCTGAGAACGTAGCCGCGTCCTTCATTGGAGGGCATGACGCCGTCGGAGATCATAAAAGTTGCCGAACGGATGTGGTCCGTGATCAGACGGATGGAAACGTCGTCCTGATATACTTCTCCATAGTTTTTTCCGGCCGTTCTGCATACAAGGTCACGCAGTGAACGGATCGTATCGACGTCAAAAATGGAATCGACGTCCTGAACCACGACAGCCAGACGTTCCAGACCCATACCGGTGTCGATGTTTTTCTGGATCAGTTCAGTATAATTTCCGTTTCCGTCATTTTCGAACTGCGTAAAGACATCATTCCAGACTTCCATGTAACGGTCACAGTCGCATCCGACCGTGCAGCCCGGTTTTCCACAGCCGTATTTCTCGCCGCGGTCATAGTAGATCTCGGAGCAGGGGCCGCAGGGACCTGCTCCATGCTCCCAGAAATTGTCTTCCTTGCCGAAACGGAAGATTCTCTCCTTCGGGATTCCGATCTCCTCATTCCAGATACGGAATGCCTCATCGTCGTCCAGATAAATGGACGGATACAGTCTGTCCGGATCCAGTCCCACGACTTCGGTCAGAAATTCCCAGCTCCAGTGGAGGGCTTCCGTCTTAAAATAATCTCCAAAAGAGAAGTTTCCAAGCATTTCAAAGAATGTTCCGTGGCGGGCCGTCTTTCCGACATTCTCGATGTCTCCGGTACGGATACATTTCTGACAGGTGGCAACCCGTTTTCTGGGCGGGATCTCGGCTCCAGTGAAATAAGGCTTAAGCGGAGCCATTCCTGCGTTGATCAGCAGCAGACTCTTGTCATTCTGGGGAACCAGTGAAAAGCTTTTCATTACAAGGTGTCCCTTGCTTTCCATAAAGTCAAGAAACATCTTGCGCAGTTCATTCACACCGTACTTCTGCATGGCGAAACATCATTCCTTCCTTACGTACTATTATTATTCTTATCACTCTGCGTTTCTGCAGATCTTGTTAAACTTTTTCTTGCCACGTTTCAGAACAATTCCGTCGGCAGTGATTGCATCCTTCGACACGGAATATTTGACATCAGTGACCTTCTCACCGTTCCAGGTAACGCCTCCCTGTTCAATGGCGCGTCTTCCCTCCGATCTCGTGGGAACAAGACCGGATCTGACCAGCAGGGAGATCAGGTCGGCACAGCCATTCTCATCAAAATCTTCGTCCGTAAGAACAGTAGTCGGCATGTTCTCGGTGTCGGAACCGGTTCCAAAAAGTGCCTTTGCCCCTTCCTGTGCCTTCTTTGCCTCTTCTTCTCCATGTACAAGACTTGTAAGCTCATAGGCAAGGATTTCCTTCGCCTTGTTCAGCTGAGAGCCTTCCCAGCTTTCCATCTCGTCGATCTGTTCCAGCGGCAGGAACGTGAGAAGACGGATACACTTCAGGACATCTGCGTCGTTCACGTTTCTCCAGTACTGATAGAAATCGTACGGACTGGTCTTATCCGGGTCAAGCCAGACAGCACCGGACTGGGTCTTTCCCATCTTCTTTCCCTCTGAATTGAGAAGAAGCGTGATGGTCATTGCATAGGCATCTTTATCGAGTTTTCTTCTGATCAGCTCGGTTCCTCCCAGCATGTTGCTCCACTGATCGTCACCGCCGAACTGCATGTTGCATCCGTATTTCTGGTACAGCATATAGAAGTCATAGCTCTGCATGATCATGTAATTGAATTCCAGGAAGCTGAGACCCTTTGCCATGCGCTGCTTGTAGCATTCCGCCGCCAGCATGCGGTTGACGGAAAAATGCGGACCGATGTCCCGCAGCACTTCTACATAGTTCAGATTCAGCAGCCAGTCTGCGTTATTGACCATAAGGGCCTTCCCGTCAGAAAAGTCGATGAACCGTTCCATCTGCTTTTTGAAGCAGTCGATGTTATGCTGTATTGTCTCAACGGTCATCATCTTGCGCATGTCGGTACGTCCGGAGGGATCTCCGATCATGCCGGTACCGCCGCCAAGAAGTGCAATCGGCTTGTTTCCAGCCATCTGAAGACGCTTCATCAGGCAAAGGGCCATAAAATGACCGACATGAAGGCTGTCCGCGGTGGGATCAAAGCCGATATAGAAAGTAGCCTTTCCTTCATTTACCAGCTTTTTGATCTCTTCTTCGTCCGTAACCTGTGCGATCAGGCCGCGGGCCTTCAGTTCTTCCCATACTGTCATCCGTTTCTCCTCCCAAAACTCAAATGATATATTATTCATGAAATAAATTTATCCGTTTCCTGCCGCTCCGGTATCTTCCAGAAGCTCCGTACCATCCGCAGCCGTTGTCGCCAGCTGATCACAACGCTCGTTTTCTGTATGACCGTCATGGCCTTTTACCCAGAAGAACGATACGGCATGCGGTTCCATCGCCTTCAGCAGACGTTTCCAGAGGTCGACGTTTTTTACCGGTTCGTTTTTCCCCCTGGTCCAGCCCTTTCTGATCCAGGAGTCGATCCATTTCTGATTAAAGGCATTGACCAGATATTGCGAATCGGAATAGAGCGAAACCTCACAGGGGCGGTTAAGCGCCTCCAACGCTGCGATTGCAGCCATCAGCTCCATCCTGTTGTTTGTCGTCTTCCTGTATCCGGCCGAAAGTTCCTTTTCATGTATGGTCCCGGCAGAATCCACGAAGCGTATGACTGCTCCGTATCCGCCCGGTCCCTCAGGATTTCCTCTTGCAGCGCCGTCCGTAAATATCGTGACCTTTGTCAATGGCCTGTCTCCTGTCCTTTCCCGGCAATCTCACCGCTGTCTCTCCGGCAGCATTCCAGCAGCAGAAGAAGAGCTTTCTCTACAGCCGCGCTTCGTACTTCTGACCGGCTTCCGGGAAAATGAAATTCCTTCACAACGGTGTTTCCTCTGGCACGGCAGCCTATAAACACGGTGCCGACAGGCGTTTCTCTTGTTCCGCCACCGGGTCCCGCAAGGCCGGTGACCGAAATGCCGACGTCACCTTCGCCTTCCTTTACGGCACCTTCTGCCATCTCTGCCGCACATCTTTGAGATACGGCCCCGCAGGTTTCGAGTGTCATCTCCGATACGCCAAGCATTTTATGCTTGGCGCGGTCTGTATAAGTGATAAAGCCACCGTTCAGAACATCGGAAGCGCCGGGAACATTGACGATCCTTGCGGCAAGTGCTCCGGCAGTACACGATTCCGCCACGACCAGCTTCAGTTTCTCTCTTTTCAGTAAATCCACCACAGCATATTCAGATTCCACATTCTCACCGCTTTCCGATCAGTCCTGCATGGAGAGCACCTGCCTGTTTGCGGCAAGATACGTACACAGGGATATAATGGTCAGTGCTACGGAAAGCCATATAAAGATCTGCGTGAGTACCGAAAGTACCGGCAGATCCAGGAGCAGCAGAATGATCATCACCATCTGGGAAACCGTTTTAAACTTGCCCCAGTAGTTGGCTGCGATTACAATATTGTTTTCCGCCGCGATAAGACGAAATCCACTGATGATAAATTCCCGGCCGATTATGATCACCACGACCCAGGCCGGCAGTCTTCCAAGCTCGATCAGACAGATCATGGCAGAGCATACAAGAAGTTTGTCCGCAAGGGGATCCATAAATTTTCCGAAATTTGTGATCAGGTTGTATTTGCGGGCGATTTTTCCGTCAAACCAGTCTGTTATGCTGGCAATGCAGAATATGGCAAGACAGATCCATCTGTTGGCGCTGCCTCCCCATCCTGTCAGAAGAAACAGCACAAGAAACGGCACCATGATCATTCTTGCAACGGTCAGTTTATTAGGCAGATTCATTTTTCTCTCCAATTCTTAGTATCTTTACCGGTACATCAGTCGGCGATCTGTCCGATGAGATCGTACTCCATTGAACCAGTGATCTTTGTTCTGACAAAATCCCCTGTCATCAGAACTTCCGGCGTCTGTACAAATACATATCCGTCCACATTCGGAGCATCCATATAAGAACGCCCGATATAGGCGTCTTCTCCCGAGACCTTTCCTTCTATCATCACAAGAAGCTCACTGCCGATGCGGTTTTCTCCGTTTTCTCCGGATATATCCTGCTGAAGAAGCATCAGATCATCTCTCCGTGCTTCCTTAGTCTCTTCATCGATCTGATCTGCAAGACCGGCAGCTGCCGTCCCTTCTTCCGGTGAATAACAGAATACGCCAAGACGGTCGAACCGGATCTCCTCCACAAAATCCATCAGCGCCGCATGATCCTCTTCTGTCTCTCCCGGAAACCCGGTGATCAGCGAAGTGCGCAGAACAATGTCCGGGATACGCTCCCGCAAAGACCGGATCTTTCCGGTCACCTCTTCGCGTGTGGTTCTTCGGCCCATCGCTTTCAGAATACGGTCCGACGCATGTTGAACCGGCATGTCAAGGTAATGACAGATCTTTTCTTCCCTTGCCATCACATCGATCAGCTCATCATAGATTTCTTCCGGATAACAGTAAAGTATGCGGATCCACCGGAGCCCGTGAATACGGCAAAGCTTTTCCAGAAGAATATGAAGACTCTTTTTCCCGTATATGTCTTTTCCGTACACGGATGTCTCCTGGGCCACCAGGATCAGTTCTTTTACACCGCGCTGTGCAAGAGAGCGCGCCTCATCCAGCAGAATCTCCATGGGAACGCTGCGGTAAGGCCCCCGAAGCGACGGAATAATGCAGTAGGTGCATCTTTTATCGCAGCCTTCGGCGATCTTCAGATAGGCGTAGTGCCCCCCTGTCGTAAGAGCTCTTGGACCGGATTCGTCGGGAAGCTCCGAAAGGCTTCGGAAATGCTCAAAGGTTTTCTTCTGCTCTGCAGCCTGCAGTGCTTCCAGAATGCTCTCCGTCGACATCGTACCAAGTACGGCATCAACCTCCGGAAGCGTCTCACGTATTTCCTTCTGATATCTCTGTGCCAGACATCCTGTTATGATCAGAGCCCTGCATGTTCCCGCCTTTTTTCTTTCGGCCATTTCCAGAATGGTATCGACGCTCTCGTCCCTGGCATCCCGGATAAAACAGCAGGTATTGATGATGATCGCATCTGCCTGATCTTCTTCATCGGTGATCTCGTGACCTGCCGATACAAGGCGTCCGATCATATGCTCGGAATCGGAAAGGTTCTTGTCACATCCCAGCGAAATAAAGAAAATTTTCATAACTCAGGATTCCGAACCGTAATCGTCTTCAAACCCGGCGTTGTCCTGGCTGTCGTCTTCGTCTTCGGATTCGTCCTCGTCGTACTCTTCTTCGGATTCCCTTTCGGCATCGTGCAGCGCCTTCTCTTCTTCTTCGTCAAGATCATAAAGACCGTCAGTCTTCGGAATGTTCAGCGTTTCTTTCTCTTCCTCTTCCTGCCTGTTTTCCAGGATCTTGATCTTTCCCTGATAAAGCTCGTCGATCGCAATGGAAAGCGGTTTCTTTCCATCAGCGTTCTTTACAAGGGGTTCGGACCCAGCGATGATCTGTCTTGCCCTTTTACTGGTTGCAAGAACCAGTGAATAGCGGCTGTTGATCAGCATGGTATTGTCGTCCTCTTCATAATTGGAATTGATTGCCTCGATCATTTCATTATAAGACGGGTGAATCATTGCCATATTCTTCAGCTCCTCTCTGCTTTGTTTCCGAGCGCCTGTACAAATTCCATGTTCCGGGCCGTTCTCAGATGTTCACTTTGTATCAGTGCATGGATCCGGTCCACGCACTCTTCGACCTTTCCGGTCTCATTTATCACAACATAATCATAATCTTTCACATAGCCGCATTCCGTAACCGCCCGTTTCATACGTTTCGCGATCACTTCCTCCGACTCACTGCCTCTCCCGTGCAGCCGGTAAGTAAGCTCATCAAAATCAGGGGGTGTAACGAAGATCAGAACACATTCCGGAAAGAGCTTCCTGACAGAGGCAGCCCCCTGCATTTCGATCTCCAGGATCACGTCCGTTCCCTGGTCGAGCTTCTGTTCCACATAGCTTCTGGGAGTGCCGTAATAATTTCCGACATATTCGGCGTGCTCGATCAGATCTCCGTCACGGATCATTTTCTCAATTTCTTCACGCGTCCTGAAATAATAAGCCTCGCCTTCTGTCTCTCCCGGTCTTGGTTTTCTGGATGTTACGGAAACAGATAACGCATAACAGTGATACTTCTCGATAAGACGTCTTGTCACAGTTCCTTTTCCGGCACCTGAAAAACCGGAAACCACTGCAAGGATCCCCCTTCTATTCATTGTCATGCTCTTCGCTTTCTCCTTTATCCTCGTATTTGTATGCTTCGGCAAATCTCCGTGCGATCGTCTCAGGCTGCAGAGAAGACAGTATCAGAATCCGGTCCGACGTAATGATGACCGCCTTTGTCTTTCGTCCCTGCGTCGCATCGATCAGTCCGTTTGTTCCTTTGACACTTTGTACCATACGCTTTACAGGAGCTGCATCCGGATTGACCACCGCTACGATCTTTTGTGAATTTACCACATTCCCGAAGCCAACATTGATCAGCTTCGCCAAGAATTTCCCCCTTTTTATATACGCTCTACTCTATATTCTGAATCTGTTCCCGGATCTTTTCAATCTCGGTCTTCAGTTCGATTCCAAGATCGGAAATCACAAGATCTGTGGATTTGGAAAGGATCGTATTCGCTTCCCGGTTCATTTCCTGAGCCATGAAATCCAGCTTCCGCCCGATTTCTTCTTTTCCATAAATCAGGTCCATCATTCCGTGAATATGGCTGTGAAGCCGCACGGTCTCTTCGTCATTTGCGATCTTGTCGCTGAACAGTACCACTTCCTGGGCGATCCTGTTTTCATCGATCTGGCTGTCCGACAAAAGCTCATGAACTTTTTCTTCTATTTTGCGCCGATAACCGCCTATGACCTCCGGCGTTCTTTCTTCCACAAGCGTTACCTTGTGATCGAGCGCCGCCAGCTTGTCCATAAGGTCTTTCTGAAGCTGCACACCTTCCCGCTCTCTGTCGGATCTCAGTTTTTCGCACGCTTCCCGCACAGGCGGTTCCAGAAGTCCCCAGATCTCATCCTCGTCCAGCTCCTGTTCCTCCATGGAAAAGACTTCGGGAAATCTGGCCAGAACAGATACTCTCAGGTCATTTTCCAGGCCGAACTCGTCCTGCATCTGTTTCAGATATCTGAGGTATTCAGCGGCGAGGGCCGCGTTGTATTTCAGGGTCCCGGCGCTTTCCGAACAGTCCTCATAGGTAATAAAAACGTCGACTTTTCCGCGCGAAAGATAAGATTTCATCAGATTCCGCAGCTCGCTTTCAAGAAAAGCCAGCTTTTTGGGCATTCTGATATTGATATCAAGGTATCTGTGATTCACGGATTTCATCTCGACGGATATCCTGCGTCCGGAATCGATGACTTCCGCTCTTCCGAAACCGGTCATACTTTTCAGCATTTTTTCACCCCATTCATCTCATTCAATGCAGGCTTTTGTCAGGGAACCTGCAAAGCTTAAAATATTATAGTGCATAAGGAAAATCAAGTCAAACGTTTTGTGTTCCATGCCGTCTTTTTGTGCTATACTCAGTAAGACCGGCGTTATGGACCGGATATCCGGACGAAAAGTCCCGCTGAACTGAAAGGAGCACACCCATGTCCTTTGACGGAATTACAGTCGCCGCTATGGTTCACGAACTCAATGGAACCCTCAGCGGCGGGCGCATCAGCAAGATCGCCCAGACCGAAGCGGACGAGCTGATACTCACCATAAAAAGTCCGCACGGTACAGACAGGCTGCTGCTGTCGGCCAATGCATCACTTCCTCTTGTATATCTGACGCAGTATAATAAGCCATCTCCCATGACAGCGCCCAATTTCTGCATGCTTCTCCGCAAGCATATCGGCAGCGCCAGACTCCTTTATATCACGCAGCCGTCCATGGAGCGTGTCATAATCCTGCATCTTGAACATCTGAATGAGCTCGGTGACATTTGCAGAAAAAAACTGATCCTGGAGCTGATGGGCAAACACAGCAACATCATTTTCTGTAATGAAGACGATATGATCCTGGACAGCATTAAACATGTTTCCTCAAATATGAGTTCTGTCAGAGAGGTCCTTCCGGGCAGGACCTGGTTCATCCCTCAGACAACGCAGAAGGCAGACCCTCTTGACATATCATTTGAGGAATTCTCTTCTGTTCTGAAAAAACCGGATACTCTTGCCCGGGTCCTGTATACGTCTCTTACCGGCATCAGTCCCGTTATGGCGCAGGAGATCTGCTTCCGCGCTTCTCTCGACGGAGATGCACCGGCAGCTTCTGTCAGCGACGCTGCTGCTGAGCATCTGTATCATGTTTTTTCCGGAGTGATGGAAGATGTAAAGAACGGCACCTTCTGTCCGAATATCATTCTGAAGGAAGGCGAACCCATCGAGTTTGGAGTGTTTCGCTATGAACAGTATGGTCCTGAATATACTGTGACTGTCTGCAGTTCCATATCGTCCATGCTGGAAGACTTTTATGCGGCAAGGAATACATTTACCAGGATCCGCCAGAAATCCTCGGACCTTCGCAGAATCGTACAGACAAACCTGGACCGCGCAAGAAAAAAGGATCTGCTTCAGAAAAAGCAGCTTCACGACACAGAAAAAAAAGATAAATACCGGATCTACGGAGAAATGATCAACGCCTACGGATATGAAGTTCCGGAAGGTGCAAAGTCTTTTGAAGCACTGAATTACTACACGGGAGAGCCTGTCACCGTACCGCTTGATCCCGCACTGACTCCTCAGGAAAATTCACAGAAGTATTTCGAGCGTTACGCAAAGCTGAAGCGCACGCAGGAAGCACTTACCGTTCAGGTAAAAGAGACGGAGGACGAAATCCTGCATCTGGATTCCATTTCCAATGCACTGGATATCGCGGAAAGTGAAGCGGATCTGAGGGAGATCAAAAAGGAACTCACCGAAAACGGATATATCCGTTCTCATCAGCCAAAGAAAAAGCAGGCATCCAGAAAAGAGCCCGCATCTCATCCGCTTCATTACAGATCCTCCGACGGGTTTGACATATATGTCGGGCGGAATAACTATCAGAATGACGATCTGACCTTCCGTTTTGCATCCGGAAATGACTGGTGGTTCCATGCCAAAAAAATGGCAGGATCCCACGTGGTCCTGAAGTCTCAGGGCAATGAGGTTCCGGATCGTGCCTTTGAAGAAGCCGGCAGCCTTGCGGCTTTCTATTCCAAAGGCAAGGATGCGCCAAAGGTTGAGATCGACTATATCCAGAAAAAACATGTCAAAAAACCGGCAGGCGCCAAACCTGGTTTTGTTGTTTACTATACCAATTATTCTCTTATGGCAGCTCCGGATATCTCCTCGCTTCAGAAGATTGACGACTGAATCCGTTTCGGATCCGGACCGAAAGAAAAGGCCGCAGGCCCATGGGATAGTCTTTCCCGTGGCCTGCGGCCTTGTTCGTAAGATCAGTCTTCGCCTTCGGCAAGTTCAGCTCTGGCGTCGATCTCTTTCTGCTGAATTTCAGCGGGTGCCTGCTCATAGCGGGCAAATTCATACGCGAATTCTCCGGATCCGCCCGTCATGGAACGAAGATCGGTGGAGTATCCGTAGATCTCAAGCATCGGAACATCCGCCTCGATGGTGGTGTTCCCGTGATGATCCGGATTCATGCCGAGCACACGGCCGCGGCGCTTGTTCAGATCACCCATGACATCACCGGTG
>CAMNNM010000001.1 GCA_946545425.1 uncultured Blautia sp. | reverse complement strand
CAGGCGGCCGGGCAGAAAAGACGATAGAGGAAGGGTTCCGGGCATACAGGTACAACAGAGATGAAACATGTGATCATCGGAACGGCGGGGCATATCGATCATGGAAAAACCGCCCTGATCCGGGCGCTGACGGGCAGAGACACGGACAGGCTGAAGGAAGAAAAGGAGCGGGGGATCACCATTGAACTGGGGTTTACCTGGTTCGATCTGCAGGACGGTACCCGGTGCGGCATCATCGATGTGCCGGGACACGAAAAATTTATCGGAAACATGGTGCCGGGTGTGACCGGCATGGACCTGGTCCTTTTTGTTGTGGCGGCAGACGAAGGCGTGATGCCCCAGACCCGGGAGCATCTGGACATTCTTACACTCCTGGGCGTAAAAAAGACGATCCTGGTGCTGACAAAGTGTGATCTGGTCACGGCAGAATGGCTGTCCATGGCGGAGGAAGAAATCCGGGAGGAGCTGAAGGAAACGATCCTTCAGAAGGCGCCCTGCGTCCGGGTCTCGTCAAAGACCGGAGAGGGGATCGAAGAGCTGAAAGCCCTGATCTCCGGCATGGTAAAAAACGAGGTGGAAGAGCGGGAGGGCAGCGGGATTCCAAGGCTGCCGGCAGACCGTGTATTCACGCTGGCCGGTCAGGGGACCATCGTCACCGGAACGCTGCTTTCCGGGACGCTGGAAGCCGGGGAACCGATGCAGGTTTTTCCGGAAGGGGAAGTATGCAGGATCCGTAATATCCAGGTTCATGGAAAAAACCGCAGCAGCTGCACCGCCGGAGAACGGTGCGCTCTGAATCTGTCCGGGATCAGCCGGGACAGGATCAGAAGAGGCTGCGTGATCGCACCGGCCGGAAGCATGACGCCCACAGAGCGCGTGGATGTGCGGCTGCAGGTACTCGCATCCTCTCAGAGAAGGGTGAAAAACCGCTCGCGGCTGCATTTTTATACAGGGACCTGTGAACTTCTCTGCCGGGCGGTGCTTCTGGACCGGGATGAACTGAAGCCCGGGGAAACGGCAGCTGCACAGCTTATTTTGGAAAAAAAGACGGTTGTGAAGCGGGGAGACCGGTTTGTCGTGCGGTTCTATTCTCCGGAAGAGACCATCGGAGGAGGAATCATCCTGGATCCGGTACCAAAGCCGCATAAGCGCTTCGACACGGATGTGATCCGGGAACTGGATCATAAGGAAAACGGATCGGACGCCGATCTTCTGGCGGTTCATATCCGGGAAGCAAAAAACAGCCTGCCGTCGGCAAAGGAACTGGCCGAAAAGCTGTCCATGACGCCCGGGGAGGTGCTGCCGCTTCTTGAAAAACTGACGGAGGACGGGACGGTCCATCCTGCCTGTGCGCCCGGAGGACCGTGGTACTGGCACGACGAATGTATGAGGGAGACCGGACAGAAGATTATCCGGATGCTGACGGCAGAGAAAAAACGCCATCCTTACCGGAGAGGAATCGGCAGGGCACAGATCAGAAGCAGTTTTATGAAGACCTTGAGGCCGGCTGTCTTTGACGGCTGCCTGAAAGTTCTGGAAGAGAAAAAACTTCTGAAAACCCACGGGGATCTTGTCTGCCTGGAGGACGATGAGATCATCAAGGACGAAAAATTCCGGCAGATAGAGGATCTTCTGAACGCTGCCTTTGGAGAGAATGGAAACAGGATGCTTAGCATGGTCACCCTGGACACCGGCGGTTTTGACCCGGGACAGGTGAGGGACGTTCTGAACGAGCTGGCTTTTGAGGGAGAGATCGTACGGGCGGCGGAAGATCTGTACTTTTCGGGCAGATTCGTCAGCGAGGCCAGGGACAGGATCGCAGCCTATTTCAAAAATCATGAGGTTCTGAAATATACGGATGTAAAAGAGATGTTCGGGATCAGCAGAAAAGAGACCAGAACGCTGATCGGGTATTTTGACGAGATCCACGTAACGGAAAAAACAGGGGCGGAGACGGAAAGGACAGCATTTCGATGAATCTGACACAGATCACGGCGTTTGTGAAAATTGCAGACAACAAAAGCTTTTCCAAGACGGCGGAGGAAATGTATCTGACCCAGCCTACGGTCAGCTCCTGTATCAAGACACTGGAGAAGGAGCTGAGCACCCATCTCTTCGTGCGGACGACACGGGGCGTGGAGCTGACGGAAGACGGTGAAAAGATCTATCTTTACGCCCGTCAGATCGTGGAGGCCAGCGAATCGATCCGTCAGACGCTGCATATCGAAGAAAACCAGAAGGGAAATCAGCAGGTTCTGGTGGCTGCATCGACGATCCCGTCCCAGTTTCTGCTTCCTGCCATCATCGCGGAGGCCGGAAAACGCTGGCCGCGGCTCCGGTTCCGGATCCACGAGACAGACAGTCTGGGGGTCGTGAAGGAAATTGAAGAGAACCGGGCGGACATCGGCTTCTGCGGAACGACCCATCCCAATATGAACTGTACCTATGTTCCGTTTTATCAGGACGAGCTGCTCATCATTTCACCGAATACGGAAAAATACAGAACGATTCAGGAGAAGAGGCCGGAACCCGGCTGGATCCGGAAAGAACCGATGATCTTAAGAGAGCCCGGCTCCGGAACAAGGCAGGAAGCACTCCTTCTCCTGCATGGCATGGGAATCCAGGAGAAGGACCTGAACGTGATCGCCGAGATGTCCAGCACCACGGCAATTCTGCAGGCAGTGAAACAGGGACTGGGTCTGACACTGATCTCCAGGCTGGCAGCCAGCGACATGATCACGGACGGGAGCGTGCTGATGTTCCCGATCGCGGAAGGCGGGGCGCTTCGGAATCTGAACGTGGTCTATAATTCCAGAATGCGGCCGTCTGAAAAGGTGCGGCGGCTTCTGCGCGTTACGAAAGAATTGTACGGGGATACAGAAGATCCGAAGCAATGAAAAAGGACTGTGCGTTTGCACAGTCCTTTTTTGAAAGCTGCTGACGGGAATCGAACCCGTGACCTCCGCCTTACCAAGGCGACGCTCTACCGACTGAGCCACGGCAGCTTATGCATGCGATTTCTCGCTGGCACTCGATTATACTAACAGAAATAACCCGGGTTGTCAACACGTAATTTTAAAAAAATCTCACAAAGAATTTGCTTACCTGCCCTACATGTGCTAATATTAAAAACCAGAGCAAACCTTTCTGAGGAGGAAAAGAATAATGGGCAGTGAATCAGGCTCCAGAAATTTTATTGAAAATATTATCGACAAGGATCTTGCCGAGGGCGTTTACGATACCGTGCATACCCGGTTTCCGCCGGAACCGAACGGATATCTTCATATCGGACATGCAAAATCCATCCTTCTGAACTACGGCCTGGCACAGGAGTACCACGGCAAATTCAATATGCGTTTTGACGACACGAACCCCACCAAAGAAAAATCCGAGTTTGTGGAATCGATCAAGGCAGACATCAGCTGGCTGGGCGCCGACTGGGAGGACCGTCTTTTCTTTGCGTCCGATTATTTCGGCCAGATGTACGAAGCAGCCGTAAAGCTCATCAAAAAAGGCAAAGCCTATGTCTGCGACCTTACGGCCGATGAGATCCGGGAATACCGCGGCACCCTTACAGAGCCCGGAAAGGAAAGTCCCTACAGAAACCGCAGCGTAGAAGAGAACCTTCGCCTGTTCACCGAGATGAAAGAAGGAAAATACGCCGACGGCGAGAAGGTGCTGAGAGCGAAGATCGACATGGCGTCGCCGAACATGAACATGAGAGACCCGGTCATCTACCGCGTGGCCCATATGTCGCATCACAGAACAGGCGATACCTGGTGCATCTATCCGATGTACGATTTTGCCCATCCGATCGAGGATGCCATCGAGGGGATCACCCATTCCATCTGTACCCTGGAGTTTGAAGACCACAGACCGCTGTACGACTGGGTCGTACGGGAACTGGAATATCCGCATCCGCCGAAGCAGATCGAGTTTGCGAAGCTGTA
The DNA here is from genome assembly GCA_946545425.1 of uncultured Blautia sp. Lineage (GTDB taxonomy): Bacteria > Bacillota > Clostridia > Lachnospirales > Lachnospiraceae > Blautia_A. The sequence continues at coordinate 54,573 of CAMNNM010000001.1, read as the reverse complement.
TCTGACCAATGTGGTCACCGGCAAGCGCTATATCAAAAAGCTGGTGGAGGAAGGCATCGTGGACGGCTGGGACGATCCGCGTCTGGTTTCCATCGCGGCCCTCAGAAGAAGAGGCTTCACGCCCGAATCCATCAAGATGTTCGTGGACATGTGCGGCATTTCCAAGGCAAACAGCTCGGTCGACTATGCGATGCTCGAATACTGCATCCGCGAAGACCTGAAGCTGAAGAGACCGAGAGTCATGGCCGTTCTCGATCCCGTCAGACTTGTGATCGACAACTATCCTTCCGATGAGCCCGAGTATTTGGAGGTTCCCAACAATATGGAGAACGAATCTCTCGGGACCAGAAAGGTGCCCTTCGGAAAAGAGCTTTACATCGAGCGGGAAGACTTTATGGTAGATCCGCCCAGGAAATATAAGAGACTGTTCCCGGGTGCGGAAGTACGCCTCATGAACGCATATTTCGTGACCTGCACCGGATACGAGCTGAACGAAGACGGCTCCGTGAAGGAAGTCCACTGTACCTATGACCCCGAGACCAGAGGCGGAAATGCGCCGGACGGAAGAAAGGTCAAGGGGACAATCCACTGGGTCGAGGCTTCACAGGCAGGAAAAGCCACCGTACGTCTTTACGAGAACATCGTGGATGAAGAGAAGGGCGTATACAATAAGGAAGACGGTTCTCTGAACCTGAATCCGAATTCTCTTGTGATCAGAGAAGGCTACGTGGAGCCCTCTCTTATGGAAGCGAAGGCATTTGAGAGCTTCCAGTTTGTAAGAAACGGCTTCTATGTGGTGGATTACAAGGATTCCAGAGAAGGCGCGCCGGTATTCAACCGGATCGTTTCTCTGAAGAGTTCCTTCAAGCTGCCGGGATAATGAAAAAACCTGCCGCCGGGTCCCCAAAAGACCCGGCGGCAGTTTTATGACAGCCATTCTTTCGACTATATTTATTTCAGCATCTGCTTCTTAAAGCTCTTCCACAGCATCTTCAGCAGCTTCTTTCGCAGCGTCGACCGCTTCTTCGACCGCGTCAGCTGCTTCTTCGACTGCTTCTTCAGCAGTCTCTGCTGCCTCTTCGACTGCGTCAGCAGCATCTCCGTCCCAGTCTTTGAAATCTTCTGCGTCTCCGTCTTCTGATTCTGCTTCGTCTTCTTCATCTTCATCTTCGTCATCATCGAAATCGTCGTCATCCCAGTCATCGTCGAAATCGTCTTCGACCTTCTGGGTAGATTTCTTGTAAATGTAGGCAGCAGCCGCACCTGCAGCAGCAACACCGAGTAATCCAAGCAGCTTGTTACGCTTAGCCATGTTTAAATTTCTCCTTTCGTTGTAGAGGTTAAAAGCCCTGCCAGCAATTGTTTCAGGAACTTATATATCGGTATTGTAATACTTTTTTGCGGAAAAGAAAAGAGAAATTTAAAATAAATGTAAAAAAAGTTGCGGCCGGCCGCCGATGGGTCTATACTGTTGCAGGCAGCCTGAAGCTGAAATTTCGGATCCTCCCGGGATGGGCGGTCCGGAAAGAAAGCCGGCTGTCTGACAGACATTTTACGGGAGACGGAAATCTATGAGAAAAATCATACTGGCCTCGGCTTCACCAAGGAGACGCGAAATTCTGGCAGGGGCAGGGATACATTTTGAAATCATAACCTCCGGAGCGGAGGAAAAAAGCATAAAAACGGATCCGGCGGAGCTGGTGGAGGAGCTGTCATATATAAAAGCATCCGGTACAGATACCCTTGTAAAGGATTCAGACTCCGTCGTCATAGGCGCGGATACGGTCGTGGCGTGTGACGGAAAGATTCTGGGAAAGCCGGAGAGTGAAGAAGACGCTCTTAAAATGCTCACGCTTCTGCAGGGGCGGACACACCAGGTATATACCGGCGTGACGATCCTGTACGGCGGCAGGGGTGAAAGGAAAAGGAAAACCTTTCATGAATGCACCGATGTTACCTGCTATCCGGTCAGCCGGGAGGAAATCCTGGAGTATATCAGGACCGGCGAGCCCATGGACAAGGCAGGTGCCTATGGTATTCAGGGACTATGGGGCATTTATGTGCAGAAGATCTGCGGAGACTATAATAATGTAGTCGGACTGCCTGCCGCACGTCTGATCCACGAGGCAAAAAAGCTGGGGATCGATCTCAGAAATTCCGGAAAGGAGAACACATCATGCTGAAGACCTGTGTGTTTGATCTGGACGGAACGCTTGCCTATACGCTGGAATCCATGTGGCTTCCGGCCAATGAGGTACTGAAGCATTTCGGACTGAAGGAGCTTCCGCTCGATAATTTCCGGTATTACTGCGGCGACGGGGCGACGGAACTGGTAAAACGATGCCTTCGTGATGCGGGAGATCCGGAGCTGCGGCTCCTTGAAGATGCAGAACGGATGTATCGGAAGAAATTTAATGCGGATCCCATGCAGGGTGTGACGGTGTATGAGGGTATGAGAGAAGCACTCTCGGAATTGAAGCGTCTTGGAGCTTCCCTTGCCGTGTGCTCCAACAAACCCGCCGAGGGAGCCATAAAAGTGGTTGACGTTCTGTATCCGGGGGTGTTCGAAGCGGTCATCGGGCAGATGGAAGGGATCCGGCGGAAACCGTTTCCGGATATGGCGCTTCTTGCAGCCGAAAAGACCGGGGCTCAGCCTGAAGAATGCATGTATATCGGAGATTCCTCGACGGACATGGAGACCGGGCATGCAGCCGGCATGTTTACAGTAGGCGCGGTATGGGGATACCGGGGAAGAAAAGAACTGACAGACTACGGAGCGGACGCGCTGGCAGAACGGCCCGGAGATCTGCCGGAAATATTCCGGAGCAGATGAGAAAGTGCGTTTTACACGGACGCTGTTCCGTGTGCTAGAATGAATTCAGGCGAAGGACGGAAGACGGCCGTGCGGCGCGCAAGTCTCGCAAGCGAGACTTGAAAAATTGTCAGGAGGAATTGATATGAAAATAAACAGATGGCTTGCGGCGGCAATGTCCGCCGTCATGATGACAGGAACGCTTCAGATGCCTGTCCGTGCGGAAGAGGTAATGGAGTATTATCCCTCCGATGTACAGGAACAGTCCGGCGAGACCCAGACACAGGTACCTGCGCCGGCAGCAATCAGCGGAACGGTTTCCATTAAGGGGCTTCCGGCAGTGGGAATCCTTCTTACTGCCGACTGGAGCACATTAAAGCCCGAGGGCATTACGGAGGACAAACTGACATTCCAGTGGAACAGGGTGAACAGCGACGGGACCATGACGCAGGTGGGCAGCGCAAAAACGTACACCCCGGTCCAGGCAGACCTGGACAGCGTCCTTTCTCTCACCGTGTCGGGTATCGGCGAAAAGGGCCTTGCAGGCACGGCGACGGTCCGTACGCTTCCGGTTGCGGCAACGGAGCAGGAAGCGAAAGAGCGGAAGGAAGCCGCTGAAAATCCACAGAGCACACAGCAGACGGAAGAGTCCCAGTCCGGCGATACGGAGCAGGCAGAAGAAGCTCTGCCCGGCAGCGGAGAACAGACGGAAGAATTCCTGCCCGAGACAGAAGATACAGAGTTTATCGAAGAGGGCAGCATGACCGTGTTCACGCCGGATGATACACAGGCGTCCGGACTGCAGGAAACGGAATCCGAGTCCTGGTCGACCATGTCTGAAATGGGCATGCTCCCGGAAGGCATGGAAGATGCACACGAGGAAGTCTATGTGTTCAATACCGGAGATACGGAAAATACCGCTGAAGCACCTGATGAGACTGCTTCGGAAGAGTTGCCTGTCTGTTCCGCCGAAATCAGGACCGCCGGCGAAGACGGAAAGGTGGATTTCGGGAAGATCTCCGGGGATATGGAGACAGTCGAAGAACAGTATGTGACCATCACAAACACCGGTAATGCGGAGTTGAATTTTGAAGGTATCGCACCGGAATTTTTCATGGTGCAGGATATCCACGAAACGTTGGAACCGGGGCAGTCGGTGGATCTCTGGGTGATTCCGAGACTTTCTGAAGATGAAGAGACCGAACCGGGCGTCCACAGTGAGGTCATCACCTACCGTTCACTCGAGGGAGCTGAGGTTTCCTATGAGGCGGTGGTGGAGATCATGCCGGAAGAGGAAACAGTGGAGCCGGTCTCTGAGCCTGAACCTGCACCGTCGGAAACGCCCGTACCGACAACGGCACCGGAACCGACGCCCACGGACGTACCGGAGCCGACGCCTACAACTGTACCGGAGCCGACGCCTACGGATGTTCCGGAACCGACGCCTACAACTGTACCGGAGCCTACGCCTACGGACGTGCCGGAGCCTACGCCTACAGACGTACCGTCCGTCAGCGTATCGAAACCGGCGGTCAGCTTCGGAAGCGCCGAAGCGGGATATACGGTGGATTCGCTTCCGAAAGCGGAAACCATATATGTAAAAAATGAAGGTTCTTCCGCGGTCAGCGTAAAAACCGGAACCAGCAGCTATTTTACCGTCAGCGGACTTGAAGCCGTACTGGAGCCCGGCCAGGAAGCGACCTTTACCATTCAGCCCGCGCCCGGACTGCCGGCAGGGGCGTACAGCGACAGTATTCCGGTATATGCTGCAGAGGGAGTATCTCCTGCGGCGCATGTCACTGCGGACTTTACCGTGGAAGAGCAGAAGATCCCCGCGATCACCGTCGCTCCCGCAAGCGCGGTATTTGGAAATAAGGAAGCCGGCTACGCCGAAGTGCCGCAGCCGGTGACTGTAACGGTCGTCAATACAGGAAATACGACGATCCATCTGCAGCAACCGGTCAGCACAAACTTTGTGATCGGACCGCTTTCGTCCGTGGTGCTGGCTCCGAAGGAAACCGCTTCATTCACCGTGGTCCCGAAAGCTGCGCTTCCGGAAGGACAGTACAGTGAGACGATCACCGTTCCCAATGCGGAAAACGCCCAGGGAAGCCTTACGGCTACATTCTCGGTTTCGTCGGTTTCTGTAAAGCTTACCGGTATTCAGAACCCTGCGGACATTACCGGAGTTGCCTCAGGCGCCGAGAAGAGCGCTGCCGGGCTTCTGCTGCCGGCGGACGTGGTCATTAAAACGACAAACGGAGACATGAAGGCCAATGTAATGTGGGATGTGGCTTCGGCAGCTTACGATCCCGCCTCCAGAGATCCTCAGACCTTTAAGGTATCCGGAACGGTCACTCTTCCGGGAGGCATTGAGAACCCGGACAACATTCCTCTTGCCGCGGCGGTAAACGTATCAGTGAACGGCAGAACACCGATCATTCCGGATCCGTCACGCAACTGGATCTCCGGGATCACCAGCGACGGAATTTATACAACAGAGACCAAGATTTCCTTTACGGCCATCGGCGCAGGAATGGACAACACAAATCCCAAGTCGGGCGATGTGAGATATGTTCCCAGAACATGGTATATTGTGGACGGCGAAGCCAGATCCTGGAGCAGCGAACCCTATTCCGCAACCTTCCGGATCGGCCGGAACGGAAATTATACATTAACCGTAAATTATATGCAGCAGAGCTTCGACGGCGTCAAATGGGTCGATTCCAATGTGACGGATACCAAAAAGGTTTCCTTCATCGTGGGAACGGGCCAGATCAAGGGAACGCCGGCTGCAAAGGCAGTCAAGGGAGTTCAGACAGGCGATGACAACCCGGTTCTTCCGCTGGTGATCGCGCTGACGGCTGCCGCAGCCGCCGTCATCATTCTGCTGATCATCCTGATGCGCAGAAGGAAACGCTGAAAACAGAAGAAACAGTCATACAGGAAGCAGCAGATGTTTTCCGCATGATCTGAACAGACAAAAGGCCGCTGTGAACCGGAATTCCGGAACAGCGGCCTTTTTAGCGGCAAAGGGGAGAAACGCTGAGCATCCTGCTGCACACGCGGCAGGAGAACCCTGACACAGTGCTTTATCAGCACTCGATAGAACTGAGTGCCAGATTTTTCTTGACTTTTCTCTGCGGCGGGATTATCATTAAGGAAAACTGCAGGATAAAAGAATCTGACAATGATTCGACAGAATAAGTCCGCAGGCAGAGGAGTGACATAAATGGAAGCAAAAAAAGGCAGTTTATCCATCAACAGTGAGAACATATTTCCGATTATCAAAAAGTGGCTGTATTCGGACCACGACATTTTTGCCCGTGAAATGGTGTCAAACGGCTGTGACGCCATTACAAAGCTGAAAAAGCTCGAGGTAATGGGAGAATACACCTTCCCGGAGAACTATAAGCCGAAGATCAGCGTGCTGGTCAATCCGGAAGCCAAAACCCTTAAATTCATCGATAACGGTATCGGAATGACGGCGGACGAGGTTGAGGAATACATTACCCAGATCGCGTTTTCAGGCGCAACGGAATTCCTGGAGAAGTATAAGGACAAGACGACCGACGATCAGATGATCGGTCATTTCGGTCTGGGCTTTTATTCGGCGTTCATGGTGGCGGATGAGGTCCATATCGATACTCTTTCCTATAAGGAAGGCTCCGTGCCCGTACACTGGACATGCGACGGCGGTACCGAGTACGATATGGAGCAGGGAAGCAAGACCGAACCCGGAACCGAGATCACGCTGTTCCTGAACGACGAAAGCGTGGAGTTTGCAAACGAGTATCGTATGCGCGAGGTCCTGGACAAGTACTGTTCCTTCATGCCGGTCGAGATCTTCCTCTCCACCGAGAATGCGCCCCAGGAGTACGACACCATCGACGAGTCGGAGCTTCGTGACGACGACGTGATCGTGGAGCGTATTCATGAGGACGCGAAAACCGAGGAGCGTGAAAACGACAAGGGAGAGAAGGAGACCGTCGAAGTTTCTCCGGCCAGAGACCGTGTCAAGATCAACAGGCGTCCGGTCTCCATCAGCGATACCCATCCGCTCTGGATGAAGCACCCGAACGACTGTACGGAAGAAGAATACAAAGAGTTCTACCGCAAGGTCTTTATGGACTTCAAGGAGCCGCTGTTCTGGATCCACCTGAACATGGACTATCCTTTCAACCTGAAGGGTATCCTGTATTTCCCGAAGATCAACATGGAATACGAATCCATCGAGGGAAAGATCAAACTGTACAACAATCAGGTGTTCATCGCCGATAACATCAAGGAAGTAATTCCTGAATTCCTTCTTCTGCTGAAGGGCGTGATCGACTGCCCGGATCTTCCGCTTAACGTATCCAGGTCCGCACTTCAGAACGACGGATTTGTTCAGAAGATTTCCGACTATATCACCAAAAAGGTTGCCGACAAGCTCACCGGAATGTGCAAGACCGACCGGGAGTCCTACGAGAAATACTGGGACGACATCAGCCCCTTTATCAAATTCGGCGTGATCAAAAACGACAAATTCGCGGACAAGGTCAGCGACTATGTACTGTTTAAGAATCTTGCCGGAAAGTATCTTACCCTGAAGGACTGCGTCGAAGCAGAAAAGAAGACGGAAGAAAACGCAGAGGATGCGGGAAAGCAGGCAGAAGCAGAAGAAAAGACTGCCTCCGCAGACGAAAAGAAGGAAGAAAAGGACAGCTCCGAAAAGGAAAAGACCACCATTTACTACGTGACGGACGAAGTGCTTCAGAGCCAGTATATCAATATGTTTAAAGAAGCCGGCAAGGACGCCGTGCTGCTGAAGGACAACATCGATACCCCGTTCATCTCTCATCTTGAAAGAAAGAACGAAAGCGTACAGTTCAGAAGGATCGACGCCGATCTGAGCCAGGAGCTTCGTTCCGGAGAAAGCACAGACGAGGAAATGTCCAAGGCTCTTACGGAACTGTTCCGCAAGGAGCTGAAGAATGAAAAACTCGAGGTAAAGACAGAGAATCTGAAGAACCAGAACATCGCTGCCATGATCACTCTGCCGGAAGAAAGCCGCAGAATGCAGGATATGATGAAGATGTATAACATGTACGGAATGGATCCGTCCGCTTTTGGCGGTCAGGAGGTTCTTGTACTGAATACCAGTCATCCTCTTGTGAAATATGTTTCAGACCATAAGGAAGAGGAGAATACCGGAATCGTGTGCGAGCAGCTGTACGATCTTGCCATGCTCGGCTACCGGCAGCTGACGCCGGACGAGATGACCAGGTTCGTCGCCCGCAGCAATGAGATTCTGATGAAGCTTACCAGATAACCGCTTTTTTATAACTGACAATCACAAAAACAGAAACCGCCGTCGGCAACAGGAAACCAACAACAGCTGCAGCTTATGCTGTCCGGGTCCGGATGCCGGCGGCGGTTTTGTATTTTTCGATTCCATTTTCTTCCAAAATTATATATTGAATACTTTTTTATTCCTTTTCTGCATATTTTAATCATTTTGTAGTATTATCCTGAAAAAGGAGGAAGAAATCATGGATGATGTTCAGCAGATCATAGCAAAACTACATATCACAAAAAAGTACGGCGGTTATTACTATTCGATCATGGGAATCAGGATCCTTCTAGACAATCCTGACAGACGGCTGAGGATCACAAAGGACATGTATCCTCCGATTGCTGCAAAATACGGAACGACAGACTCGAATGTCGCGCACGGTATTACGACGGTGGTGCAGAAGGCGCTGAATGATAACAGAAGCCTGCTCGAAGAGATGGCCGGGTATACGATCGAAAAGGACGACAAGATGACCAATATGGAATTTCTGTCGATCGTCGCGGACTACATAGAGCGGAGCAGAAAGCTTCGTAAATCAGAAGAGGAAGCAAAAACAAAGGGTTCATGACAGAACCTGGAAGGCCAGGCCATGGGATTTCAGGAAGTGTTCGATGGCCTGATCCCATACGGGGTCCGGGCGGAATCCCGGAATAAATCCCGGGGAAGCAGCGCCGGTGGTGCAGGTCAGCTGCTGGTTTTTGTAGCCGATATTCAGATAGAGCGCGGTTCCGGGTGCCTTTGCGGCGAGATCCATGGCGGCAGGAATGACAGGCAGGTCCTGCGGATACCGGAATACGATCTGAAAACGCAGGGGCGGTTTCTTTCCGCGGATCAGCTGGAAGGCATGCGGTCTTGCCTCCTTCCACAGAATATATTCGGTTTTCGTGAAACCTTCTGCGTCTTCATCGGAATCGTAATATCCGGAATTACGGTGTCCCTCGATGGTGAAGCCTGCGAAGGTGTCGAAACGGGCGCTGGTAAGCTGGAAGTCATCAAATACGGTTCCGAGGAACAGCATGGCGGTAAAATCTTTTCGGTCTGATATTTCAAATGCGCGCATACGGGATCTCCTTATTTCTTCTGGTGCAATCCTAGCACATATCCGGCGAAAAATCCATAAGGACGATTTTTCTCTTCACTTTTTCGGTCTGCTGTGCTATAATACTCCAAGTGCCGCAATGCGGGGAAACATGATCAAAGGAGATTCACGGAAATGAGCCAGAAAAAAGTAGATATCTATAAAGAACAGAAAGCAAACCGTAAACAGATCATCAAAAAGGAAAAGCGTCTTCTGCTGATCGAGAAGACTGTTGCCCTTGTAATCCTGGCAGCCATCGTCTGCTGGATCGGGTACTCCATTTATGGAAGGGTAACCCGGGTGAACAATGAAAATGTTACGGTTGAGACGACTACACTGGATACAGCCGCGATAGACGACTACCTGATGAGCACGGAAATGCATGAGCATGAAGAAGCCGAAGAAGAAGCTGCCGCAGAAGAAGCAGCTGCAGAGACGGAAGAGACTGCAGAAGAGCAGGCGGCTGAGACAACGGCTGAAACTGAGCAGGCTTCAGAAGGCGAAGCCGATGCAGGGGCATCAGAGACACAGGATTCAGAAGCAGATCAGAACAAATAAGATCACGGGGCGGATGGAATGTACTTTCCATCCGCCTTCTGCGCGATAAGGCCGGAAATAAAAAGGACCTCCTTCTTTAAAGAGGGAAGTCCTTTTTGATAAGATCAGTCCGAAATCAAAGCTTTGTTACGTTAGCAGCCTGCATTCCGCGGTTTCCTTCAACCAGATCATATGTGACAGCCTGTCCCTCTTCGAGAGATTTGAAGCCTTCACAGTTGATGGCAGAAAAATGTACGAAGACATCGTTTCCGTCTTCGCCGGTAATAAAGCCGTAGCCCTTTTCCGCGTTAAACCATTTCACAGTCCCTTTGTTCATTTGTGTTACCTCCATTGATTTGTGAATAAAATAACATCTGGTAAAAAAAATCACCAGCTTTTACAGACTATATACAGTAAATATAATCTCTAAAAGCCAGTGATTTACAGCATAATACCCTCAGGAGGGTAGTCCTTACATGTTAAGATTATAAGTCTTGTTTCCATGCTTGTCAAGGACAAATCGGGAAATTGGGAAGAGGGCATGGAAGACTGAAAGTCAGCGGGGACGGAATCCATTTTGACATTGCGCCGGGTTGTTGATATACTCTGAAGGAGACAGCCCCAGGCAGCTGTAAAGATTGACATGGAAAGGATGATTTCATGCACGATGCATATGAAGAATTTGCCAGGATCTATGACATTCTTCAGGATAATATCGATTATCCGGGGTGGAAGGATTTTATCACCGGGGTATTGAAGGAGTACGGGATTTCCGACGGACTTGTGCTGGATCTGGGCTGCGGAACCGGGACAATGACGGAGCTCCTCGCAGCAGACGGGTACGACATGATCGGCGTCGACGCTTCCGATGAAATGCTGATGAAAGCGGCAGAAAAAAGGGATGCGTCGGGACACGACATCCTGTACCTTATGCAGGACATGCAGGAGTTTGAGCTCTACGGGACGGTACGGGCGGTGGTGAGCGTATGCGACAGTCTGAATTACATGCTGGACGATGAAGAACTCCTTTCCGTATTCCGTCTGGTGAACAACTATCTTGACCCGGGCGGGATTTTTGTGTTCGACGTGAACACGCCGGCAAAATATCGGACGATCGGCGAGCAGGTGATCGCGGAAAACCGGGATGAGGGAAGCTTCATCTGGGAAAACGAGTATGACGCCGAAACGGATCTCAATACCTGTGCACTGACCCTGTTTCTGAAGAGGGAAGACGGTCTGTACGAGAAGGACGAGGAGCTGCATGTACAGAAGGGGTGGACGGCACGGGAGGTCCTTGCACTTCTTGAAAAGGCCGGCCTCAGACCGGAAGGAGTTTATGAGGCATATACCCGCAGGGAGCCTGATAAGAATACCGGCAGACTTACCTTTATTGCCAGAGAGATCATAAAAGAAAACCAGAGAGAGGATATAAAAGATGAGTGACCAGATTGTCAGAGCCATGGCAGGAAATCAGCAGATCCGCGCGTTTGCAGCGGTAACAAGAGACATGACGGAGGAGGCAAGGCAAAGACATCAGACCAGCCCGGCCGCGACGGCCGCGCTCGGACGGCTTATGACAGCCGGAGCCATGATGGGGTCGATGATGAAGGAAGAGAATGCAGTCCTGACCCTTCAGATCAAGTGCATGGGCCCGATCGCACGGCTGATCGTGACGGCGGACGCAAAGGGGAATGTAAAAGGATACGTGGAGAATCCGGAGGTGATCCTTCCTCCCAACAAGGACGGAAAGCTGGATGTCGCCGGTGCTCTGGGGCCGGGAACCCTTCAGGTCATCCGCGATCTTGGAATGAAAGAACCCTATGTGGGGACGGTGGATCTTCAGACCGGGGAGATCGGAGACGATCTCACGTATTACTTTGCCGCCAGCGAACAGACGCCTTCGGCTGTCGGACTCGGCGTTCTGATGAACAAGGACAACACTGTGGCGCAGTCCGGCGGATTCATCATTCAGATGATGCCCTTTGCAGAGGAAGAGACGATCGCGAAGCTTGAGAAGAATCTTTCGGCGATCTCATCGGTTACATCCCTTCTTCAGGAGGATCCGACACCGGAAGGACTTCTTTCCAGGATTCTGGAAGGATTCGATCTGGAGATCACGGACCGGCTTGATACCCGTTTCCACTGCAACTGCAGCAAGGAGCGCATGGCAAAGGCGCTCGTCAGCATCGGGCGCAAGGACCTGAACGAGATGATCCAGGAGGGCAGGCCCATCGAGATGAACTGTCATTTCTGCGGAAACCATTTCAACTTTTCGGTGGAAGAACTGAAGGAAATCCTTCGCGCTTCAAAATAACAGATCCGGCGTCCTGGCCGGAGAAAGGGAGGATCCATGGCACTGCAGTTTATCATTGGCGGATCCGGTACGGGAAAGTCTTATTACGGGTATGAGAAGATCATCCGGGAGGCCGAAAGCCACCCGGATGTACTTTATTATGTTGTTGTTCCGGAGCAGTTTACGATGCAGACACAGAAAACCGTCGTGAACATGTCTCCTTCAAAGGGAATCCTGAATATCGATGTGGTCAGCTTTCAGAGACTTGCCTATCGTGTTCTTCAGGAAGCCGGCTGCGGCGGAGCCGTCCTTCTGGACGATACGGGAAAATGCCTGATCCTCAGGCGCCTGTCCTCCATGCTGGGTGATGCGCTTCCCTATCTTGGCAGGCAGATGAAGAGTCCGGGAAGCCTCGATGAGATCAAGTCGCTGATCTCGGAATTCATGCTGTACGACGTCGACTCCGATATGCTGGAAACGATGGAAAAAAGCGCAGGGGAGAAGACCCTTCTCTCAGCAAAGCTCAGGGATATGAGAAGGCTTTACAGCGCTTTTCGTGAATATCTGAGCGGGCACTATATGACGGGGGAGGAGTCCATGGACCGCCTGGCAGAGTTGCTTTGCGGGTATCAGCGCCTGAGGGGAAGCGTAGTGCTTCTGGACGGATTCACCGGCTTTACGCCGGTTCAGGTCAAGGTACTCCGGGAGCTTCTTAAGACGGCGTCGGACGTATATGTGACGGTTACGGCGGATGCTGCGTCGTTTCTGCCCGGAAAAACGGCAAAGGACAGGCTGTTTTTTATGAGCGGCGTCATGATCCTGACGTTATCCTCGGTTGCAGAGGACCGGGGAGAGGACGTTTATCTGCGTCACAGTGAAAAAACGAGGTTTCACAGTGCGCAGGCACTTCGCTTCCTCGAAGAAAACCTGTTTCGTTACCGGAACCGGACGTATGAAGAAGAACAGAATAACATACGGATCTTTTATGGGACCGGGCCGGTTGAGGAAACCGAAGAGACGGCCAGACGGATCAAAAGGCTGGTGAGAGACGAAGGGATCCGGTACGGGGAGATCGCCGTGATCACCGGAAACCTGGAGGAATATGCATCCATCATCCGGCAGGAGTTCTCGGAGGCAGACATTCCGTGCTTTATTGACGAGACACACACGGTTCTGATGAATCCGCTGGTGGAGTTTATCCGCGCGTCTCTTTTCATGCTGGATCAGAGGTTTTCTTTTGAGAGTGTGGTCCGGTATCTGCGGTGCGGCATATCTTCCATTACACGGGAGGAGGCAGACAGGCTGGAAAATTATCTTCGGGGACTTGGCATTCACGGAATGGATGCCTGGCGGGAACGCTGGGTGCGGGTATGCCATGGAATGGATCCGGAAGAGGCCGTTCTTCTGAACGAGCTCCGGGAGCGCTTTCTGAATGAGACGGAGCAGCTGTATACGGAAATGTCGAAGGGCAGCAGGACCGTGGAAGAATACTGCAGGATACTCTATGAGTTTATTGTAAGATGCCGCGTTCAGGAAAAGCTTAAGATTCAGGAGGAACGCTTCCACGTCCTGAAGGACCCCGCCATGGAACGGGAATATGCCCAGATTTACGGCATCGTGATGCGGCTTCTGGATCAGATGGTGGAAATCCTGGGAAATGAGCGGATGGAAAGAGAGGAGTTTACAAAGCTTCTTGAAACAGGACTTGGCTCCGCCAAGGTGGCGCTGATCCCGCCGGGCCAGGACCAGGTCATGGTCGGAGACATGGAACGGACCAGACTGAAGGATGTGAAGGCACTGTTCTTTCTGGGCGTGAACGACGGAAACATTCCGAAGCGGACGGATTCCGGCGGCATTCTCACGGACATGGACAGAGAATTCTTTGCAGATGCGGGGATTGAGCTGGCACCGGATCCGAGACAGCAGATCGACATGCAGAGATTCTATCTTTATCTGAATCTCACAAAGCCGCAGAATTATCTGACACTTTCCTACGTGACGGCCAACAGTAAAGGAGAGGCGGCCGCGCCGTCCTACCTTGTGCGGACGGTGCAGAAGCTTTTTCCAGGTATAGGTGTTGAGAGCACAGAAAAACCGGGCGCCGGCGGAAACACGGGAGATATCCTGACGCCGGAAGCGGGGTTTAAGGTGTTGATCGGGCTGCTGGGCGACAGGGCATACCGCAGAGACGATCCGCTGTTCGGCGAGCTGTACGGCTGGTATTTAAGAAATCCCGGATACCGTCAATCCGCTGTGCGTCTGGCAAAGCTGTCGGTGATGACAAGGCCCGGGGACCATATCAGCAGGGAAGCCGCGAGGATCCTTTATGGAACCGCTGCCGAGACGAACGCCACGAGACTGGAACTGTACGCTGCCTGCGCCTATGCCCATTTTCTGAGATATGCGCTGAAGCTGAAAGAACGTGCGGAATATGAACTGACCCCGGCGGATCTTGGAAACCTTGTGCATCAGTCGCTGCAGAGCTTCAGCGAGGAGATCCGGAAACAGGGCGGCAGCTGGAAGAGCATTCCGGACAAAGAGCGCGACAGTCTGATCGACGAATGTCTGCTTCGCACGGCTGCGGATTATGGAAATACCATTCTGAAGAGCAGCAGCAGAAACGAAGCCATGGTGGAACGTGCCCGCAGGATCCTGCGGCGTACGGTCTGGGCGCTCCAGAAACAGCTTCAGAATGGCAGCTTCGAACCGGAAGGCTTTGAAGTAAAGTATTTTGGAGGCAGAATCGACCGCATCGATGTATGCGAGGAAGACGACAGGGTTTTTGTAAAGGTGATCGACTACAAGACGGGAAACACTTCCTTTGATCTTCTGTCTGTGTATCACGGACTTCAGCTGCAGCTGGTGGTATACATGGACGGGGCCATGCAGACCGAGCGGAAAAAGCACCCCGGAAAAGAGGTGGTTCCGGCGGGAATCTATTATTATCCTGTCAGCGATCCGATGATCAGCAGCACGGGCACAAAGACCGGGCGGGATCTGAAGGATCAGATCCTTCAGCGGATCATGTCAGGGGATGCAGAGGCATTTCATTCCGATATCCTGGATCAGGAGATCCTGAAGGAGCTGAAGATGAGCGGCCTTGCGCCGGCAGAGAAGGATATTCTGGAACGCCTGGACTCGACGCTTGCCTCGATCCCCGCAGCGCTCACAAAGGAAGGAACCCTCGCAAAAAGAGGTACATCTGCGGCCGACAGAACGCAGTTCGACGCGTTATCATTATTTGTAAGGGAAAAGATCAGGGCTTTTCAGCGGCAGATCCTGGAGGGGGATGCTTCCCTTACGCCCTACCGGATGAAGGATAAGACCGCCTGTACATATTGTCCCTATCAGGCAGCCTGCGGATTTGACAGAAAGATCCCCGGATGCGGTTACAGGGAAATCCGGAAGATGTCCGATGACGAGATCTGGACGGAAATCATGAAAACAGCAGATCAGGAGGTGGAATGAGATGGGAGAGATCAGATGGACTGAGGATCAGCAGAAGGTCATATCCCTCAGAGGCCGGAACCTTCTGGTCAGCGCCGCCGCGGGATCGGGGAAGACCGCGGTACTGGTGGAGCGGATCATTCAAAAGATCACCGATGAAAAAAATCCGGTGGATGTTGACCGGCTTCTGGTCGTGACATTTACAAGAGCGGCTGCGGCGGAGATGAAGGGAAGAATCGTGGAGGCTCTGGAACAGCTGATCTATGACAACCCGGAGAATGCACGCCTGCAGAGACAGATGACGCTGGTCCACACGGCGCAGATCACCACGATCGACGGATTCTGCGCATATCTTCTGAAAAACTATTATCATCTGATCGGCCTGGACGCCGGGTACCGGATCGGGGAGGAAGGAGAGCTGAAGCTTCTCCGGCAGGATGTGATGAACGCGTTCCTGGAAGAACGGTACCGGGAAGGAAACAGCGACTTCCTGACGTTTGCCGAATTAGCCGCACCTGGCAAAAATGACGAAGCCATAAGCAGCCTGATCATGAAGGTGTACGATCAGGCCATGAGCAACCCGGACCCGGAGAAATGGCTGGAACACTGTGCAAATGCGTGCCGGGACGAAGAGGAATTCCGCAGATCGCCATTGTATGAAATACTCTGGGAACAGACAGAAAGACAGCTTCTTTCCGCTTCAGATCTTTTATCCGAGGCAGAAGATCTGTGTGCCGATCCGGAAGACGGACTGGAGGTGCTCCTTCCCGCGCTCGAATCCGACAAGGGTCTTTGCGCTTCTCTTCTTTCCTGTTCCGGGAACAGGGACTTTGACAGGATGGCCGGAGAGCTCCGAAATTTGAAGTTCAAAGCCTTTAGCAGGACAAAGGAAGGATGCGACGCACGGAAAAAAGAAGAAGTAAAGCTGCTCCGGGAGGAAGAAAAGGAAATCCTGAAAAGCCTTGCGAACGACCTGTTTGACCTCAGCTTTGCGCAGCAGATGAAGCTGTCGGACCTGGCCGGAGAGCAGATCTGTGTCATTTCGGAGCTTGCCAGGGGGTTTATGGAGGCTTTCCGCAGGGAAAAACGAAAGAAGAACGTGCTGGATTTCAATGATATCGAGCATCTGGCCCTTCAGATCCTTCGCGGGAGCGGGGAGGAGATGTCCGACGCAGCCCGGGAGCTGTCTGAAAAATACGAGGAGATCATGATCGACGAATATCAGGATTCCAATCTCCTTCAGGAAACGATCATGAACTGTGTCTCCGGATGGGCTGTAAAACGCCGGAATCTTTTTATGGTAGGAGACGTGAAGCAGAGTATCTACCGGTTCCGGCTTGCCCGGCCTGAACTCTTCATGGAAAAATACGAACGGTATCCGGAGAACGGAGAGCAGGAACAGAAGATCGATCTTCATATGAATTTCAGAAGCCGTAGCGAGGTACTCGGCAGTGTGAACTATCTGTTTCGTTCCCTTATGGGAAAGGATATGGGCGGGATCACCTACGATGATGCGGCGGCCCTTTACTGCGGAGCGGATTATCCCGAAGCGCCGCAGGAAAGCGACCTGCGTACGGAGATCCTGATCGCAGAACACAAAGAAGACGAAGGCCGGGAAGCCGCATCCGGAGACCGGCCGGAAGAAAGCGAAGAAAAGACGGCTGGCGGAAATGAAAGAAAAAGCGCCCAGGAGACGGAGGCCCTGATGATCGCGCAGCGGATCCGGGAGCTGATGAACACACAGAAAATCTACGACCGGAAGAGCAAAGAATACCGGGAAATCCGCTATGGGGATATCGTGATACTCCTGCGCACCTACACCGGCTGGGCCGAGACTTTTGCCGAGGTACTTAAGGAACAGGGGATCCCTGTTTACACCGTATCCAGAACCGGGTATTTTTCCGCGGCGGAGGTGCAGACGCTTTTATGTTATCTGCAGATCTGCAGCAACCCGAGACAGGACATTCCGCTTGCGGGCGTCCTGAGATCGCCCTTCGCGGAACTGTCTCCTTCCGAGCTGGCAGACGTGCGGGCCGAATTTCCGGAAGGCCTTTTGTATGACAGCATCCGGGCTTTCTCGGAAAAATATGGCGGGGAAGACGGTGAAAAGGATGCAGTAGGGAAGAAAATCCGGACGTTTCTTACGCAGCTTGACGCTTTCCGGGAAAGAAGCATGACAATTCCGGTGCATCAGCTGATCGCAGCGATTCTGAAGGAAACCGGATTCGGGAACGCAGCGGCGTCCATGCCGGGCGGAGCCCAGAGGAGAGCCAATCTCTCCATGCTGATCGCAAGAGCCAGAGAGTACGAAAAGACCAGCTACAAGGGGCTCTTCAACTTTATCCGTTACATCGAGCAGCTGAAAAAATATGAGGTGGACTTCGGAGAAGCGAATCTGTCGGGGGCCGGGGACGGCGCGGTGTCCATCATGACGATCCATAAGAGCAAGGGTCTTGAATTTCCTGTGGTATTTGCTGCCGGGATGGGAAAAAGCTTTAATTTTAATGACGTGAACGCCGGAGTACTGATCCATCCCGATCTTGGAATCGGCATGGACGCGGTGCTTCCGGATCTTCGCTGCAGGATGAAGACGCTTCAGAAGACACTGATCCGGAATGTAATGTACGCCGAAGAACTGGGAGAGGATCTGCGGATCCTTTACGTCGCCTTCACAAGGGCAAAGGAAAAGCTGATCATCACGGGAACCATGAAAGATGTCGGGGCGGAGCTTGAAAAAGCCGCCGCATCAGGAAGACGCGGTGAGATGCTGCTTCCATACAGAGTACGGAGACGCGCCAGGAACGGATGGGATTTTATTCTTCCTGCACTGTCGGGTCATCATGCCATGCAGGAACTGTTTTCGGAGGCGGGGTGCAGTGTTTTTCCTTCCCCTGCCTTACAGGATCCGTCGGCGGATTTTGTGGTCCGGATCATCGGCCCGGCGCAGATGGCCCGGAAAGCGGCGGAGCAGGAACTTGACAGTCTTGCTGATGAAGAGATCCTGAAGCATTGGGATGAAGAACGGGAATATGATCCGGAAATCCGGAAAGCGCTGGATAAGCAGTTTTCCTGCCGCTATCCCTTTGAGGAGCTGGATCTGATTCCTGAAAAGGTAAGCGTGTCGGAGCTCAAAAAGCGGAGCTATGCGGACGAGTCCGAGCTGGAGGAGAATATTCTGGCCGAACCGGATGTGATCCCTCTGATCCCGGAATTCATCGAGAAAAAGGAGACCGGCGGAGGAAGCAGGGGAGCCGAGCGGGGAACGGCGTATCATGCCGTAATGGAGCATCTGGACTATGCAAAGACCGGGGAAGAAGAGCTGACGGGTCAGATCGCCGCCTTAGAAGAACGGGGACTTCTTACAAAGCCGCAGGCAGACAGTATCCGTACAGAAGATATCCGGATCTTTCTGGAAACAGATCTCGGAAGACGCATGCAGGATGCCGCACTTCACGGAAAGCTTTACAGGGAACAGCCTTTTATGATCCTGAGAAACGCTTCGGAACTGGATCCGTCCTGGATGGCGGACACGGGAGTCCTGGTACAGGGAATCATCGACGCGTATTTTCTGGAAGAGGATGAGATCGTGCTTGTAGATTACAAGACGGATTTTGTGCACAGGGGACAGGAACAGAAGCTGATCGATCTGTATCATGTGCAGCTGGAAGATTATGCGTGTGCGCTGAACCGGCTTACAAAGAAAAATGTGAAGGAAATATACATTTATTCCTTCACGCTTGGAAAATGTATTCCGCTTCCGGCCGGGGAGAGCGGAGGCGGCGCGCGGGAGATTTAAGCGCCGCCCGCTCCTTCCTGCAAAACCTTGTCTCAGCAGGTACGCCAGCCGGAGGGGTATTTGTTCTTCAGAACATTTCCGGTGATTTTTCCGAAAGCAAGAGGGTATCCTGCCACTGTAAGCAGGTGCCATCCGCTGCCGCCGGAAGCCTCGTGCCCGGCGAGGGTAATGGGCTCGCCGGCCAGATACCGTACAAGACGCGGGTCGTCGACCGGAAGATCGACGGATCTTTTGACTTCGCCCCTCCGGAAGGCGAGGGCGAGCTGTACGGAAGGCTCGAACCGGTCCTTTTTCAGGTCCCCCATCAGAAGGCCGTTGCGAAGAAATACCGTTCCGGCCGGGGTTACCGGTAAGGGAGGAAGATAGTAGACCTTGTCTCCCCTTATCTCTATCCGGGAAACGGACAGAGGGGCTCCGCCCAGGGAACCGGCGCCGATGCCGGACAGAAAGCCGGTGACAAGGCTGAGCGCTCTGGGGTCCGGGCCGGATAACGACGCGTTTTTCTTTCTGCCGCCTTTTTTATTCCGGCCGGAAGATACGGTCTCCGGCGGGCAGAAAAGAGAGGGGACAGAGGCGGCAGCGTCCTCCTTTTCGGGAACAAAACGCGCCCCGCCCTCTTTTTGAAGCAGAGCAAGAAACTGTCCTTCGCCGTCCATCCGGTGAGGATAGATGCGGGCGCACAGGGACAGAGACACGGCTTCAGGAGAGGGGGTGTCCGGGAGGACGCCGGGCGCGAAACCCTCATACCATTCAAGCGGAACAAGATGCATATCGGGCCGGACGGTCAGAAGATGCAGAATGCTCTCTTCATTCTCCTCTCTCGAGAAGGTGCAGGTGGAATAAAGAAGCGTGCCGCCGGGACTGAGCATATCGGCGGCGGCGGTCAGAAGATCTTTCTGAATACGGGACAGCTCGTCCGACTTTCCGGGACTCCAGTCCTTAAGAAGCGCCTCGTCTTTCCGGAACATTCCTTCTCCCGAGCAGGGAGCGTCCAGAAGGATCCGGTCAAAAAAGCCGGGATACTGATCCCGGAGCCGTCCGGGCGTTTCATTTGTAACAAATGCATTGACAGTGCCGCACATTTCAAGATTACGGAGAAGGATCTTTGCCCTGGAAGCGCTGATATCGTTGGCCACAAGCAGCCCCTCTCCCTTCAGACGGTCCGCCGCGGCGCAGGCTTTCCCGCCGGGCGCCGCACACAGATCGAGCACCCGGTCTCCGGGCCTTATGGGAAGCCGTGAACCGGGCGTCATGGCACCGGGATCCTGCAGATAATAAAGCCCTGCCTGGTACAGCGGGCATCGGGAGGGACGTACGTCCTCGTCGTAGAAATATCCGTTTGAGATCCAGGGAATCCTTCTTACGGGAAAGGGCACCAGTTTTTCAAATTCCTCCAGGGAGATCCGGGAGGTGTTGACCCGAAGCCCATAGGTGCGGGGACGGTCATAGGATGCAAGAAAATCGGAAAAGTCTTCCCCGAGGAGACGCTGCATCCTTCTTTCAAATTCTTCGGGAAGCAGAGGGGCGCTTTTTGGTTCTGTCATCGTCTGCACGCCGTCACCCTTCGTCCCCGATGAGATTTTTCGGCGTAAAGGCGAAGGGAAGGATCTCCTTCAGGGGATAGATCCGGTAGTCGGTCTCGGATCTTGCCAGGATTACCTGAAATTTCTCACCGTCGCAGAATTCCGCCATGACCTGACGGCAGATGCCGCAGGGCGGACAGTAGTCGTATTTGTCGGTGCCTTCGTGGTTTCCGACGATGGCGATGGCGTCAAAATCACGGTGTCCGTCGTACACCGCCTTAAAGAAGGCCGTGCGTTCCGCGCAGTTGGCGGCGCCATAGGAGGAGTTTTCGATATTGCACCCCTGATAGATGGTTCCGTCGCTGCAGAGAAGGGCAGCCCCGACCCGGAAACGGGAGTAGGGAACATAGGCGTGCCGCTGTGCGTTCATGGCTTCGCGTATAAGAATGGCTGCTGCATTGTCTGTCATAATGACCTCCTGAAAAAAAGTGCCAAATGCATGATTAAAGGACGTCCGTACTTAGTCAAAGTATACCATAAGATGCCGGAAACCGCAATCAAGGTTGCATTTCTGCAGATTCTGGTCTAAAATATTTAGAATGTATTATCATTTGTACCCCCTGCCGCAGGCGGTCCGGGATGCAGGGCGTCCCGGAGCGAAAAGCGGAACAGATACAGCAGCATGTTAATGGAGGAAACCATGAGTAAAGAACTTGCGAAGACATATGATCCCGCCGGGATCGAGGACCGCCTCTACCGGAAGTGGATGGAAAAAGGATATTTTCATGCAGAAGTGAATCCGGACAAAAAGCCGTTTACCATCGTAATGCCGCCGCCCAATGTCACGGGCCAGCTGCATATGGGACATGCGCTGGACGAAACCATGCAGGATATCCTGATCCGTTTTAAGAGAATGCAGGGATTTGAGGCTCTCTGGCAGCCGGGTACCGACCATGCCGCCATCGCCACCGAGGTAAAGGTCACGGAAAAGCTTCGCAGCGAGGGCATCGACAAGAACGAGATCGGAAGGGAAGCATTCCTTGAGCATGCATGGGCATGGAAAAAGGAATACGGCGGAAAGATCATCAATCAGCTGAAAAAGCTGGGCGCTTCCGCCGACTGGGACAGAGAACGCTTCACCATGGACGAGGGCTGCTCCGCCGCGGTTCAGGAGGTGTTCATCCGCCTTTACGAAAAAGGATATATCTATAAAGGATCAAGGATCATCAACTGGTGTCCGGTATGCCAGACCTCCATTTCGGATGCCGAGGTCGAGCATGAGGACCAGAACGGATTTTTCTGGCACATCAATTATCCGATCGTCGGAGAAGAGGGCCGCTTTGTCGAGATCGCCACGACCCGTCCGGAGACCATGCTGGGAGATACCGCCGTGGCGGTGAACCCGGAGGACGAGCGCTATAAGGATCTTGTGGGAAAGATGCTGGAGCTGCCCCTTACGGGAAGAACGA
Source organism: uncultured Blautia sp. (assembly GCA_946545425.1). Lineage (GTDB taxonomy): Bacteria > Bacillota > Clostridia > Lachnospirales > Lachnospiraceae > Blautia_A. Next base: position 32,280 of record CAMNNM010000001.1, on the reverse strand, counting down.
TCCCCGTGATCGCCGACGCCTATGTGGACAGAGAATTCGGAACAGGATGCGTCAAGATCACCCCGGCTCACGACCCCAACGACTTTGAAGTGGGAAAACGGCACGGGCTGGAAGAGATCAACATCCTGAACGACGACGCCACCATAAACAGCCTGGGCGGAAAATACGCGGGCATGGACCGCTATGAGGCCCGAAAAGCCATCGTGGCGGACCTTGAGAAGCTGGGCCTTCTTGTGAAGGTCGTTCCCCACAGCCACAGCGTCGGTACGCATGACCGCTGCGGAACGACCGTGGAACCCATGATCAAGCCCCAGTGGTTCGTCCGTATGGATGAGATGGCAAAGGAAGCCATCAAGGCCCTTGATGACGGAAGGCTTCAGTTTGTACCCGAGCGTTTTGACAAGATCTACCTGCACTGGCTCGAGAACATCAAGGACTGGTGCATTTCCAGACAGCTCTGGTGGGGACACCGGATCCCGGCCTATTATTGCGAGGAGTGCGGCGAGATGGTGGTCGCCAAGGAAAAACCGAAAATGTGCCCCAGATGCAGAGCCGAAAAGCTCCGCCAAGATGAGGACACCCTTGACACATGGTTCAGCTCGGCCCTCTGGCCCTTCTCAACCCTTGGCTGGCCCGAAAAGACTCCTGAGATGGAATATTTCTATCCGACGGATGTCCTGGTTACCGGATACGACATCATTTTCTTCTGGGTCATCCGCATGGTGTTCTCGGCACTGGAGCAGACCGGGGAGGTTCCGTTCCATCACGTACTGATCCATGGACTGGTGCGGGACGAGCTGGGACGCAAGATGAGCAAATCTCTCGGAAACGGCATCGATCCTCTGGAAGTCATCGATCAGTACGGAGCCGACGCTCTGAGACTGACCCTGATGACCGGCAATGCCCCGGGCAACGACATGCGCTTCTCCTGGAAAAAGGTGGAGGCCAGCCGTAACTTTGCCAACAAGATCTGGAACGCTTCCCGGTTCATTCTCATGAACCTCGAGGGAAAAGAGTGCGTGCGTCCGGATGACCTTCAGGATCTTTGCCTGGAGGATAAATGGATCCTGTCCCATCTGAATTCCGTGGTCCGCGAAGTGACCGAGAACATGGAAAAATATGAGCTTGGAATCGCTGTTTCCAAGGTATACGATTTCCTGTGGGACGAATTCTGCGACTGGTATATCGAGATCGTCAAGACCCGTCTCTGGAATTATGACGAAAACAAAAAGGCGGGCGGAGAGGCTCTGTGGACCCTCAGGACCGTCCTGACGGAAGCGCTCAAGCTTCTTCATCCCTTTATGCCGTTTATTACGGAAGAAATCTACTGTACGCTTCTTCCGGAAGAGGAATCCATCATGATCGCCGACTGGCCGGTGTACCGTCCGGAATATGACTTCCCGGAGGCCGCATCAGCCGTGGACTGCATGAAAGAAGTGGTCAGAGGCATCCGTGACAGCAGGATCAGCATGCAGGTGCCCCAGAACAGAAAGACCAATGTATTTATCGTTACTTCCGGCGAGAAGGACGCCCGTATGTACGAGGCTGTGAGCCCCGCCTTCGGAAATCTTGCCTTTGCAAAGGAATTCCATGTACAGAACGACAAGACCGGAATCGGAACAGATGCGGTATCGATCGTAGTGTCCAACGCGGTGGTCTATCTGCCGCTGGAGGATCTCGTGGACCGCGAAAAAGAGACGGAACGCCTTGAAAAGGAGAAAGAACGTCTGTCGAAGGAAATCGCAAGATGCGAGGGCATGCTGAACAATCCCGGATTTGTGAACAAGGCACCGGAACAGAAGGTGGCTGCCGAAAAGGCCAAGCTCGAGAAATATAAGGAAATGAGAGAGAAAGTCCTTGCACAGCTTTCGCATCTGGCATAAGGAGCAGGAGTGAATGAAAAGCTGGAAATGGTATGATGTGCTGAATAAGATCTCACTGCCGGCACAGGCCGCGTACTGCTGGGTGCTGTACTTTGTGGTGGAATGGATCTGCAGAAGATCCTTTACGCAGACATGGCAGTATATGACGGAAAGACCGCTGGTATTCGCCTATAATGCGTATATCATTTTTACCACCTTTCTGATCGTTTATCTTTTCAGAAAACGGGTGTTCTGGAGATCGGTCCTTACGGTTTTCTGGCTTTTGCTGGCCATGATCGACGGAATCCTGCTCATGAACCGTGTCACGCCGTTTACGGGACCGGACATCAAAAACATGACGGACGGCCTGTCGCTTCTGAAAAAATACATGCCGGAGGTCGCGATCAAGGGAATCTATGCCGGGCTTGGAATCCTGGCGTTCCTGCTCCTGATCATGTTGATCCGGTCTCCGTGGTTCCGCGGAAAGAGGCTTTTAAAGGTGAATATTCCCCTGGTGCTGGCAGGCTTTGCCGCATTCTGGGGCGTCACCCGCCTTGCGATCGATAAACGGGTGCTCTCACAGTATTTCGGTAATATCGCTTTTGCCTACGAGGATTATGGATATCCATACTGTCTGGCAACCACGGTTTTCAATACCGGTATCGGCCAGCCGAACAACTATTCCGAAGAGGAGATGAAACGGATCTCCGATTCGGGAAAAGATCTTCCCGCCACCAACAACGAAAAAAGACCGAATATCATTTTCCTTCAGCTGGAGTCCTTTATGGACCCGCTGGAGGTCAATTATCTGGAGTGCTCGGAGGACCCGATCCCGAATTTCAGAAGACTGATGGAAGAATATTCTTCGGGCTATTTCAAGGTTCCTTCGGTGGGAGCCGGGACGGCCAACACGGAATTTGAGTGCATCACCGGCATGAGCCTTCACTATTTCGGGCCTGGTGAATATCCATATAAGAGCATCCTGCAGAAAAATACCTGCGAGAGTGTCCCGTATGTTCTGAAGAACCTCGGTTATTCCACCCATGCGGTGCACAACAATGAAGCAAACTTTTATTCCAGACGTACGGTCTTTCCGCGTCTGGGCTTCGATACTTTTACCTCCAGTGAATACATGCCGGAGGAAGACAATACAAATCCCCTTGGCTGGATCAAGGACGAGATCCTGACAGACGAGATCTTAAAATGCCTGGATTCCTCCGAGGGTCCGGATTATATTTACACCGTATCCGTTCAGGGACACGGCGACTATCCGTCGGAACCGGTTCTTGAGGATCCGGTGATCACCGTAACCGGCGCTCCGAACGAGATCATGAATTACAAGTGGGAATACTTTGTAAATCAGATGTATGAAATGGACCAGTTTGTCCAGGAACTTGTGGACGCGCTGGAGGAGTATCCCGAAGACTGTATCCTTGTGATGTACGGAGATCATCTGCCCACCATGGATCTTACCGTGGAGGATATGAAGAACCGTTACCTGTTCCAGACGGAATATGTGATCTATAACAATTTCGGGATGAAGAAGCAGGACGAGAATATCGCCGCCTTCCAGATGGGCGCCGAGATCCTCGACCGGGTCGGCATCCACGAAGGAAATGTGATCCGTTACCATCAGGCAAGGAAGAATACAAAAAATTACCAGGTCGATCTGGAGATGATCCAGTACGATCTTCTGTACGGAAAAAAATACCTGTACGGCGGAGAAAGCCCGTTTGAGAGAGTCAGCATGCGCATGGGACTTTACGATGTGACACTGGACAGCATTGTGAAGGGTCTGGAGTCGGAGCATGTCTACTATCTGCACGGTACCAATTTTACGCCTTCAAGCCAGGTAAAGCTGAACGGCGACTGGTATGATACGGTATATGTGAATCCAACGACACTGATCATCTCCGGAACGGAGCTGGATGATTTTGACCGTCTTTCCGTGGTGCAGAGAAGCAACAGCTCCACAAGAAAGGCACTCAGCAAGAGTTATGACCGGGCGGTATATGCTCTGTACAGCCAGAACAAATGGAAATTAAAGAGCGGAACATAAGTTACGAAGAAGCGGTGTCTTATATCGAGAGCACACCGAAATTTACCAGCAAGAACAGTCTTGAACACACGAGAAGATGCCTTGCGCTTCTCGGAAATCCGGAGAAATGCTTCCGGATCATCCATGTGGCCGGAACCAACGGAAAGGGAAGTACCTGCGCGTTTCTGGATTCCGTGCTGCGATGCGCGGGACATTCCTGCGGCCTTTTTACCTCGCCCCATCTAGTCAGGATCAACGAGAGATTCGTTGTCAACGGCGTGATGATACGGGATGAGGAGTTCCTGCGGGCTTTCCGTCAGGTGATGGAAATGGTTGACCGGGCCGGAAAGGAAGGACTCGCGCATCCGACATACTTTGAGCTTTTATTTCTGATGAGCATGGTGATCTTCCGGGATGCAGGGGTCTCTTTTGCGATCCTTGAGACCGGCCTCGGCGGAAGACTGGACGCCACGACGGCGGCGGAGAATCCGATCCTCTGTGTCATCACGTCCGTCAGCATCGACCATGTTCAGTACCTGGGAAACACCATCCGTGAGATCGCGGGAGAAAAGGCAGGAATCCTGGTGAAGGGAGTTCCCTGCGTATTGGACGGAAACGACGGGGAGGCTCTTCTGGTACTGCGGGAAAAAGCACGCGAGACGGGAGCTCCCTTCCGGATCGTGAAGCGCAGCGAAACCAGGATCCTCCGGTATCTGCCGGAAGGCATTGTCTTCCGGTACGGCAGGGCGTGCCAGGATAAAACGTATACGATCCCTTTCATCGCCGATTACCAGGTTATGAATGCGGCTCTGTGCATCGCCTCTGCAGAGGAACTGAACAGCCGGTATCCGGGCATGATCCCGGAGAAGGCCCTGTCTGACGGACTGCGGTCTGCGTGCTGGCCGGGGCGGATGGAACAGATCCTGCCCGGGGTAATTGTGGACGGGGCTCATAACGAGGACGGGATCCGGCGCTTTCTGGAAACGGCACAGCGATATTCCGGGAAGGCCCCGCTGACTCTGCTTTATTCTTCGGTCAGCGACAAGAACTATAAAAATATGATATCAGAGATAACAAAGACGGGCCTGTTCCGGAGCATTGTGACGACACAGGTCGGCGGACCGCGGCAGGCGCCGGCACAGACTCTGGCGGAATTGTTCCGGCAGGGCGGCGCGGCGGATACCGTTGCAGAACCGGATCCGGAAGCCGCGCTGAGGCACGCCTTCCGGAAAAAGGGAGAGGACGGGATTCTGTTCTGCGTCGGGTCTCTGTATCTTGTGGGCATGATAAAGGCTTTGAATGGGGGAAAGTCAGATGATCGATTATGAGGAAGAACTGAAGAAGTTCGAACCGTGTCTGGATGTGACGGACGCGGAAGGTGCGATCTACGCCCGTGAGCTGAGCGATCTTCTTGATATCCTGCGGGATATGCTCAAAGAGTCGAAAGAGACTCCGAGGCGCATGAGATAACAGAATTTCTCCGAAAAAGGAGCTTCCTATGAATTGTATAAACTGCGGATCATCTTTAAGAGATGACGACCAGGAATTCTGCCCGCACTGCGGTTTCAATATCAAGGTACAGAGAAAGGTGGAATACCTTTCAAAGTATTACTATAATCAGGGGCTTGAAAAAGCCAGCATCCGCGATCTGTCAGGCGCCATTTCCTGTCTGAAGCAGAGTCTTACCTTCAACAAGAACAATATCAGCGCCAGGAATCTTCTGGGCTTGGTCTATTTTGAGACCGGCGAAGTCGTGGCGGCGCTCAGTGAGTGGGTCATCAGCAAAAACCTGCAGCCCAAAAAGAATATAGCCTCGGATTACATTGAACGTCTCCAGGCAAATCCGAACCGGCTGGAAGCCATCAATGAAACGATCCGTAAGTATAATCAGGCCCTTTCACTCTGCAGAGAGGGGCATGACGACATGGCTGCTCTGCGCCTTCGCAAGATACTGGCGCAGAACCCCAAGCTGATCAAGGGATATCACCTGCTGGCGCTGATCCAGATGAAGGATCATGAATGGGGAAAAGCCAGGAGAGTCCTGAAAAGGGCGGCAAAGATCGACAAGACAAACACCACGACGCTCCGTTTTCTGAAAGAGGTTGACGAACAGACCGGCGTTTCCACGCAGCTGGAACAGAAAAAGGGGCTTTTTGGCGCTTTGACCCGCTCTTCCGGAAAGAAAACGGAAACGGATGCGGTCGACCTTCTGGACGACCGCGGAGAAACCAGACTCGTGATTCCGCAGACGGCTTACCGGAGCAGGTCGGGGATCCCCCTTTTTCTTGGATTCATGGGGGGCATCGCGGCAGGCGCACTGGGCTTCTGGCTTCTTGTAATGCCGGCCATCCGTCAGGGAATATACCGTCAGGCAAACGATCAGATCGTAAAGTACAGCGAATCCATGGCAAGCCAGGGAGCTGAGCTTTCCAAAGCGCAGAATGCGGCGGAGGCCTCAGGAAGTGAAGTGGAGCAGACCGAGGAGCTGAACAAGGTTCTCAGCGAACAGAACGATACGTTCCGCTATCTGCTGCTGTCTTATATTTCCTATATGCAGGGAGATCTGAACGAGGCGGCTCTGGATCTTCAGAAGGTTTACGAGGTCCGGATCACCGACGAGATGAAGGGAATCTACAATTTCCTCTGCCAGGAGACCGGAGTTACCGGAAAGACGGGCGGCGGGGCGTCGATCAGCGAAAACGCGGAAGAGAGTACGGATCTGTCGGAGTGGGAAGACGCGGGATACGACGAATACACGGACGACGGATACGAAGAAGAATATTACGAAGAAGACGACGCTGCTGAAGATGAATATTATGAGGAGGACACGTACACCGAAGAAGAAAACTGGGAGGAGGACGTGACCTACAATGAGGAAGAAGACTGGTAACGATTTCGGGAGGACGGACCATGCGTACCGGTGTGAAATACAGAGCTCTTCTGACAGATAAAAAAGAGGCAGAGATACTTGGAAAAGCCAGGATCGCCGTTCTGGGCCTGGGCATCGCCGGAGCGTCTGCTGCAGAGGCTCTTTGCCGGCGCGGCGTGGGCGGCCTGACCCTGGCCGATGCAGGACGTCTTACGGATGACGATGTGTACAGACATCCCTTTGCGTTTCGTACGACGAAGGGACTTACAATGGTGGAAGCCGGAAAACGGTTTCTTGGCGGAATCGACGACTCGCTTCTGATCAATACCTACGAGATCGGATATTCCGCCGAAACCGCGCATCTGTTCGATCTTGGAAGCTTCAGCTGCGTTGTGGACGCACTGGGAACGGCTGCGGAAAAGAAGGAACTGTTTCAGAGAGCTTCCAGAGAACAGGTTCCGGTAGTGTCGCTGGTAAACAGCCTGGCCGGGCCGGGAGAGATCTGTGTTGACGGAATACTAAGATCCGGTCTGGGGTTTCTGATAAAAGATCTGGAAAACAGTTCGAAAAGATTTGCACTTCGGAATACCCGGGTGCTTTATTTGCGAAAAAACAGGACTTCCGGCAGAAAAAGCGGAACTCCGGAGGAAAGCCGTACGGAAAAACAGACGGTAAACGATACCGGGATCGCAGGAATCATGGGATATCTGGCTGCTGAGGAAGCAGTGCAGTCGGTTCTTGCCGGAAGAACAGTATAAGGAGAATGCAGATTGGAAAACAGAGTGATCGAAAGACTGCGGGCGGAAGCCGGGGAACAGGTCATAAAGCTGAACGAGCCGATGGCCGCGCACACGACCTTCCGGATCGGAGGACCGGCGGATGTGTTTGCGGTACCGGAGAATGCGGATCAGGCAGCCGTAATCCTTGGCATCTGCCGGGAAGAGGGCGTTCCCTTTTTTATTCTTGGAAACGGCAGCAACCTGCTGGTGAGCGACAGCGGATTCCGGGGCGTCGTAATACAGATCTACCGGAACATGAGTGCTCTGAAGACTGAGGGGCAGCGCATCACGGCCGAGGCCGGCGCGTCTCTGGCCAGTGTTTCCGCAGCTGCGAGGGATGCATCGCTTACAGGACTGGAATTTGCATCCGGTATCCCGGGAACCGTGGGCGGAGCCGTAGTCATGAACGCCGGCGCCTACGGCGGAGAGATAAAGAATGTTCTGGAGGAGGCGGTCGTTCTTACGGACCGGGGGCAGATCCGTACGGTCGCGGCGTCTGATCTTGGTCTCGCGTACAGGACGAGCGTGATCAGAGAAAAGGGCTATACTGTGGTCCGCGCTGTATTCCGGCTCGAAAAAGGGGAAACGGATGCGATCCGCATGACCATGCAGGATCTGGCAAGGCGGCGGATCGAAAAACAGCCCCTTGAGTATCCCAGCGCAGGCAGCACCTTCAAAAGGCCGGAGGGTTATTTTGCCGGAAAACTGATTATGGACGCGGGATTCAGAGGGTATTGTGTGGGGGACGCCTGCGTCTCGGAAAAACACTGCGGTTTCATAATCAACAAGGGGCATGCGACTGCCGCGGATGTAAAGAAACTTATGCAGGAAGTCACTGACGGCGTCTTCAGCCGGTTTGGGGTAAGACTGGAACCGGAAGTCCGGTTTCTCGGTGACTTTTAAGACACGAAAACCGAAAGGAGCAGCTTGGCGATGCGTTTTGTCATTGTAACGGGGATGAGCGGTGCGGGAAAATCCACGGCCCTCAGAATGCTGGAGGATATGCATTATTTCTGTGTGGACAACCTTCCGGTGCCGCTTCTTGAAAAATTTGCCGCATTAATGCTGGATAATCGTGAAAATGAAGTCCAGAACGCTGCCATCGGGATCGATGCGAGAGGCGGATCGTATCTGGAAGAGCTGAAGCTGGTACTGAAGAGGATGGAAGAGTACGGCTGCGTTCCTGAAATCCTGTTTCTGGACGCGTCCGACGCTTCTCTTGTCAAGCGTTATAAAGAGACAAGGCGCACCCACCCGCTGGCCAGGGGCGCTAGAGTGGACGAAGGGATCACGCTGGAGCGGGAAAAAATGGAATTTCTTCGTGAGAAGGCGGATTATATTATAGACACGACACATCTTCTGACGAGGGAGCTTCATCAGGAACTGGAACGCATTTTTGTGAAGGACCTGGCGTTTGGAAACCTTGTGATCACGCTGCTTTCCTTCGGCTTTAAATATGGTATTCCGGCGGACGCAGATCTTGTCTTTGACGTCAGATTTCTGCCGAATCCGTTCTATGTGGAAAACTTAAGAGCACAGTCCGGAATGGACGACGACGTTTACCGGTATGTGATGCAGGACGCCGATGCCGCAACCTTTATGGACATGCTGGAAAAGATGGTCGCCTTTCTGATACCCAAATATGTAAAGGAAGGGAAAACAAGCCTTGTGATCGCCATCGGGTGTACGGGAGGCAGACATCGTTCGGTGGCGGTTGCCCGGGAACTGTACGACAGACTTGCGAACAAGAAGGAGTACAGCATCCGTCTCGAGCACAGAGATTTTGACAAGGCAAGAACGGCAGCTCCGGTAAACAGCTGAGAGAGGGGGAGACGCATGTCTTTTTCAGGGATGGTGAAAAAGGAGCTCTCCGGATATACGGAAAGGGCCAGGCATTGCTGCCTGGCGGAACTGAGTGCGCTTATCTGTGCCTGCGGATCTCTTGAACAGGATCAAAACGGCGATTCCGAGCTTCTGATCCGGACAGAGAATGAAGCGATTTTAAGAAAATGCTTTACTTTATTAAAAAAAACATTTAATATAAAAGCGGTAGTTTTGGATGAGAGAGACATATATACCAGGCGGGGAAAGGCATATACCGGCCGTATCCCCGGACCGGAAGAGACGATCCGGGTCCTGGAAGCCGTAAAAGTGGCATATGAACTCCCTGCGGGTCCGGTCGGGTTTGACAGAAGTTCTCTGATCACACAGAGGGACTGCTGCAGAAGAGCTTATATACGAGGGGCTTTTCTTGCGTCAGGGTCGATCAGCGACCCTGAAAAGGGATATCATTTTGAAATCGTCTTTCCGGATGAAGTTCGGGCACAGGGCGTTCAGGCGATGATACGATCCTTCGGTATCGATGCCCGCATTGTGCTGCGCAAAAAGACTTTTGTACTGTATGTAAAGGAAGGTTCGCAGATCGTGGATCTTCTGGGACTGATGGGGGCGGACACGGCCCTGTTCGATCTGGAAAACATACGGATACTGAAGGAAATGCGGAATTCGGTCAACCGGAAGGTCAACTGCGAAGCGGCAAACATCAATAAAACGGTAAGTGCAGCGGTTAAACAGATTGACGACATCAGACTGATCGAGAAGCTGAAGGGACTTGACAGTCTGAGCGAAGGTCTGACACAAGTCGCCAGGCTGCGGCTGCAATATCCGGATGCAACACTGAAGGAACTAGGATGCATGCTGGACCCGCAGGTCGGAAAATCAGGAGTGAATCACAGGCTGAGAAGACTGGGCGAGCTTGCTGATGAGCTGCGGGAAAAAGAGGAGGAGCAGTAACATGATCAAAAAACCCATCACCATCAACTTGTCGACCGGACTGGAAGCCAGACCTGTGGCACAGCTGGTTCAGGTCGCCAGCCAGTTCAACAGCGAGATTTACGTTGAAATAGGACGGAAGAAGGTGAATGCAAAAAGCATCATGGGTATGATGACGCTGGGGCTTGATGCCGGCGAAGAGATTCTTCTTTCGGCGAACGGGGAAGACGAAGAAGTCGCCATGAACAGCATCGAAAAGTATCTTAGCAGACAATGAGGTTCCGGAGCAGGTGAAAGGGAAGACCTCTTTTCGCCAGGGCTCCGCAGACTGGACCGGCCGGGATACGAAATCCCAGAGAAACCAAAAATCATGCAAGGGGGGAACTTCAAATGTCCAGATTCCTGAAGTTTATCATTCATTTTGTAATTATCGTGGCGATCATCTGCTCGCTGGCGCTGACGCTGCCTTCATTCTTTGGCGTGACCACCTTTGTTGTGGAGAGCGCAGATCAGACGACGAATCTTCCCGTTGGAAGCGTTACCTATGCTTACCCGGCAAAGGTGACCGAGGCTGTGTCGGGCGATCTGATCCTTGTAAACGACGAGGACGCCACATATAAATATCAGCTGTATAACATTTCTCCGGAATCCGGCACCGCGACGGTAACGGATCCCAGCACCACAGAAGACAAATACCTTACGGTGTCCTTCACCAACAAGGAATATGTTCCGAAGGTATTCCCGCAGAAGTTTCTCTCCACGATTCCGTATATCGGATACCTTCAGGTTGCGGTCAAGTCCGTGGAAGGCCTGATCATCATCGGTCTTGTGGTCCTGTTCCTTATCATTCTTTTCATCATTTCCGAGCTGTGGAAAAAGGATGACTCCTACGACGACGATACGGAACGCGATACAGAGCGCGGCTATGTGAAATCCGAGAAGGAACTCAGAAAAGAGGAAAAGATCCGCGAAAAGAAATTCCGTGAGGAAGAGGACGAGATCCGCAGAGAGGAAAAACGGGGCAGAAAACAGAAGAAAGCTCCCGTTAAAACCGTCCATACCGGCGGTTTCGTAGACGAGATCGAAGAAGATGACGACGATGACGACTATGAAGACGAGGATTTTAGTGAAATACCGGACGTCTCTCCGGAAAGAGAGGCACATGAACTGCTGAAGCAGGAAGTTGCAGCAGCGGCAACCGCCGACGAGACGCTGGACGAGATTAAAAAAAAAAGACGAACCGGTAGGAAAAACGTCAAAAATGCGGTAGAAGAAGCTGCAGAAGAAGCTGCAGAAGAGACCTCTTCTCTGGATGAAACGGAAGAGTTCCCGGAGGAAGCCGGAGACTCCGACATGACGCCGGAGGATTTTGACAGCAGTGAGGATCTTTCGGATACGGAGCCTTCCGATGACGAGAACGGGGAACCGGCCGGAGACGAAGAGGAAGTGTTCGGAGACGAGGACGGCGAAGAGGCCGATGCGGACGGCGGGGATGAGGAAAAACCGCAGCCGGTAAAGCGGGCCATCCCTTCCTACACGGCAGAGGAACTGAGCAGCATCGCCAGGGAAGAAGGCGACGAGCCGGACGTGGTGAGAGATGATATCACAAATGTGACGATCCTGGATTACTCGGATCTGATCTGAAAGAGAAACTTCCTATATAAATGAACTTGCATCGGGCATCCGGGCGGGCTTTGAAGACAGAAAGAAAAAAATTCTGTTTTCTGAAAAAAAAGCTTGCATTGGATGCCCGAATTATGTATAATACCTAATGCTGTGGCATGATAGCTATGAAGCGAGAGGTTGCCGTCCATAGAGACGGGTTTTCCGTGGAGCGAATGTCAAGTTTATAAACTGACGACAAGTCACTGTACAAGTTCAGATGCCATCGTTCGGGATGGGGTGTGTGATCCGGAGAGTATGGACACACACGGAGATGTGTACAGTCGCCGCTTGTCGTACTGCTTAAAAGAGTACGAATAGGAGGAGACTTTTTTTATGGCAAATCAGATTATGAGAATCACACTCAGGGCTTATGATCATCAGCTTGTTGACGCATCTGCAGGAAAGATCGTCGACACAGTCAAGAAGAACGGCGCAAAGGTAAGCGGCCCGGTTCCGCTTCCCACCAAGAAGGAAGTAGTTACCATTCTTCGTGCTGTACATAAGTACAAAGATTCCAGAGAACAGTTCGAGCAGAGAACACACAAGAGACTGATCGATATCATCGCACCGACCCAGAAGACGGTCGACGCTCTTTCCAGACTGGAAATGCCTGCCGGTGTCAGCATTGATATCAAGATGAAATAAAAAATGAAGGCGTGACCGCAATGCGGAGCCTTTATGATAAATTATATGATTGCCTGACGGCAATCCGCTATAGGAGGATTTAGAAAATGAAGAAAGCAATCTTAGCTACAAAGGTCGGAATGACCCAGATCTTCGATGAGAACGGAATGCTGATCCCTGTTACTGTTCTTCAGGCAGGCCCCTGCGTCGTTACTCAGGTCAAGACAGAAGAAAAAGACGGCTATGCATCCGTACAGGTTGGCTTCGGCGATATCCGTGAAAAGCTGGTCAACAAACCTGAAACGGGCGTTTTCAAGAAGGCCGGCACTTCTGTGAGAAGATTCATCCGGGAGTTCCGTTTTGAGAACGCGGCTGAATATGCAGTCGGACAGGAAATCAAAGCAGACATCTTTGCAGCAGGCGACCACGTGGACGCTACCGCGATTTCCAAAGGTAAAGGATATCAGGGCGCGATCAAGAGACACGGACAGTCCAGAGGACCGATGACCCACGGTTCCAAATATCATCGTCATGCAGGTTCCAACGGAACTTCATCCGATCCCAGCCGTGTATATCCCGGCAAAAAGATGCCCGGACAGATGGGACACGTACAGGTCACCGTTCAGAATCTTGAGATCGTTCGCGTAGATACAGAAAATAACTTACTGTTGGTCAAAGGTGCTGTTCCTGGACCTAAGAAATCTTTGGTAACCATCAAAGAGACAGTGAAGTCCTTACAGTAAGGAAGGAGGAGCACAGAGATGGCAAACGTAAAAGTTTATAACATGGAAGGCGTCGAGGTCGGTACGATCGATCTGAACGATGCTGTGTTCGGTGTAGAGATCAACGAGCATCTTGTCCATCTGGCAGTTGTACGCCAGCTTGCAGATAAACGCCAGGGCACTCAGAAGGCCAAGGGCCGTTCCGAGGTGAGCGGAGGCGGAAGAAAACCGTGGAGACAGAAGGGTACAGGTCATGCAAGACAGGGATCCATCCGTGCCGCACAGTGGACCGGCGGCGGAATGATCTTTGCGCCGACTCCCAGAGACTATTCCTTCAAGATGAACAAGAAGGAAAGAAGAGCTGCTCTTAAGAGCGCCCTTACCTCCAAGGTTCAGGATTCCAGCATCATCGTTCTTGACAGCCTTGCATTTGACGGCATCAAGACAAAGAACATGATCAAGGTGCTTGACAGCCTGAAGGCTCAGAACGCTCTGATCGTGACAGCCGACAACAACGAGAACGTCGTTCTTTCCGCCCGCAACATCGCAGACGTCAAGACGGCTACTCCTTCAACCATTAATGTATACGATGTCCTGAAGTTCAAGACCCTGGTGGTCACCAAGGACGCCGTTAAGACTATCGAGGAGGTGTACGCATAATGGCAGACCTTAAATATTATGACGTCATTCTGAAACCGGTCGTGACCGAGAAGTCCATGAGACTGATGGGCGATAAGCAGTACACGTTCCTGGTACATCCGGAAGCCAACAAGACCATGATCAAGGACGCCGTCGAGAAGATGTTCGAAGGCACCAAGGTCAGAAAGGTCAACACAATGAATCTTCCCGGCAAGACCAAACGCCGCGGAATGACTTTCGGAAAGACCGCCAAGACCAAGAAGGCGATCGTGTTCCTGACCGAAGACAGCAAGGAAATCGAGATCTTCCAGGGACTTTGATTTCGGCCGGCCCTTCCGGCTGAAAGGTAAACGCATCAGTAAGCGTGCAGATAAAGACTGAAAGGAGTTAAACGTCATGGGAATTAAAACCTATAATCCCTATACACCATCCAGAAGACATATGACAGGCTCCGATTTCTCAGAGATCACAAAGTCAACTCCCGAGAAATCCCTGACTACGTCTCTTAAGAAAAATGCAGGCCGCAACAATCAGGGCAAGATCACTGTGAGACATCACGGCGGCGGCAGCAGAAGAAAATACAGAATCATCGATTTCAAGAGAAATAAAGACGGTGTTCCGGCAACGGTAAGATCCATCGAATACGATCCGAACAGAACGGCAAACATTGCCCTTATTTCATACGCAGACGGCGCAAAGGCTTATATCATCGCTCCGGAAGGACTGAAAGTCGGTCAGACGATCATGAACGGACCGGAAGCAGAAGTCAGAGTCGGAAACTGCATGCCGCTGGAGAAGATTCCGGTTGGTACCATGATCCACAACATCGAGCTTCATCCGGGAAGAGGCGGACAGATGGTCCGTTCTGCAGGAAATGCGGCTCAGATGATGGCAAAAGAAGGCAAATATGCAACGCTTCGTCTTCCTTCAGGCGAGATGAGAATGGTTCCGATCAACTGCCGCGCTTCCATCGGCGTTGTCGGAAACGGCGATCACAACCTGATCAGTTATGGTAAGGCAGGACGCATCCGTCATATGGGAATCAGACCGACGGTCCGCGGTTCAGTCATGAACCCGAACGACCATCCGCACGGCGGCGGCGAGGGCAAGGCTGGTATCGGCCGTCCGGGCCCGAGCACACCGTGGGGCAAGCCGGCTCTTGGTCTGAAGACCCGTAAGAAGAACAAGCAGTCCAACAAGCTCATCGTAAGAAGACGCGATGGCAGAGCTTTATCGAAATAATAAGGAGGATATATAATGTCTCGTTCATTAAAAAAAGGACCTTATGCCGAAGCAAGCCTTCTGAAAAAGATTGACGCGCTGAACGCCGCGAATGATAAAGCCGTAATCAAGACCTGGTCACGCAGTTCAACGATCTTTCCGTCTTTTGTAGGTCACACGATCGCCGTTCATGACGGAAGAAAGCATGTTCCGGTTTATGTAACCGAGGATATGGTAGGACATAAGCTTGGCGAGTTTGTTGCCACCAGAACATACAGAGGCCACGGCGGCGAGAAAAAGTCAGGCGTACGCTGATAAAAAGAGAATGGCAGTCTGCCTGCCGGAAAGAATCCGGCAGGCGGATATCTACGTGTGTATGCGAAGCGGTGTGAAGGTGTCGCACCGCATGCAAAAGATCGGATAGAACGAAAGGAGGGCACTTTAAAATGGCAAAGGGACATAGAAGCCAGATTAAGAGAGCCAGAAATGAGAATAACAGAGAGACAAGACCGTCCGCGAAACTGTCTTATGCCAGAGTTCCGGTGCAGAAAGCATGCTACGTGCTGGATGTCATCCGCGGCAAAGACGTGAAATCGGCTCTTGGAATCCTTACATATAATCCCAGATATGCATCCAGCGTGATCAAAAAGCTGCTTGAGTCAGCTGTCGCTAATGCAGAGAACAACAATGGAATGAATGCTGACAACCTGTATATCGCAAAGTGCTATGCCAACAAGGGACCGACAATGAAGCGGATCCAGCCCAGGGCACAGGGCCGTGCTTACAGGATCTTCAAGAGAACCAGCCACATTACCATTGTCCTGGATGAGAAATAAGGAGGCAAAACATGGGACAGAAAGTTAACCCGCATGGTCTTAGAATCGGAATTATCAAAGATTGGGATTCAAGATGGTATGCAGACAAGGATTTTGCTGACTATCTTGTTGAAGACTATAATATCAGAAAGTTCCTGAAGAAGAAACTCTACAGCGCAGGCGTTTCCAAGATCGAGATCGAGAGAGCCTCTGACAGAGTCAAGGTCATCATCTATACCGCTAAGCCCGGTATCGTTATCGGCAAGGGCGGCGCAGAAATCGAGAAGGTAAAAGCCGAGCTTCAGAAGCTTACCGACAAGAAGCTGATCGTTGACATCAAGGAGATCAAGAGACCTGACCGTGATGCACAGCTTGTTGCCGAGAACATAGCTCAGCAGCTTGAGAATCGTATCTCTTTCCGCCGTGCAATGAAGTCCACCATGCAGAGAACCATGAGAGCCGGAGCTCTTGGAATCAAGACCAGCGTATCCGGAAGACTTGGCGGCGCTGATATGGCTCGTACCGAGTTCTACAGTGACGGAACCATTCCGCTTCAGACACTGCGTGCAGACATTGACTATGGATTTGCCGAAGCCGACACCCAGTATGGCAAGGTCGGAGTTAAGGCATGGGTCTACAACGGCGAAGTTCTTCCTGCAAAGGGGAATAAGGAAGGGAGCGATAAATAATGTTAATGCCGAAAAGAGTAAAACGTCGTAAACAGTTCCGCGGATCCATGCGCGGCAAAGCTCTCCGTGGAAATAAGATCAATTACGGTGAATATGGTCTTGTGGCTGTAGAGCCGGCCTGGATCAAATCGAACCAGATCGAGGCAGCCCGTGTTGCCATGACCCGTTATATCAAGCGTGGCGGTAAAGTCTGGATCAAGATTTTCCCGGACAAACCGGTTACTGCAAAGCCGGCTGAAACCCGTATGGGTTCCGGTAAAGGTACTGTTGATTACTGGGTAGCAGTCGTGAAACCGGGCCGCGTTCTTTTCGAGATCGCAGGCGTTTCACAGGAAGTTGCGCAGGAGGCACTGCGTCTCGCGTCCAACAAGCTTCCGGTCAAGTGCAAAATAGTTTCTCGTGCAGACTTAGAAGGCGGTGAAGACAGTGAAGATTGATAAATTCGTGGAAGATTTAAGAGCAAAATCCGCAGCAGAGCTGAAAGACGAACTCGTCGCTGCCAAGAAAGAACTTTTTAATCTGAGATTTCAGAATGCAACCAATCAGTTGGACAATACCGGCAGGATCAAAGAAGTCCGCAAGAATATTGCCAGGATCCAGACAGTAATCACTGAGCAGGCTAAAGCGTCTAAATAATTTAGGAGGATACAGCCGTGGAAAGAAATCTGAGAAAAACCCGTACGGGTAAGGTCACGAGCAATAAGATGGACAAGACCATCGTTGTTGCGATTGAAGACCATATCAAACATCCTCTTTACAAAAAGATCGTAAAGAGAACATATAAACTGAAAGCTCATGACGAGAATAACGAATGCAGCATCGGCGATACCGTAAAGGTCATGGAGACCAGACCGCTGTCCAAGGATAAGAGATGGAGACTGGTCGAGATCGTCGAGAAAGTGAAATAAGGAGGAAGCCAGTATGATTCAGCAGGAAACAAGACTGAAAGTTGCCGACAACACTGGTGCAAAAGAAGTCCTTTGTATTCGTGTTATGGGCGGCTCCACCAGAAGATATGCCAATATTGGCGATACCATCATTGCCAGCGTTAAAGATGCAACACCCGGCGGTGTTGTCAAGAAGGGCGATGTTGTCAAGGCAGTCGTAGTACGCAGTGTAAAAGGCGCACACCGCAAGGACGGATCCTACATCCGTTTTGATGAGAACGCAGCGGTTATCATTAAAGATGACTTAACTCCGAGAGGAACCCGTATCTTCGGACCGGTTGCCAGAGAGCTCCGTGAGAAGAAGTTTTCGAAGATCGTTTCCTTAGCTCCGGAAGTATTATAATGGAGGGTGCCGCATGTCAGCTATGAAAATTAAAAAAGGTGATACCGTCAGGGTTATCGCCGGTAAAGATAAAGGCAAAGACGGAAAGGTCCTTTCCGTTCATGTCAAGGATCACAAGGTAGTGGTAGAGAACATCAACATGGTATCCAAACATTCCAAACCGTCTGCTGCAAATCAGAACGGCGGAATCGTCCAGATGGAAGCTCCGATCGATGTTTCCAACGTTATGCTGCTTGCTGACGGCCAGGCTACCAGAGTCGGTTTCCGCACAGAAGACGGCAAAAAGGTCCGCTATGCCAAGAAAACCGGTAAGACCATCAACTGAGGGGAGGCATAACAAGTGAGCAGACTTAAGGATTTTTATAAGAACGAAGTCATGGATGCCATGACAAAGAAATTCGGCTACAAAAACGTTATGGAAGTGCCGAAGCTTGAAAAGATCGTCGTAAACATGGGCGTCGGAGAAGCCAAGGAAAACGCAAAGCTTCTTGATTCCGCAGTAAACGACATGCAGATCATCACCGGTCAGAAGGCCGTTATCACCAAGGCAAAGAAGTCCGTTGCAAACTTCAAGATCAGGGAAGGCATGTCCATTGGCTGCAAGACCACGCTTCGCGGCGACAAGATGTATGAATTTGCAGATCGTCTGATCAACCTTGCTCTTCCGCGTGTACGTGACTTCCGCGGCGTAAACCCCAACGGTTTTGACGGCAGAGGAAATTATTCCCTCGGAATCAAAGAGCAGCTGATCTTCCCCGAGATCGAGTATGACAAGGTCGACAAGGTAAGGGGTATGGACGTTGTCTTCGTTACTACGGCTAAGACTGACGAGGAAGCAAGAGAGCTTCTGAGACTCTTTGGAATGCCGTTTGCCAAGTAAGTGTTAGGAGGAAATATTCATGGCTAAAACAGCAATGAAAATCAAACAGCAGCGCCCGGCGAAGTTCTCCACAAGAGAATACACACGCTGCAGAATCTGCGGCCGTCCGCACGCATATCTGAAAAAATACGGGATCTGCAGAATTTGTTTCCGCGAGCTTGCATATAAGGGACAGATTCCGGGAGTCAAGAAGGCATCCTGGTAATTCATCTGGATATTCTGCCACAGAAGCAGCCGCTTCTGGTTCTGTGGCTGTATAAGTACATGTAAAGTCTTTTAAGGAGGATACTGACATGACAATGAGCGATCCGATTGCAGATATGCTTACAAGAATCCGTAATGCAAATACTGCAAAGCACGACACTGTAACGGTTCCGTCTTCCAAAATGAAGCTTGCCATCGCAGACATTCTGGTTGACGAAGGATATATCGCAAAGTATGAACTTGTTGACAACGGTCCTGCAAAGGATATTGTCATCACACTGAAGTATGGCGATGACAAGAACGAGAAGATCATCACCGGTCTGAAGAGAATCAGCAAACCGGGTCTTCGTATCTATGCAGGAAAGGATCAGATCCCGAAGGTCCTCGGCGGACTTGGAATCGCCATCCTTTCCACGAACAAGGGTGTTATCACCGATAAGGAAGCACGTAAACAGCATGTTGGCGGTGAGGTACTCTGCTTTATCTGGTAACCGGCCAAAGGGGCTGATTGCCTGAGTGCTGAAAACAGAGAAGGAACAGCATGACGCAGAGATCCTTCTCCGATAATCTAAGTAATAGGAGGACAAATATATGTCACGTATAGGCAGACTTCCGGTCGCAATTCCGGCTGGCGTTGAAGTCAAAATCGCAGACGGAAATCATGTGGCCGTCAAGGGACCGAAGGGAACGCTGGAGAGAACTCTTCCGGCAGAGATGGAGATCAAACTGGAAGACGGCCATGTGGTCGTAACCAGACCGAATGATCTTAAGAGAATGAAATCTCTTCATGGTCTTACCAGAAGCCTGATCCACAACATGGTCGTAGGCGTAAGCGAAGGATTCACCAAGACGCTCGAAGTCAATGGTGTTGGTTATAGAGCAAACAAGCAGGGCAATAAGCTTGTCCTGAACCTTGGTTATTCTCATCCGGTCGAGATGGAGGACCCGGAAGGACTGGAGTCCAAAGTTGACGGAAACAAGATTATTGTTTCCGGTATCGACAAAGAAAAAGTCGGACAGTACGCAGCTGAGATCAGAGACAAGAGAAGACCTGAGCCGTATAAGGGCAAGGGAATCAAGTATGACTACGAAATCATCAGACGTAAGGTCGGCAAGACCGGTAAGAAATAATTAAGGAGAGTGAAGACATGATAAGCAAAGGATCCAGGGCGGAAATTCGTCAGAAAAAGCACAGAAGATTACGTCACTATTTAAAAGGAACCGCCGACGCTCCCCGTATGGCTGTGTTCCGTTCCAATAAAAACATGTATGTTCAGATCATCGACGATGTCGCTGGTAAGACTCTTGTATCCGCATCCACTCTTGAGAAGGATGTGAAGGAAGGTCTTCAGTATACCGACAATGTCGAGGCTGCTGCTCATCTTGGAACCGTGATCGCTGGAAGAGCTCTTGAAGCCGGAATCAGCAAGATCGTATTCGACAGAGCCGGATACATCTACCACGGAAAGGTCAAAGCACTCGCCGATGCAGCCAGGGAAGCGGGTCTGAAGTTCTAAGAGAGGGAGGATAACACACATGAAAGCAAATCTGATCGATGCCAGCCAGCTTGAGCTGCAGGATAAAGTCGTCAGCATTAAACGTGTTGTCAAGGTCGTAAAGGGCGGCCGTACGATGCGTTTCACTGCACTTGTAGTTGTTGGCGACGGAAACGGCCATGTGGGTGCAGGACTCGGAAAATCCGCTGAAATTCCGGAAGCCATCCGCAAGGGCAAAGAAGATGCCATGAAGAAACTTGTTTCTGTAGCACGTGATGAGAATGACTCCATCACACATGATTTTATCGGTAAGTTCGGAAGCGCAGAGATGCTTCTGAAACGTGCTCCGGAAGGTACCGGTGTCATCGCCGGCGGCCCCGCACGTGCGGTCGTCGAGCTTGCCGGAATCAGAAACATCCGTGCAAAATGCATGGGCTCCAGGAATAAGCAGAACGTCGTTCTGGCCACCATCAACGGTCTTCAGAATCTGAAGACTCCGGAAGAAGTAGCCAGAAAGCGCGGAAAATCTGTGGACGATATTCTGGCGTAAGGGGGATATGAAAATGGCAGATAAATTAAAAGTCACATTGGTAAAATCTCCGATTGGCGCTGTACCGAAGCATAGAAAAACTGTTGAAGCAATGGGCCTTCGCAAGGTCAACAAGACGGTTGAACTGCCGGATAATCCCTGCACAAGAGGAATGATCCAGCAGGTACAGTATATGGTCAAAGTAGAAGAAGCATAAAGTACAGAACAAGAAGGAGGTGCCATCATGGATTTATCAACGTTAAGACCTGCAGAAGGTTCGACACATAATGATAATTTCAGAAGAGGCCGTGGACATGGTTCAGGCAACGGCAAAACAGCCGGCAAGGGCCACAAGGGTCAGTTAGCACGTTCCGGGCACAAGAAACCGGGATTTGAAGGCGGTCAGATGCCATTATACAGACGTCTGCCCAAGAGGGGCTTCAAGTGCAGAAGCTCCAAAGACATTGTTGCAATCAACGTCGATATCCTGAATCGTTTTGAGGACGGTACCGAAGTTACGCCGGAGATGCTTCTTGAGACCGGAACCATCAGCAAGATGGGCGACGGCATTAAGATCCTCGGCAACGGAGATCTTACTAAGAAGCTCAATGTCAAGGTTAACGCTGTCAGCGAGACTGCGAAAAAGAAAATTGAAGAAGCAGGCGGTTCTGTAGAGGTGATCTGATGTTTGAAACAATTAAAAATCTGTTTCGAATGAAGGACATGCGCAAGAGGCTGTTATATCTGCTGTTCATGATCCTTGTGATCAGACTCGGATCCCAGCTTCCCGTGCCGGGAGTCGACAAGGACTTCTTCAAAGAATTCTTTGCCAGCACTTCAAATGATGCGTTCAATTTCTTTGATGCATTTACCGGCGGTTCCTTCACTTCGATGTCGATTCTGGCATTGAATATTACACCGTACATCACGGCATCCATTATCATTCAGCTGCTTACCATCGCGATTCCGGCACTCGAAGAGATGCAGCGCGACGGCGAAGAGGGACGCAAGAAAATGACTGCGATCACAAGATATGTGACGGTCGGTCTTGCATTGTTTGAATCTGTAGCCATGACGATCGGCTTTGGACGCCAGGGCCTGATCCCCAACATCAATTTCTTCAAGGGTCTTGTTGTTGTGGTGTGTCTGACGGCAGGTTCCGCTGTAATGATGTGGTTCGGTGAACGTATCACAGAAAAAGGAATTGGAAATGGTATTTCCATCGTCCTGTGTATCAATATTGTTTCACGTATTCCGAGCGATATCGGAACGCTGTTCACAAACTTCGTGATCGGCAAAAAGCCTGCAATGGCGATTCTGAGTGCCATCATCATTATTGCGATCATTCTTGCAGTAATCGTGCTGGTCGTGATCCTTAACGGAGCAGAAAGACGTATTCCCGTACAGTATTCCAGAAAGATGCTTGGAAGAAAGCTTGCGGGAGGACAGTCCACCTATATTCCGCTGAAGATCAACACCGCAGGCGTTATCCCCGTAATTTTTGCTTCGTCCATCATGTCTTTCCCCGGCATTATCGCACAGCTGGCCGGAAAGAGCGGCGGAACAGGAATCGGGTCGAAGATCCTTGCGGGTCTGAATTCCCAGAACTGGTGCAACCCGAGACAGATTCAGTACAGCTGGGGACTTCTGGTGTACATCGCTCTCTGCATTTTCTTCGCTTATTTCTATACTTCCATCACCTTCAATCCGTTGGAAGTAGCAGACAATATCAAGAAGCAGGGCGGCTTCATTCCGGGTATCCGTCCCGGCAAACCGACATCGGATTACCTTGAGAATATTCTTAATTATCTGATCTTCATCGGTGTTGTCGGACTCATCATCGTGGTGATCATTCCGTTCTTCTTTAACGGAATCTTCCACGCAAGCGTTTCGTTTGGAGGTACCTCGATCATCATTATCGTAAGTGTTATACTGGAAACAGTAAAACAGGTCGAGTCTCAGATGATCGTACGTAATTATAAGGGCTTCCTCGAGAAGTAATTTCGTAAGGTTGCGGTGCCGGTCCGGCGCTGCAGCCTTTACGTGATACTATAACAATACTTCCCTTTGATCACAGAAAACGGATTCATTTGTTTCCCATGGCAACAGATGCTGAAAAGGAGGAAGATTATGAAGATTATCATGTTGGGTGCACCGGGAGCAGGTAAGGGAACCCAGGCCAAAAAGATCGCATCTAAATACGGAATTCCTCATATTTCCACGGGAGATATTTTCCGCGCCAATATCAAGGCCGGTACTGAACTTGGAAAAAAGGCCAAATCCTATATGGATCAGGGCCTTCTTGTACCGGATGAGCTTACCTGTGACCTTGTGGTAGACAGGATCAGCCAGCCCGATGCGGCAAACGGATATGTTCTTGACGGATTCCCCCGTACGATCCCGCAGGCAGAATGCCTTACAGACGCTCTGAAAAATCTCGGCGGACAGGTCGATTACGCCATCGATGTGGACGTTCCCGATGAAAACATTGTAAACAGAATGTCAGGCAGAAGAGCATGCCTGAAATGCGGAGCAACCTACCACATCGTGTTCGCAGCTCCAAAGTCGGAGGGCATCTGTGATGTCTGCGGCGAAAAGCTTGTGCTTCGTGATGATGACAGACCGGAAACGGTTCTGAACCGTCTGAAGGTTTATCACGATCAGACACAGCCGCTGATCGATTACTATTCCAAAGCCGGTGTTCTGAAGACGGTTGACGGAACCAGGTCTCTGGACGAAGTCTTTTCCGAAATTGTCGGGATCCTCGGAGAGTAGGAGATTTTATGTCGGTTACTGTCAAATCAGAACACGAGATCGAGCTGATGCGGGAAGCTGGTCATCTGCTCGAAAAGGTTCACGAAGACCTGTATCCTTATATTAAACCCGGCGTGAGTACAAAGGAGCTTGACAGGATCGGTGAAGAAATGATCCGTTCCCTTGGGTGTACGCCGAATTTTCTGAATTACGAAGGCTTTCCCGGATCCTTCTGCATATGCAGAAACGACGAGGTGGTCCATGGTATTCCGTCAGAAAAAAAGATCATTCAGGAAGGAGATCTTGTAAAGATCGATGCCGGACTGATCTATAAGGGATATCATTCCGATGCCGCACGTACCTACGCCGTGGGCGAGGTTCCGGAAGAAGCCAGGAAACTGATCCGGGTAACCGAGGAATGTTTTTTTGCCGGGATCAGATACGCCAGAGCCGGAAAGCATCTGAATGATATTTCCAAAGCAATCGGCGCCTGTGCCGCTAAGCACAGATTTGGTATCGTCAGGGATCTGACGGGGCATGGAATCGGCACACATCTGCATGAAGACCCCGTCATTCCAAATTATCCGCAGAAGGGAAGAGGCATTAAGCTTCTCCCGGGGATGACGCTGGCAATCGAGCCTATGATCAATCTGGGACGCGGTGATGTGGCGTGGCTGGACGATGACTGGACTGTGGTTACAATGGACGGATCTCTTTCCGCTCATTACGAAAACACCATCCTGATCACCGACGGAGAACCGGAGATCCTGACACTTACAAAGCCCTGGAAATAAGACATAAGCCGGGAAAGGTTTCTGAAAGGGAACCGGATTTTTATACAGGAGGATACAGATGTCCAAATCAGATATGATCGAAGTTGAGGGTACCGTACTCGAAAAACTTCCAAACGCAATGTTCCGCGTAGAACTTGTGAATAAGCACGTGGTGCTGGCACATATCAGCGGTAAGCTCAGAATGAACTTTATCAGGATCCTTCCGGGAGATAAGGTAAAGCTGGAGCTTTCACCCTATGACCTTGACAAGGCCAGGATCATCTGGCGTGATAAATAACAGGTTAGTGTTCAGTACCTGAGCTAAAATAATAATGGTAAAAAAAGCTTGCATTTCGGAACAGTCGATGATACAATAGACTGTGCGTGCCTGTGAACCTTGTACAGGCACACCGGAACTGCAGGCTTTTGTTATGTGAGGGTCTTGACCCGGGCCTGAACATGGCACATCTCACAATTGGAAGGAGGATTTCCGGTGAAAGTAAGATCATCTGTCAAACCGATCTGCGAAAAATGCAAGGTCATCAAGAGAAAAGGATCGATCAGGATCATCTGTGAGAATCCGAAGCACAAACAGCGTCAGGGTTGACATACTCATCAGGCAGATCAGTTCTTCTGCCGTGTCAGACTGAAGCATGTATTGCCTAATACCGAGAGGCAGATGGCCGCAGGCCATTGAAGATTCGGAAAGGCCGTCAAAACGCCGGTGACGGCTGGGTGTGACCGAGACACCCCAGTTAGGACAGGAAAGGTACCGCGTGATGCATCCCATTTCACCTTACAGAATATCTGTAAGTGATGTACGGCGGAAGGCTTTCAAAATTATCAGAAATATCCAGTTTGGAATGGAGGAAACAGTACATGGCTCGTATAGCTGGTGTAGACTTACCAAGAGATAAGAGAATTGAAATCGGACTTACCTATATTTACGGTATCGGCAGAACAAGCAGCGACAAGATCCTTGCAGCTGCAGGTGTGAATCCGGATACCCGGGTAAGAGATCTTACCGATGAAGAAGTAAAGAAAATCAGCACTGTCATCGAAGAGACGATGATGGTCGAAGGTGATCTTAGAAGAGAAGTCGCTCTGAACATTAAGAGACTGCAGGAAATCGGCTGCTACAGAGGTATTCGTCATCGTAAAGGACTTCCGGTCCGCGGACAGAATACAAAGAACAATGCAAGAACCAGAAAGGGTCCGAAGAGAACTGTAGCAAACAAGAAGAAATAATCATATACCCGTTCAATAAAAAGGAAAGTGTAGGTTAGTTTTAAAATGGCAAAAAATGCAAAAAAGACGACAAAGCGTCGTGTCAAGAAAAACGTTGAACACGGACAGGCTCACATTCAGTCTTCCTTCAACAATACGATCGTCACTCTGACGGACGGTGAAGGAAATGCTCTTTCATGGGCAAGTGCAGGCGGTCTCGGATTTAAAGGTTCAAGGAAATCTACCCCTTATGCAGCACAGATGGCAGCGGAGACAGCTACAAAGGCTGCGCTGATTCACGGACTTAAGACAGTTGATGTTATGGTTAAAGGACCGGGCTCCGGACGTGAAGCCGCAATCCGCGCGCTGCAGGCATGCGGACTTGAGGTTCTCAGCATCCGCGACGTCACTCCGGTTCCGCACAATGGATGCCGTCCGCCGAAGAGAAGAAGGGTATAATTGACGATAATCTGATGACCGGTGCTACCGGTATGATAATTATGGAGGTAGTCTTAAATGGCAGTAAATAAAGTTCCTGTCCTGAAGAGATGCAGATCTCTGGGCCTGGATCCGTTATATCTTGGAATTGACAAGAAATCCAAAAGACAGCTGAAGCGTGCAAACAGGAAGGTCTCCGATTACGGCTTACAGCTGAAGGAAAAGCAGAAAGCCAAATTCATCTACGGCGTTCTTGAGAAGCCTTTCCGCAATTATTATGAAAAGGCAGACCGTATGCCCGGACAGACCGGTGAAAACATGATGGTCATGCTTGAGAGCAGAATCGACAATGTAATTTTCCGTCTTGGTTTTGCCAGAACCAGGAGAGAAGCGCGCCAGATCGTGGGACACAGACATGTACTTGTAAACGGCAAGTATGTCAGCATTCCGTCCTATCTTGTCAAGGCTGGCGACGAGATCGAAATCAAAGAAAAAGCGAAGAGCTCTGAGAGATATAAACAGATTCTTGATGCTACATCCGGAAGAACCGTTCCGGAATGGCTTGAAGCAGATCCGGAAAATCTCAAGGGAACCGTGAAGGAACTCCCGAGAAGAGAAGCAATCGACGTTCCGGTCAACGAAATGCTTATCGTCGAGTTGTATTCTAAATAATCTGCATCATCAGCCCTTCGATTTTCCTTAACTTTATTAGGAGGGAATTATAGTGTTTGATTTCAACAAACCGAAGATAGAAATTACTGAGATGTCAGAAGATAAACGTTTCGGGAGATTCGTTGTGGAGCCTCTTGAGCGCGGTTATGGTACGACCCTTGGAAATTCTCTCAGAAGAATCATGCTGTCGTCTCTTCCGGGTTCGGCAGTAAGCCAGGTCAAGATTGACGGAGTTCTTCATGAATTCAGTTCAATCCCGGGCGTCAAGGAAGACGTTACCGAGATCATCATGAATCTCAAAAACCTTGCGATCAAAAATACATCCAATGACGATGAGCCGAAGACTGCTTATATCGAGCGCGAAGGTCAGGGTGTCGTGACCGCTGCTGATATTGAAGTTGATTCCTCGATTGAAATCATGAATCCTGATCAGGTTATCGCCACGCTGAACGGCGGAAAGGACTGCCGTCTTGCGATGGAGATGACGATCACCAACGGTCGTGGATACGTGAGCGCGGATAAGGGCAAGTCTGCCGACATGCCGATCGGAGTGCTTGCCGTTGATGCAATCTATACTCCGGTAGAACGTGTCAATATGACGATCGAAAATACCCGTGTCGGTCAGATCACAGATTATGACAGACTCACGCTCGACGTATACACCAACGGAACCATCGATCCGGATGAGGCAGTCAGCCTTGCAGCAAAGGTGCTCAGTGAGCATCTGAGCCTGTTCATCGATCTTTCCGAGAATGCGAAGACCGCCGAGGTCATGGTCGAGCCGCGCAATGACAGTGTTGAGAAGGCAATGGTAATGTCCATTGATGAGCTTGAGCTGTCTGTACGTTCCTATAACTGCCTGAAGCGCGCCGGCATTAACACGGTTGAGGAACTTTGCAGCAAGACGTCGGAAGACATGATGAAGGTGCGCAACCTCGGACGCAAATCTCTCGAAGAGGTGCTCTCGAAGCTCAAAGAGCTTGGACTTCAGCTGAAACCGTCAGAAGAATAATTATTGGCTATACAGACAGTAAGTCCGTAACCAGCGTGTCTGTGTAAGAAAAATGGATCCGGGAGCCGGCGGACAGACAGTAAGTCCGAACAAGCGTGTCTTTCCGTCCCGGAATTGGAGGAAAATATGGCAAAGTATAGAAAATTAGGAAGAACATCAGATCAGAGAAAAGCGCTTCTCAGGAACCAGGTAACCATGCTTCTTTACAGAGGCAGGATCGTTACGACTGAGACAAAGGCAAAGGAAGTCAGAAAGATCGCGGAAGGCCTGATCGCATCTGCCGTACGTGAGAAAGACAACTTTGAGAACGTTACCGTTACCGCAAAGGTTCCGCGCAAGGACGCCGACGGAAAACGTGTAAAGGAAGTTGTAGACGGCAAGAAGAAGACTGTTTATGATGAAGTTCAGAAACAGATCAAAAAGGATTCTCCTTCCAGACTGCATGCACGCCGTCAGATGCTGAAGGTTTTCTATCCGGTCAAGGAAGTTCCCGAAAAGGGAGCCGGCCGCAAGAAAAACACCAAGTATGTTGACATGGTCGAGAAGATGTTCAGCGAGATCGCACCGAAATATGTAAACCGTAATGGTGGTTATACAAGAATCGTCAAGATCGGACCGCGCCGCGGTGACGCCGCTATGATGGTCGTTCTTGAACTGGTCTGATCATCGCGTAAAAAAGGGACTGCTTGAAGCAGTCCTTTTTTTACACTATGAAATATGGCAATGCATATTTCTTGTCCGAAAAAAGTTTCCTTCTGAAAATACTTGAAAAGTCAGGTAGGCTTTTGTATAATAAATTTACCTCGAAAGTACAAGAGACTTTGCGGAAAGGAGAAGAATAATCCGGGCAGTATGGACGGATGCGGATGTGCCAAAGGCAGAAGGGGCTTTTGACACTTTTTTTAACGATATTCTGAATTCTTTTTGTGTATTGTACAATTGAGTAATTTACATGTATGACTGTGGGGAAAGAAAAGATATAGAATAAGGGGAAAAAATGGCGAAATATAATAATCAGAAAGCGAAAGTCCTTTTTCTGCTGCAGATGATGTGTGAAACAGGGGAGAATCATACGATCTCGATGCAGGAGATTATTGACAGATTACAGGATAAGGGAATTCGGGCAGAACGTAAGAGTATTTATGACGACATGGAGGCTCTTCGTTTATTTGGTATGGATATTCAGTACAAAAGGGAAAGACCTTCCGGTTATTATGTCGCCAATGCAGGCGAGATGGTAAATGGAGGGTTTTCTGTGCGTTCTGCCGCTGCTCAGGTACCGGATAACGGACAGCAGCTGGAAGCAGATAGAGCCCAGGAGACCTCCGGCGATCGTACTGAGGACGGAGGCGACGAACAGGCATGGATGCATACCGGAAATCTTCCGGCTGCTTCCGACAGCGGAAAACAGATGAAATTGTCCTGTACGCCTGCGGGGGAGGAAGCTGCAAGAGAGTTTTTCGGGTCGAATATTTCCGTTAAGGATCGTGACGGGGTAAGTGTGGCCGTGGTACCGCTCCGTGACGACAAAGTGTTTTTCGGCTGGATCACGGCTATGGGAGAAGATATCCAGATCCTGAAACCACGAAAGGTGTCGCAGGCATACCGTGAATACCTGAAACAGCTGGCGCGCAGGTATAAGACGGATAAGTGAAAGGTTTATATATGAACAGATGGAAATTCGTGCTTCTGATGTCGCTGACATCCATGCTTGTTTTTTCAACGGCATGCAGCAGAAGCCGGGCAACAAAGGACGCGGGCGAGAGTAAGGAGACAGAACAGCAGGGAAACGGTGCAGATACGGATGCCGAAACGGATGTCCCGGAGCAGGTTGATCCGGAAAATGCAGAAAAGATCGGAATCCTTCTTCCTTCCGAGCAGTGGGATGCAAGGTGGAGAATCGATGCGGCCGGAATGCAGATCAAGCTGGATGATTATGGATTTTTACCGCTGATCCAATATGCAGAGAATGACGCCGATCTTCAGAAGCAGCAGTTCAGAGAACTGCTGGAGCAGGACGTGTCGGCGCTTGTCATTGCACCCGTTGATGCTTATTCTCTTGGCGATGAGCTTGTGGCTGCGGATGAGAAATCGGTTCCTGTATTTTCTTACGATACCCTGATCATGGATACGGGCGATCTGGATTACTATATGGCTTTTAACGCCAGGTCGGTGGGAAACCAGGCTGGCGAAAAGATCCTTGCCGCCATGGGCATTTCACAGGAAAGCACGGCGCCGGTTGTCCGGCCTCTCAAAATGGAGATGCTGATGGGCGCGCCTGACAGCATTCAGTCTTTGTTCTTCTACAACGGACTGATGGAAGTCCTGGAGCCTGCAATAGAAAAGGGCGTTCTTTCCATACCGTCAGGTCTTATGTCCTTTGACGAGACTGCCGTCATGGATTCCGATAAAAAAAGTGCCGCGGACCGGTTTGAGAAGATCCGTACCGAATTTTATAAAGGCGGAGTGCCGGATATCCTTATTACTGCGGACGAGGACTATGCCATTGAAATTCTGAAGGATCTCAGGGAAGAAGAAAAACTGCCCTATATCACCACAGCAGGACGCAAGCTTGAGACGATCAAGAAAATCGCCTCAGGTTCGATCGGGTCTGCCGTATTCCTGGACAACAGGATACTTGCGCAGAAATGTGCCGAGACGGTGCATACGCTGCTGAAGGGGAGCGAAGATCCGGAAATTTCGGATTATGAAATGTACGACAATGGAGTAAAAATTGTCAGCACGATCTTTGTGGACACCGAAGTGATCGACCAGGATAATTATGAAATGCTTGCGGACAACGGTTACTTTACGGAAGCAGAACTGAGGATACAGCTCTCTCCGACTCCGGAACCAGGGGCAAGCGGAACGCCGGCGCCAACAATTACGCCAACGCCCGCGCCTTCATCCGGTGCCGCCGACAGCGATACCCCCAGGGAAAAACCCGCCAAAGCAGACCCAACCCCGACTCAGAAACCGGAAGATTAAAAAAGAGCCTGTGAAAAAACTGTTATGTTCAAGCCAGTTTTTTCACAGGTATTTTTTTATTACGCAAACGTCAGCGAATCCTCCGTCATGGACTCAATGATCGCCAGCGACTCCAGATGGATCCCCATATCCCGGATCTTCTTACCACCCGGCTGAAAACCCTTCTCGATCACGATGCCGGCACCCTCAAGAACGGCTCCGGATTCCTTCACGATATCGATCAGACCCAGAAGCGCTTCTCCGTTCGCCAGGAAATCATCGATCAGAAGAACATGATCTTCCGGACCAAGAAACTTTTTGGAAAGAATGACATCATAGGTCCGGTTGTGCGTATAGGACTTTACCTTTGTGGTAAACATTTCGCCGTCCAGGTTAAGGCTCTGGGCTTTCTTGGCGAAAACTACAGGTGCATCGAAGTACTGAGCGGCAATGCATGCAATGGCGATGCCCGATGCCTCAATCGTAAGAATCTTGTTGATCGGCTGCCCTTCAAACCGTCTTTTGAATTCCTTTCCGATCTCATTCAGAAAACCGATATCCATCTGATGATTCAGAAAGCTGTCTACCTTCAGAATATTGCCCGGCTTTACCGTGCCGTCCTTCAGAATTCTCTGCTTCAGTAATTCCATCTGTTCCTCCATTTGTCTGTCCTGTCGACTGTTCTCTTTTGCGGCAGCCCCTCTGCAGGGTTGTATCAACTATTGTACGACAGTTTCCGGGTACATGCAATTCATACACCGAAAAAAGGTAAGAGAAATTGAGACAGGGAACCGCACCATTTATGGGAAGAATTGACAAAAACAGGTACCGCGTCTACAATAAGACATGCCGGCTGCATTCAGAATGCTGCCGAGTATCATCAAAAGGAGTACAATCATGTCAGACGGAAACTCAAAGAATAAAGCGGACAGTCTGAAAGCAGAACTGAATGCCGGATCTCATATCGGACATGTGATCGGAATCATCAGCGGAAAAGGCGGAGTCGGCAAGTCCTTTGTAACCGGATCACTTGCCAATATGATGGCGGCAAAGGGGTATAAGGTTGGAATCATGGATGCCGATATCACAGGACCGTCCATTGCAAGAATGTACGGCGTGAAAGGACCTGCGACGGGCGTTGAGGGAGCCATCAATCCCCTTGTATCACGCAACGGGATCAAGATCATGTCGATCAATCTGCTTCTGCCTACCGAAGACACGCCTGTCATCTGGAGAGGACCGATCCTGGCCGGTATGGTAAAGCAGTTCTGGACAGACGTGGCGTGGGGCGATCTGGATTATCTGTTTGTGGATATGCCGCCCGGAACCGGAGATGTTCCGCT